>JBGVAE010000013.1:0-25485 GCA_045224215.1 Candidatus Cryptobacteroides sp. | reverse complement strand
ACAGCCGTGAATTCCTGCTTTCCGCCCTTTCAAAAGGAGAAATCTCGATGATCGACTACCTGGTGGAAATCGACCTCTACTTCGAAGTCCTCGAAGCAACCCTGGAAGCAGAGCGCGACTACCGTCATGCCCTCGCCTCGCTTACTGCCTACAGCCTGTAGGACCACATAGGGAGCGAGCTCTCGGGCCATCCGGTCAAAAGTCTCCAGATGCCGCTCTATGGTATATTTCTCCGTCAAGAGCACGGGATCATAGCGCCAGGCAATCTTCTCCGATCCCACTTGGGCCGCCAATGCCTTCAGTGTCCGAATACTACCCTCGATGGAAGGTACGCGCGAGTAACCGATGTTGAAAAGATTTGCGAAAAAACTTATCTTTGTTATGGTCTAAATATGGCAAAAGAAACGACAACGATCATTCACACTTTAAACTAATAATGAAATGAAAGAGCAAGTATTGAAAGCCATGCGCGAATTCGGCGCTCCCGTCCGCTGCAAGTGGGAACCCTCATAATAAGTCATTAGGCATCCAGTTCTTGTAATTCGGTCTTTCCATTTTCATATGCTTTTTGTCCGATGCCAGGTCTCCCCTTTCCTATGCCGGACAAATCGGAAATCGCAGCAATCGCCCCCATGGCAAAGGGTCTTGGTGCGAATGAAATCGATGTTATGAAGATTTCCGTAATTGATGATATCGCTGTGGCAGAACATGGGCCCGAAGCGCTCCAGGACGCCGTACTTGGTGAACACGTGTTTATACAGGCACTCCAGCGCCTCGAAGTGATAGTAGTCCTTGGGATCTTCCGGATGCCAGACATACAGCTAGTGTCTACAAAGATAGCTTTTTCGTGGTTATCTTGCTAAAGTCATTGTCAGATATCTCTCCACCAATCTTCCATTCCTGTAAATCACGAATCCCTTCCTACCATCTGGCAGGGTGATTCCCATGGATTCGCAGCCAGGCTGTTTACTTGCTTTCTTCGCTTGATTCAAGGCTTCTTCGTTTGTCCGGCAGTAATGAGTGATCATGTCGCGAAGATATACTGAGGATGTGCCAAAGTGTGGGAGAAAGTGAGTGTCTTTATGGCACAAAACACAATACCAGAATGTCAACTACGTCCGAAGTACCCCGCACCTGTTTTCATCGGAGGTGGGTACAGTATTCCATGAACTCCTTGATCCCCGCCACTTTGAAGTCCGGCTTCGTCAGGAGCAGCCTTTCAAGCCTAAGCCGGTCTTCAACCTGGGTGAGCTTGAGCATCTCACTCCTCATATGCCAACCACCGACCCTTACCATTCCTTCCCATCCGCAATCGCAGCAGGATAGCTGAAGAACGACTCTCTCGGAAGCAGGACATCCGTCAATATGATAAGGATACAATCTATGTCCGCATCCAGGACAAGATGCAGAAAAGAAATCGCTGAATTCAATGTTGTTCCTTACGAAGGTCCCTAAGAACACCGGATCAGGAACCATGAATATCCCTCCTGGCGGACGGGCATAAAGCACATACTTTTTTTGATTGAACATCCGCATCATCCTGCCACCGTGGCTTCTGGCTGCTCGGTTGGCGGTCCTTCAAGAGGACGCTCTTGATGCATGGCGCAAATATAATCTTTTTTATGGAATTTGCGAATTACAAGACGGAGGGACTCCAATATTCGAAGGAACATGACACCGACTTCGGGTCCTGATCCTTATGGCACTTGGCTGTTATGAAAAGAAGGCGGCCTTCCGAAAGCTTTGCCGGCATGACGTCCAACCCTTGGTTAGCTTTCAGGAAATAAGTCCTCTTGATAACGAGGTCCTTGTCGAAGACTACCACCTGGGGAGCCCCCTTGACAGCATAGAATGATGCATATAGTTCGCTGCCATCAGTCGTGATGTTCTGGAAACTGTAATTGGTTTCATACCCGTAGTCGAACTCTGCCCGAGGAGCAATCTCCTTCAGAGTTACAGCATCGAAACGGCCAAGGAGATTTACCCTGTGGGCTTTCTTGGAAGGCTGCTCCTTGGCTCCCAAACCAATGTAAACCACACCGTCCAGACAGGTGATACCGTCCGCACGGCGGTCAATGGCCGCCTCTCTCACCAGATTAAGGTCCTTGTCAAAGACCTGGATTTTACCTACTCCGGCAGAAGGATCGGCAAGAGGTCCCTCGGACTCTGAAGTGCCGAGAGCCAGGGCTGCGTACAATTCTCCATTGTACCAGCAAAGGTCTCCCGTGTGGTTGGGGACCTTCCGGCTGGCAAGGAGTTTCCCGGTCCAGTCCACTTTAGCCAAATGCCGGTCCTGCGAAATGTAAAGCGCCTCCTCGCTCGCGGCTATTCCCTGGATATGGCTCCCGTCTGGATTGAAAACTTCCGGGCCTGCACTAAAAGGTTCCGGGGTTTTCTGCTGCAACGGACACCCGACGACAGTCAAGGCCACCAAGCAAAAAGTTTTAAGCCACTCCATTTATTGTCTGATAAAACGGCTATATCTCCGGCTGTTCGGTGGTCTTGACGGGTTCGTTTTCTTTTCCGGTCTCTTCCTTCACGACCTCTTCTTCCGATTTGGTCGATGTGGAGGTGCCACCCTTCGGCGGCTTTGGAACGATGACTACCTTTGACGGATTCTCGGTGATGTCCTTTTTCATAATGAAATGTATCTAAGTGTTATTATCTTTTCAAGTAAGCATCAATTGCTGAAATGGCTTCTTCAAGGTCAGACACATCAGTATAATTGTCAGGATCAGGCTGGGAAGTGATCCACTTGATGGAATAGTAACCATAGTCGGTCTGAATGAAGTTCCTGATGTCGATCCATCCGTCGGAAGCAAACTTGCCTGCCGTCTCTCTGTCGATGGAATTCTCGAACCGGGCATCCCTGGCCGTGATGTGACGTGTCAGGTAATCCACTATCGCCCCACAGGTGTCATAAGCCCGTACTATCTTCATCGACAATTCATTATTGCCTATCTTCTGGAATACGGAAGACATTTTGAGCAACTCCAGCGCATCACTGCTCAAGGACACCGAGACATCTGCGAACACAATTCCGCTGTGGTAATTCAAGGAATCTTCCGGGCAATCCCTGATGGAATCCTTATGGTCAATGAAATACTCCGCCGAACGCTTCTCCGTATAAAGATAATCTCTCATGACCGAGACGTCTTCTATGTTCCGGACGAGCTCGGAACGGACAAGTTCCAGTGAAGATCGGGCATTCTTGCGGTCCGCCGACCTGTCGATCATCCCTTGGATGGTAAAAGTGATGAATATGCCGAGGATCACCGACAGCATATTGCTAAGGAAAGATTTCACGGACTCCTTCATATTCACAAATGTAAGAATATTTTTTCAATGGCGATGTTGCTGCGGGCTTCGAGAGGGTCCAGGCGGCGGGAATCAGTGCTGTAAAGAATATAGAGCCGCGACCCCTGTTCTACATAGAACGTCGGATAGTGGATGCCCTCCGGAACGAACTTCGAGCGGACATATTCCAGGGAAGTCCCATCATGGTTAAGTTTGTAGAAGGATGCTGTCGCACGATAGACCGAGCCATAGCCTTCAACATCGGAAGGCCCCAAGGTATTGCAGAAAAGGTATGTATTCCCTTTGTAATCAAAGAATTCCGGACGAGCGGTGATAGCTCCTTCAATGAGCTGTAAGTTAGAAAGTTCGCCGGTCCTGGAGTTCCAAGTCCCATAAACGACCCCGTTCTCACTCTGTACTCTTGACGTAAAGGCGAACAAGTCTCCTTCAAGCGGATGAACCGCACCCTCCCACCAAGTGGCTCCGGGTTTCACGCCGGACAGGTCAGCTACTGTCACCGTCTCCCAACGGACTAGATCCGTAGAGCGTACAATCATCGCTGTAAATCCTTGGGCAAGAGCGCTTATTACACAATAATAACAGTCTTTGCCGCGAGCGACCTCGACGTTCATGCCTATTCCGAAAGCAGTCTTCGGGCCACCGTCCGAGAACCAAGGAATATCCTTCCCCGTCCTTTGCTTGTAGTTTTCCAGCACGTTCCCGACAGTGATCTCACGGCCGTCCAGGGTCATTACCTCCTCTTTCCCCAACTCCTGTCTCACCAGGTCGTAAGGAATGTGGACATAAGTGGAGCGACCGTCAACGCCCGGACAGAACAAGATGTGCAAGGTAGAGCCATCTATGACTCCGGTCGGATCGTATGGCGGCCTGAAACCATCGGTAATTCCCTTGCCAACCTGCCAAATGCTGGATATCTCGCGGTGTTCGATGTCGCCTGCCTTCCAACGGCTCATCTTCAAGTCTATGTCAAGGTTCTTAGGATGCTCCTTGGTGGTCTTGTAACCGGCATTGTAGAGAACGTAATGCCAGCCTCCATATTCACCGACATACCTCGCATCGTGGGCCATCAGCTCGACGGAAGGGTCTGAAACCGAGCCGAGAAGCTTGTCTTCCCTGTCCTGCGCCCGGGCCAGGATGGAAATTGCAGCTATGGCAGAAGCAATGAGCAATAGTCGTTTCATTGGCTTTAAGAAGTTGGTATGAGACAAATATACAAATTATTGACTATATTTGTCTTATGAGTTACCTATTGATTCTTCTCGCCGTCTCGCTGGCGGTATCAGCAGTTGGCTGGAAATATTTCATCTATTTCTTCAGCCTTGGTTACGGTTTCGGCATCGCCGCCCTCGCCGTCACGCTTGTCATCATGTTCGCAGGAGCAGTTACCGCTCCGACAGCCCTGCTCTGCGCAATAATGTTCATATTTGGCTGCCGCCTCGGATGCTACCTGCTCATCCGGGAAAAGAAGGCCGCCAACTACAGGAAGATCCTCTACGACCCTGCCAACCAGAACAAGAAACCCATCGGTGTTGTCGTCACGGTCTGGGTATTCTGCGCACTGCTGTACGTAGGCCAGGTCAGCCCGGTCGCATTCAGGCTTGCCAATACTGCCGCCGGAGCCCCGGTATCGAATCTCTGGGCCTGGATAGGAGCCTGCCTGATGGCTTGCGGAGTCATGCTGGAAGCTGGTGCCGACGCCCAGAAGTCAGCCGCCAAGAAAGTCAATCCGAAGCGGTTCGTGGACACCGGACTGTACAAGATCGTCCGCTGCCCGAACTACCTCGGAGAGCTTGTAATATGGACAGGCGCCCTTGTTTCAGCAATAGGCGCCCATCTCACATTCTGGCAATGGGTGATAGCCTTCCTGGGCTACCTGGGAATAGTCTATGTGATGTTCAGCGGAGCCCGAAGGCTTGAAATCCGCCAAGACAGCGTCTATGGGGAAGATCTTGAATATCAGGAATATACCAAGAAGACCCCGATACTCCTCCCTCTCATTCCGCTCTACAGCGTGAAGAAGCACACCTGGCTCCAGGCTTAAAGACTACTTGTTTTTCAAGACTATCTGGCCTCCGACCGCATCGACCTCGATTGTAGAGTCTTTGCGGACGGTCCCGCTCAGGATCGCCTTGGCAAGTTGGTTCACCAGTTCCCTCTGCATCAGCCTTTTGATCGGACGGGCACCATAGGCCGGATCGTATCCGTTGGTCACCATCCAGTCCTCGAATTCCTGAGTGAACGAAATGGTCACTCCGTCTTCCGACAACTGGTCCCTGAGCTGGTTCATCTGGATGTGCAGGATGTCCCGGATGTCATTCTGGGTCAGCGGATCGAACATGATGATCTCGTCGATCCTGTTCAGGAATTCCGGACGTACAGTCATCTTAAGGACTTCGGTAACCTTGTCCTTGCACTCGTCGAGCAACTCGCGCCTCCTGGCGATGGCTTTCATCTCCTCCATCGGATCAGCTCCTGGCTGCCCAACGTTCGGAAGCCTCTCCATATAATTGGAGATGATGTCCGAACCTACGTTCGAAGTCATTATCAGGATCGTGTTCTTGAAGTCCACGGTGCGGCCCTTGTTGTCGGTCAGACGACCGTCGTCAAGCACCTGCAAGAGTACGTTGAACACATCAGGATGCGCTTTTTCTATCTCGTCCAAAAGGATGACTGAATAAGGCTTACGCCTCACGGCCTCCGTCAGCTGGCCACCCTCATCGTAGCCCACGTATCCCGGAGGCGCACCGACAAGACGGCTCACCGTATGGCGTTCCTGGTATTCACTCATATCGATCCTGGTAATCATGTTCTCGTCGTTGAAAAGGAACTCCGCCAGCGCCTTCGCCAGCTCGGTCTTTCCTACACCGGTCGTACCCATGAAGAGGAACGACCCGATCGGCCTCTTCTCGTTCGACAGGCCGGCCCTGCTCCTGCGCACAGCGTCAGCAACAGCCTGGATGGCCTGGTCCTGGCCGACTACCCTCTTGTGAAGTTCATCCTCGATGCGGAGCAGCTTCTCCTTCTCGCTCTCCAGCATCTTGGCCACAGGAATGCCTGTCCACTTGGCCACAACTTCCGCGATGTCCTGAGGAGTAACGGCCTCGGTCACTATAGGATCCTTGATCGCTGCCTGACGGGCGGAAAGCTCATCGATGGTCTTCTGAGCTTCAGCCTGACGGCCGTAGCGGATCTCCGCCACCTTACCGTAATCTCCGGCCCTTTCGGCAGCCGCAGCCTCAATCTTGTAATCCTCCATCTTCTGGCGTGCCTCCTGGAGACCGGAAAGGATGTCCTTCTCGGAATTCCATTTCTTCATCAGCTCATCCCTGGCCGCAAGCTTGTCAGAGAGTTCCTTCTCAATCTTCTCGGACTTCAAGGACGTACCCTCGCGCTTCACGGCTTCCTTCTCGATTTCCAGCTGACGGATGTCGCTGTTCAGTTCAGCGATAGGTTCCGGAACGGAATTCATCTCCAGACGCAGCTTGGAGGCAGCTTCGTCCACCAGGTCGATGGCCTTGTCCGGAAGGAACCGGCTGGTGATGTACCTGTGTGAAAGATTCACGGCTGCAATCAGTGCATCGTCTTCGATGCGCACCCTGTGATGGTTCTCGTATCTCTCCTTCAAGCCCCTGAGGATCGCGATGGATTCCGCAGGCGACGGTTCATCCACCATCACCATCTGGAACCTTCTCTCCAGGGCCTTGTCCGTCTCGAAGTACTTCTGGTACTCGTCCAAGGTAGTGGAACCGATGGTCCTCAGTTCACCCCTTGCAAGGGCAGGCTTCAGTATATTGGATGCATCCATCGCTCCGGAAGTCCTTCCGGCCCCCACCAGGGTGTGGATCTCATCGATGAAGAGGATGATTTCCCCGGCGCTGTCAACAACTTCCTTGACCACACCCTTGAGCCTTTCCTCGAACTCACCCTGGTACTTGGCACCCGCAATCAAAGAACCCATGTCCAGGGAATATACCTTCTTGCTCTTGAGGTTCTCCGGCACGTCGCCGTCAACTATCTTCTGGGCAATGCCCTCTGAGATTGCAGTCTTTCCGACACCCGGCTCACCTACCAGGATAGGGTTGTTCTTGGTCCTTCGGCTCAGGATCTGGAGGACCCTTCTTATCTCGTCGTCCCTGCCGATGACAGGGTCGAGCTTGCCTTCTGACGCCCTCTCGTTGAGATTGAGGGCGTACTTCGGCAGGAATTGCAATTGATTGTTATTCTTTTCGTTCATATTCATCATCTCCTTTTGCCGAAAGATAAGTCAAAGAATATTCCAACAGCCCATTCCTGCCATTTTGTCACTAAAAAGAAAGAAGGTGGCCTGAGTGCTTCAGGTCACCTTCTTCAGATCTCAACCTACCAGATTACTCTGCCGGAGCATCCTGGCTTGGAGCTGCCTGCTGCACAGGAGCTGAAGGGAACTCAGGCTGCTCTTCCACCGCCTCGATCTTGTCTGTCACATCGACACCGCTGGACTGGGTCCTGACAGTGAAGGAAGTGATGATGGAAACAACGAGGATGAAGGTCACAAGGCCCCAGGACACCTTTTCGAGGATGTCAGCGGTCTGCCTTACACCAAGAGTCTGGTTCGCCGATGTAAAGTTGCTGGCCATACCCTCTCCCTTGCCGTTCTGAAGCAGGACTACGATGGTCAGGAGGATGGCTGCGATTACAATCAAGATAGTAAGGACTGTAAACATATTCTTAAATTTTTAATTTTCTGACTGCATTTTCTGAATTAGGGATGCAAAGTAAGCACTTTTTTCCGGATATCGCAACATTAGTCGGGAATAAATCTTCTTTGCCTGAGCAAAATAGCCCTGCTCGGCATAGATTCCCGCCAGGGTCTCGGTGCAGAAACCCAGCTCCGGATCGTCCCAACCGTTGCCCTGAGGTTCGTCGGATCTCCCGATCTTTATCCGGGAGAAGAAATTGTCGTCTTCCTGCTTGACTTTCTCATACTGATCAGCTGAAAAGAAGTCCCCTCCGACCACCTTCACGGTACGGCGGTACTCGGTGGTCTTCTTAAGCAGATCCTTCACATCCTTGTCGGAATAGTCAGCCGCAGCCGCCTCCCGCATGATATTGAAAACGATGGTCCTGGAAGGAATATACATGGCCGCGTCGGCGTACTGTTCCTTTCCCCACTCGCTGCCTCCCACCTTGGACATCCTTTCGCAGAGTTCCCTGCGGGCAGCGGCGAACCAGGGATAAATGTTGATCACCCCCGTAAGTTCGTCCATAGTCAAGGACTTGAGTCTGGAAATGCCTTCAGCCATATTCCCTTACCACTGGGCCACGCAGGCGTTGAACATATCTTCCACCAGCTTTTCGACGATCTCCTCGCAGAGGGTAGCCTCCACGGCGTCGAGAGGATTCGTGGAATCGTAGTCTGAATAAGCGGAGAAACTCTGCTCGACATCGTCTTCCGGATACTTCCGGTTGATGAACTTGAGCTTGCAGGTGACCGTGAGCCTGTTCTGGGCGGCGACTTCGTCCGCGGTCACAGCGGAAGCACGGACCTCGTAGCCGGTCACCTCACCGGAGACCTCGAGGTCTCCATCCATCTCGACCTGCTCCAACTTGGTCATCTTGCGGAACTTGTCCTTGAGAGCCTCGGTTATGTCATTGCTCAAGGTCGGGTTGACCTTCAGGGCCTTGTAGTCGAAGTAGTGGATTGTCACGGTCTTCACGTCAGGCTGGATGGACGTGCCCGAGAAAGAATAATTGACGATCGAGCAACCACCTGCCAGAGTGGCGGCCACAAGGACCAGCGCTATCAGGATTCTTCTCATATTCATTTATGAATCAAGATGATACTTTTCAATCTTCCGGTAGAGGGTCCGCTCCGATATACCCACTTCCTGGGCCGCAAGCTTGCGGTTGCCATGGTGTTTCTCCAATGCTTTGCGGATATTCTCTATCTCTATGTTCTTCAGGGAAAGGTCCTGCTCTTCCGGTTCCTCTGCCTTGATATCGACAACCTTGCCTATCTCTCCACTCATGACAGGGGTTCCCTGGCCCTGCCATTCAGCCTCCTCAGGTTCCGCGACAGGTTTTATGGACGGAACGGCTTCTGCTGCCGGATAACTGTCAAGGCGGGCCTTGAGATGGTCCACGTCCTGCTTCAGGTCCAGGATGGCCTTGATGATCATCTGCCGGTCCGAATCCGGCATCGAAGAGTCATTCCTCGCGGAGGAAGCCATCACCGGCAAGAGGTTGGAGTCCTCCTTCGGCATATACCTGGAAAGGGTCGCGGCATTCACGACGCATCTCTCCGAAGTCGGAGTGAGGTTCTCGGATTCAAGGGCAGTGACGGTCTCGGCAACGTTCTTGAGCTGGCGGATATTCCCAGGCCAGCGATAATTGATCAGTAGGTCTATCGCGTCATTGGTCAGGGACACCTTGCCCATTCCGTATTTCTCCGAAAAATCAGAAGTGAACTTCCTGAAAAAGAGATAGATATCCTCCTTACGGTCGCGAAGGGCCGGCATCTGGATATTGATGGCATTCAGCCTGTAATACAGGTCTTCGCGGAACTTCCCCTTGCCCACCTGGTGGAGCAGGTTCACATTGGTGGCCGCTATCACCCTGACGTCGGTCTTCTCTACCTTCGAGGATCCGACTTTTATGAACTCTCCGCTCTGGAGCACCCGGAGGAGCTTGGCCTGGGAAGCCAGCGGGAGTTCTCCGATCTCATCCAGGAACAGGGTCCCGCCGTTGGCTTCTTCGAAGTAACCCTTACGGGTCTCGATGGCTCCGGTGAAGGAACCTTTCTCATGTCCGAAAAGTTCAGAGTCGATCGTTCCCTCCGGAATAGCTCCGCAGTTGACAGCGAAATACTTGCTGTTCTTCCGCCGGCTGTTCTGGTGGATAATCTTGGGAATATTCTCCTTTCCGACGCCGCTCTCGCCGGTGATGAGCACCGTCAAGTCGGTCGGAGCCACGGCTACCGCAGTCTCCAACGCCCTGTTCAAGGCAGCATCGTTACCGATGATGTCATATTTATTCTTCAGTCTCTGAAGTTCCTGTGAATCCATACTATTTCTTCAAGGTTTGGCAAAGTTAAGAAAATAATAGTTATATTTGTATACTGAAATAATGTGCGAACGCAAACGTTTAATCAAAGTTTAATATGAAGAAGACACTTAAAACACTGGCTCTTGCAGTCCTCGCTATGGCTGCAGCAGCTTGCTCTTCAGCCCAGAAGATGGCTGAACTGGCTGACAACGTGGTCGTCAAGTGCGACCCTGCAGTTCTTGAGTGCATCGCCGGTAGCATCGACCCTACCGTGAGCGTCACTTATCCTGCAAACTATTTCCACCCTAAGGCTATCCTCGAGGTGACCCCTGTCATCGTCTATGAAGGCGGTGAGGCCAAGATGTCCCCTCTGATGTACCAGGGCGAGAAGGTAAAGGACAATTACAAGGTAGTTCCAAAGGTGGGAGGAACCATAGCTGAGAAACTTCACTTCGACTATGTCGAGGGTATGGAGAAATCCCACCTCGAACTCCGTGGCGTCGTAAGGTACAAGGCAAAGAGCTTCCAGCTCCCTACCAAGAAGGTTGCCGACGGTCTGAACACCACTTACATGCTCGTAAAGGCTGGCGGCCAGGTTCCTATGAAGGCAGACGGCTACCAGGCAATCGTAAAGCAGACAGCCGAGGGCCAGATCATGTACAGGGTCAACTCCGCCGACGTCCAGGCTGCCCAGCTCAAGGGCAAGTCCATCAAGGACTTCCAGAACGCTCTCGACGAGATCGCCGACAACGAGAGGAAGACTCTCGTCGGTACCGAGGTCGTTGCCTATGCTTCCCCTGAAGGTGGTGAAAGGCTGAACGCCAAGCTCTCCGACAAGCGTGCCGGCACCGCCGACAAGGCTTGGGACAAGATCGTAAAGGGCAAGGACGTTACCGATCCTGAGGTCAAGAGTATGGGTCAGGACTGGGAAGGCTTCCAGGAGCTCGTCCAGAATTCCAACATCGAGGACAAGGACCTCATCCTTCGCGTCCTCTCCATGTACAGCGATCCTGCAGTCCGTGAAAGCGAGATCAAGAACATGTCTTCGGTTTACACCGAGCTCAAGAGCGACATCCTTCCAGAACTCCGCCGTGCAAGGTTCATCGCCAACGTCGAGTTCAAGAACTACACCGCCGACGAACTCGTCAAGATGGTTGACAACAACAGCGACATCCTCGATGAGCCTGCTCTCCTGCACGCCGCCACCCTCGTCAAGGATCTTGACAGCAAGGTAAAGCTCTACAACAAGGCCATCGACAAGTTCGACAGCGACAAGGCAAGGTTCAACCTCGGTTGCGCTTACCTGAACGCAGGCGAACTCAAGAAGGCTGCAAAGGCTTTCGCAAACGTAGAGACCAAGGATGAGGAACTCACCAACGCCCTTGGTGTCCTCGCTCTCCGCGACGGTGACTACGAGAAGGCTGCTTCCCTGTTCAAGAAGGCCGGCACCAGCACAGCCAAGGCCAACCAGGGTGTCATCGACATCCTCACCGGCGACTACGAGAAGGCTGTCGCCGACCTCAAGGACGCTGAAGGCTGCTGCAACAACACAGTGCTCGCATACCTCCTCACCAACCAGCTTGACAAGGCTTCCAAGGCAGCTCACTGCAAGGATGCAAGTGTCAACTACATGAGGGCCATCATCGCTGCACGTCAGGGCAACTTCGACCAGGTAAAGACCTATCTCGACCAGGTTGCAAAGCAGAGCAAGTCCCTTGCTGAAAGGGCAACGAAGGACGTCGAGTTCGCCGAGTACTACAAGTAATCGGTAACCAGCACGAAACTACCGGAGGCCGGCTCGAAATGAGCCGGCCTTTGGATTAATCATTACAGCAAAAGAGATAACATGCGAAAGGTAGCCGGAATCGGGGAAACGGTGTACGACATCGTTTTCAGGGAGGGGCAGCCGCAGGCGGCGGTCCCGGGAGGATCGACATTCAATTCGATGATATCCGTCGGGAGGTGCGGCATCCCTGCATCCTTCCTTTCGGAAGTCGGCAGCGACAAAGTCGGAGACATCATAAAGGAATTCCTGGGAGAAAATGGCGTCAGCACGGAAAGCGTCAACACCCTGCCCGGGAAGACCCCCATCTCGCTCGCCTTCCTCAACGAAAACGATGATGCCGAATATTCCTTCTACAGAGATTCCCACGAGGAGCATCCGGATTTCACTTATCCGGAACTGCAAGCCGACGACATAGTGATATTCGGGTCCTTCTACGCCCTCAACCCGAAAGTGCGCCCGCAGGTCAAAGGGTTCCTGGAATATGCACGCTCGCGCGAAGCGATCATCTACTACGACATCAACTTCCGCCCTTCCCACAAGAAGGACCTCGGAGAATGCTGGGACAGCATCTGGGAGAATATCGGATATGCCGACATCCTCCGGGGGAGCCACGAAGACTTCCAGACTTTGTTCGGAATGGACGATGGCGCGGAGGTATATTCACAGAAAGTAGGGGACAAGTGCCCGCATTTCATCTGCACCCGGGGTTCGAGTCCGCTGGAAGTTTTCGATATCGGCGGCTTCAGGAAGGAATATCCAGTCAGGAAGATAGACACCGTCAGCACCATCGGTGCCGGTGACAGTTTCAACGCCGGAATAGCCTTCGGCTTGGTGAAATACGGAATCACCAGGGATATGGTCTGCAAGGGCTTACCGGAGGACCTGTGGGACAAGCTGACTGCTTGCGCCCAGAGTTTCTCGGCCGACTGCTGCAAATCAATGTACAACTACATCACCCCTCAGTTCGCGGAGGAAATGGGACTCTAGTACATAAACCTGAGCTTCTCTCCGACCCGGGTGTAGTCATCGATGCGGATGTAGTCCATGCCGCCCAGGCGGATCTGGCTGTCGTTGCCGCCAGGAGTGAAATCATCCCCGACGAAAAGGATCTGGTCACGGGTGTAACCGTGCTCGGCCGCATACTTCATGACGGCGTCGTACTTGTTGTATCCGGCCGGAGTGATGTCGAAAGACGTCGTACCCCCGATGAACACGTTGCAGTCTCCGAAAGCCTCCTCGACATCTGAAAGCATCGCACGACGGCGCACCTTGTCCGGATCGAAAGCGAGCTTGTCAGCCTGGTCAGATTTGGTCCCGAGGAGACCGAAGGTCACCATCCCGGACTCGTGATATTCAGCCGATTCTCCCTTGTAGGAAGTGTAACCGTACTTCTTCCGAAGGGCGGAGAGTTTCTTGTCGAAAGCCTTCCGGTCCACTGCGGCCTTGTCCTCACGCACCATCTTGAACTCCCCGTCGATGACGTGGCTTTCTTCCATTCCGTAGTTGCCCAGGATGGTGATAGGATACTCATTCATCTGCTTGTAGATGCGTCGGCAGTTGCCTCCGCCGACCATTATGACCTCATAACGCTGGCGGAGGGTGTCGAGGACGGCCTTGCTCTCCGGAGTCATGCTCGTACGGTGCTGGGTGAGCGTGCCGTCGAGGTCGAAGCAGATGAGCTTCTTGCTCTGCTTCCACTGCAGCTCCCTTATCGCACCCATCAGGTTCTGCATTGCCTGAGGCTGGTCGGTGGAAACGTAATCCACCTTGTGCCTCATGGCAATCTCGGCCAGGTCATAGCTGTTTACCGGCCACAGGACTGTCTGCAGGCCCGCCTCGTGAGCCTCGTCCAGCAGGTAAAGATTGTTGATGATGGTGTTGTAGTTGTATGAGACTCCGGAATAGCCCCTCTTCTGAAGCTCCGCCGTAGAGAAGAGTTTCTTGCTGGAAATCGGAGCCACCAAAGCCCCTTCGTGCAGCCTAACGATCTCATCGCAGAGATGCTCGCTGAAGGAGATGAAGGTGATCTGGTCGTACATGTTCATCTCGTCGCAAAGTGCCAGAACCTTCTCTGCCAGAAGCGTTTCCCTCTCCGGAGTCGGATGAGCCTTCAGCTCAAGGAAAAGCATCAAGGCAGGAGTCTTCTTGGCCTGGGCGAAATATTCGCGAAGCGAAGGAACCCTGTCGCCGTTCGGCAGGACGCAGGACTTCACCGTCGCATAGTCCAGCTTCTGGACGTCGGAATATGAAGACCCGGCGATCTTAGGCCCATGCAGGATGACCAGCGAATCATCTGCAGTGAGATGCACGTCCAGCTCTATTCCCTCGACACCGAGTTTCTGTGCACCGGCAAGGCTGGTCAAAGTGTTCTCAAAGGATCCCGGATGGGCATAATAGCCCCTGTGGGACATGATCTTGGTCTGGGCCGGAAGCAGGGAAAAAGCCACCAGCAATGCTGCCAGAATGGAAACGATCCTCTTCATATTCAATTATTTTTCAAGTTTCTTCAAATCTTCCTGTTTTTCCGCCATCCTCATCAGGAGACTGATGGAGGAATACGAGCAATTCACCCAGAAGGTGCGGTCGCGGTCCCGCTTGGCATCGCGCCATTCCCAGGTCGTAGGAATCTGACCATTGATTGCGTTCTGCTGGATGGTCATGTTGTCGGCCATCGCCTTCGCCTTTGCAAGGGCGAGCAAGTCCCCGGTGACCTCATAATAGTCCAACCAGGCGTTAGAAACATTGCACGCACTCGCATCCACAGGCATCTCATAGTGGTACTGCTCGTGCACGCACGGGGCGTTCTTCTTCGGGAAGCCGTCCTCGGTGAGGTCGGGATAAGCCCAGTGGACGAACTGGTCTTCGCTCAGGCGGATGAGGTCGCGGGCATCAGCCATATTCTTTTCACTTATGATCTCTTTGTCAAGCAGATAGGAGGCATAAGGAGCAGCCGTGCAGTTGGTCAGGTTCTGGTAAGGCTTCAAGCCGTTCACATTCACATCCTCGAACTGGCCGGTCATGTCGAAGGTCTCCACGGCCACCTCATCCATCCACTTCTCCGCCTTGTCCTGGGCCGGGATGAACTCCGTAAGACCGTAGCCGCGAAGCCTCTGGAAATATCTCAGCAGAGGATGCAGCATTGCCGAAACATCGTTCACCGGCTCAGCTGTCTCGAAATCTATCTTGATCGGCAGCGAACCGTCTTCCCTTTGGAGCCTTACGTAGGTACGGGCTATCCCGACGGCCCTGTCCATCCACTCCCGTTCTCCGGTAAGGTCGTACAGGTCCAGATAGGCGTGGCCTACATAGCAGGCTTCCATGGTCATGGTTTTCCCTTTGTTCCACTCACGCTTGGAAGCCTCCAGGTCCTTATAATAGGTAGGAGGGAAATAGGCCAGGACATGTCCTTCCGGATGGCTCATCTTGATGAGGAAGGCTGCTGCTCCTCGTGCCACGGCAAGGGCGTTCTCACGGCGGGCGGGAAGTTCGCGGGCGATGAAGCACTCGTTCCGTATGGTGGCTCCGATGATCTTGCAAGGATAGGTGTTGTGATGGTAGGCCATATCCGGAACATCCGACTCCGTCCAGTGCTGGATCTCCGGCATAAGATGCACATAAAGCGCTCCCTTGATGGCAGCCTCGCGGTAGTCCCTCACCGGTTCGGAATATGGTCCAGAATACGGGAAGTCTCGCACGAATTCCCTCTCGTAGGCCGTTCCAAGCAGCTTCCCTGAAGCATCAAGGGCATCAACCTTGAGCTGAACGTGTCCCGGACGGATGTCATTCCAGACCGGTGACAGGTCTGCCGCCGGATCCGTTGACGAGAAAGTCCAGGTGCCGTCCCCTTCTTTCTCATTGACCGTGAAACGGTAGGATGATGCCCCGGCGACAGGTTTGATGTCGAACGCAGGGGCGTAAATGAACTTCTTTGCAAACTCGTTCCAGCAAGGGTTCCTGCCCTCCGACGCCGGCCGTACCGGCTTCAGGTATTCCCTGGCAGCCTGGTCGTCCAGACGGGAATATATTCCTTTACCCATCAGTTTCAGCTCCCGGATAGGGCCTTCGTCTCCCACTACGGTATAGCGGTCCCCTTCTATGACGACAGCTCGTCCGAGGCGCTTGTCCATATTGACCTTATTGTCCACGTTGACATCCACGACCCTTCCGTCGTAGAAGGTAGTGATGTCATCGAATATGGTGTGGCCGATGATCATGTGGTCCACCCCGAAACGGTTCAGGATGAGGTCCACTGTGTCCGTCTGGATCGGGCGGCGCTTCTCCCCGTCCCTGACAAGTCCCCTGTACCAGATCGGGCCGTAAGAGCCATAAAGGAAATCCATAGTGTCCGAGACAGCCTTCCTTTCCTTGTTCCTCTGGAATATGTGTTCGCTCATCTTGCGGTTCACCAGTGGCGCCGGGAGGTTCCAGCGGTAGAAGTCGCCCCCGAGACCGGCGTGCACGAAGAGGTCGCGGCCGATTATCCCGATAGTATTCCAGGAAGCGATCCAGCGGCCGAGTTCAGAGTCGGGGCCGAACAGGTCGCGGTACTCCATCCCAAGCTGCCGAGCCAGGATCTTGTACTTCGGAGTGGCATAGCGCATATCCCCGGAGAATTCCATAGGCTCGTGGTTCCCGAGAAGCATGGTGACCTTTCCTCCGGCGTCTTCGGCTTCCTGCTGGAGCTTGTAGAAGAGCCAGTAGATCTGTACTGCATCATCGCCGCGATCGAAGATGTCTCCGATCACCACGAGCTGATCCTGACCATAGGACCATTTCAGATCCTTGTCTATCACTCCGTTGGCGCTCAAGAGGCTGATCACGCAGTCGAGCTTGCCGTGAGGGTCGCTCATCACGAACAGGCGCCCCGGCTGGCGGGTGTCCTTCCAGTCCTGCCTGGAAATGGAGCGCAGGCTGACTTCGAAGGCGTTCTTGCCCAGATGGTCGGTGACGGTGAAAGTCTCCGGTGCCTTTGGATATGTCTTGTCGGAGATCCTGCCCTTTGCATCCACCTTGATGATCCTCACGCCTGAATCGGTGTAAAGGATATAAGGGCCGTCAACGGAAAGGGAATCCCTGGTGCCTCTGGCCGCAAGTCCGGTGCTGCACAGGGAGAAAACAATCATCAGAAGGAATATCGCTCTTTTCATGCCGATTAGATATTAGCTCTGCGAAGATACGAAATTCCTTCTTTTTATGCTAACGCACCAGAGAATGGACCTTGTTTGGACCTTAGGGTTAGTTTCAAAATAGGTACTTTTGAAAGATTTCATTTGCATTATGATCAATAACAGAATGACTAAGGAAAGATATTGCACCCCTCAGGCAGAAGAAATAATCCTCCTGGACATGCTGATGTTCCAGTCAAGTTCCCTTGAGAAACCCGAAGAGGGAGGAGAATGGGACGATTTCGACACAAACGGTTAAGGTAAAAATCATGAGAAGAAATATCATAATAGTCTTATCGGCTTTCCTGGCCGCCGGCTGCTCCGCCTTGGAAACTGCCGATCCCGATGGGAATACTCCTAAAGTATTCCATGTCAGGCAGGACGAGGAATTTGACACAAGGACTTATGTGGACAGTGACTTGCATCACTATTGGACCAGGGACGACAGGGTCTCGGTATTCACTTCCACGCAGAATGAACAATACAAATTTGACGGCAACACCGGAGACGACACAGGCACGATCAGCAAGGTCGGTTCCGGCCAGTCCGGAAGCGGGAGCCAAATCCCGTCCAATTACGCTATCTATCCTTACAATATATACACGACTATCTCGACAAGTGGAGTCGTCAGCTTGACCCTGCCTTCCTCGCAGACATATGCGGATGGCACATTTGGCCAAGGAGCGAACACTATGATGGCCGTAACCAGGAACAGCGAAGATATTTTTTTGTCGTTCAAGAATCTGGGAGGTTACATAGTATTGAAACTATATGGCGGTGGAACTGTAAAGAGCATTACGATTTCCGGGAATGACGGAGAAAAAATCGCAGGGAAAGCAAAGGTCAATCTTTCATACGGCAGTGAACCTTCAACTGTAATGAGCAGCTCGGCAACTGAGTCGATAACCCTTGACTGCGGAGACGGGGTGGCATTGGCAGACTCCAAGGAAAATGCAACGGCATTCTGGTTCGCCGTTCCTCCGGTCACATTCTCCAAAGGCTTTACTATCAGCGCATTGAATGCCAAAGGTTGGATAATGACCAAATCCTCGACAAAGAGCCGCACCGTAGAGCGTAACGTTGTATATTCAGTTCCTGTCAAAGCGGAATTCAAGCGACCGGTAAAACTTCCTATCGAATATGTTGCCGAATACAATCTTGCAAACGCAACTTCTTTCTCAACCAACCATTATACCTCCGGATGGTTTATGGCTGAAAAACAGTTCAACTTCCCTTACCTGGATCAGATCAAAGTCAGCGGCTATCATATTCCTACAATATATGAATGGAACGGAATCATACAAGCAAGCAGTATCAACAAGATCACGATCGGCTCGGATGTCATAGAACAGGAGTTTGCATCTGACTACAAAACCGTCAACGGTATCAACTACGGAAAGAGATTCACCGGTACTGAATATGAATCTGCATACAGGTATGAGCTTTCCGGCGGGAATGTCATCATAACATGCAGGTACCTTGGGAAAGACTCAGGAATCAGTCTTAACACAATTGCATCGGAAAGCTGGTGGTCTTCAGGCAGCTCCGATGACATAAGCCGCACGATTCCTGCGGCTGGTTACTACGCGACAAGTTCGGCTCCGACTATTACGAATCAAGGCAGGGCCTACTATTGGTCTTCAACCGCAGTAGAATCCAGCAATCCCGCAGCTCATCAGGTGGCCAGCTTCACTGCAACGACAAAGTATGGTATGCAGGCAGCGAATTCATGCCGATTGCCAGTCCGACTCTTCGAAGATTAAGCAGGTGCCGGAACATAATATTTGTTATTTCGGGCAACCTTTAGTATCTTGAAGGGTTGAATCTGCATTTGCCATGAACTGTCGCATTGCCGAAATCAAGGGGTTATTCACGATCTTCCTGTCATTTCTGATGGCATCCTGTTCCAATGATGTCCCGGAAGGCCTTGCGGCTCCCGGCATGTTGGAAATGAGCGAGACGGCCTCAGCCTACAATGTGGTGATGACCTGTTTGCCATCGCCTGCCGGAAATGTTGTAAGTTGTTTATTCAGAGTGTTTCAAGGCACGACGGTAATTGCTGTCGTCGAGGGTGGTCATGAAGATGGAGGTGCTTTCATTGCCTCCGCCAGCGGGCTCCGCCAGAACACTGAATACTCCTGGACGGCAACCCTGACGAACGGCAAGGACGAAATAACCTCCACGCCCAGGCCGTTCAAGACAGAAAAACTCCCGTACGACCCTGTCCTTTGGGAGGAGATATTGCGAAACTTCGACATAGACGGAAGCGGAAACATTTCAGAATCAGAACGTTCAAAAGCGAAAGAGTTCGCGCTCAGCGACCTTCCCCTCTCTTCACTTTCTGGCATCGAAGAGCTTCCATACCTTGAGAGATTGTCCATAGGAGGGAACGGACTTGAAGTTGTGGACATCTCCGCCCTGAAGAACTTGGAATTCCTGTCATGCGGACGTGACAACTATGAAAGGATTATATTCGACAATCCAAAGTTGTCATACATCTACATAATCGAAACTCCACTGAAAGCGCTTGACACTTCCGGACTGCCGGGACTATGCTACTTGGACTCTTACCATAACCCGTTCGAGATCCTGTCCTTCAAGTCGAACCCGCTTATGGAGCATCTGATCCTCGTAGGAGCCGAGATGGAAGAACTTGACCTTTCATCAAATCCACGGTTCGACATTATCTTCGTCAGGGAGAATGATAACCTGCGCTTACTATGGCTGCATCCCGAATGTAAACCGAGCAGCATTGATATCAATGACAAAACAGAAATAAAATACAAGCGATGAGACAGGACAATCCTGAATATTCATTCCTCCGCCAGGAAGTAGAAGCTAAATGGGGCCGGCGCCTTTCCACATCCGCTGACTTCGCATCCCTTGCTGAAGAAATGGATGAGAGTCTTTCACCTTCTACCTTGAAGCGTTTCTGGGGATATGTAGGCGACAATCCGGAGCCCAGGAATTCGACATTGGATTCGCTTTCCAGATATTCCGGTTACTTGAATTTCAAGGCTTTCCGGGAGTACCTGTCTTCATCAGGGAAACTCCCCTCAAGATATTTCCAGACAGAGACTGCAGCCTCTTCCTCTATGTCGAAGGGGGACCGCATCATTATCGGATGGAAGCCGGATCGGGAAGTAGTCCTTGAATACGAAGGTTCCTCCATATTCAAAGTACGTTCAAGCCGGAACTCATCCTTGAAAGAAGGAGACAGATTCGAAGCTGCAAGCATATTGAAAGGTTATCCCCTTGCATTGTCGGGAATATTCAGGGACGGGAGAAAAACAGACCCTTATGTAGCCGGACTTGACGGCGGCATAGCATACATCAAGAAAGAAATCTGAGAGGATGGGAACCAAGTCTTCGGGTTTTTTCAAGGAGATTGGGGAGTCCTTCACGGAAGTTCCCTCCAAGGAAGGATTGGAACTCATATATGAGTCTCCTGGCGGCCATTCGATTCTTTACAAGGGCAGCCTTGGAGAACGTATCGTCGCCCTGAAATGCCTTAAGCCTTCCTTCCGCGGAGACAGCACCTACGAGGCCATACTCAGGCATGAATATGAAATCTCCTCCCAGTTGAAACACCCCGGAATCCGCGACTGCCTTGGTTGGATAAATATAGACGGATTGGGGAATTGCCTTGTCTTGGAATGGGTGGAAGGCATCACCCTTGAAGAGTTCCTTTCGAAAGGTGAAGCGGACGGGAAAACCGCACTCTCCATATCTGTGCAACTATGCGACGCCCTCGCTTATATTCATAAGAAACAAGTCATACACAATGACTTGAAACCGGAGAATATTATGCTTGCCTCAGAAGGCAATGTGGTGAAAATAATCGATTTTTCCTTGGCTGATTCTCCTTCCATGACCACAGGCCACCTCCCTGCCGGAACCGAAGGATTCGCAGCTCCGGAGGTTGTCGATGGAGAAAAGCCATCTGTGCGTTCGGACATATATTCACTTGGTAAAGTGCTGTCCCTATTACTACCCTCCAGGTCCAATGCATGGGGTAAATGTTTGGAAATAGACCCTTCCAAACGGTATTCTTCCCCAGAAGAAGTCAAGGCTGCATTTGAGGCCCGCAAGAGTGGAATCGGGCGCACAATCTTGATGGCTGTCCTTGCCGCTGCCATCCTCGTCGCGCTGAGCATGTCCTTATGGCCGAAGGCAGATGTGCAGGAAGAGAGCGATATCTTCCTGGATGCAATCGCCCTGACCAAAGAAAGGATTGCCAGACCTCCGGGAACCGATGCGTCAAAATTCAATCTGGCGGACACTGTTGACTGCCTCAACGGGAAATACATCGTGACCTCGGATGGAAGGAAAGGGATCTTGGATTCTTCTGGCAGATTGCTCGTTGAGCCTGCCTGGGATGATATTGAGTTCCTTTCAGTTGATGTGGCTTTGCTCTCAAAAGGAAGTTTCTTCCAACTCTGCGGCCCGGATGGTAGAATATTCGCAGAAAGTGTTGATAAAGAGGGTCTTATAGATACTTACCAATCACAGTATGAAAGATCTTTGTTCGAAGATATGCGTCGATGGGACGAGGTTGTTTCCCGGCTGGACTCTCTCTTCAGTTCATGCTTGTCAAACAAACTTTCAGAAGAGATCCCGGTCAGGTTCGAATCTTTCAAAAGGAGTCTCGAGGCGGCCTCCGGGAATATTTCCAAGAACCAGGCTCTCCGGATTTCCGAGATAGAGGAGCGTTACAACGAACATTCAGGAAGATGAAAAAGTCCTTGGTCATATACTTGCTTTTGTTTCTGCCTTGTCTCATCCTTCCGGCACAGGATCCGAGGGTGATAAAGGAGAATCCTTCATATATCTGGGGAGAGGCTTCCGGGAATGATTATGAATCAGCCCAGGCAAAAGCACTTGATGCGTTGATCGCCAAGTTGGCAGCCTCAGACATACTCCTTTTGCCTTCCCGGAGCAGGATCTCAGTTTGGAACTCGTACAGGACTGATATAATCTCTGCATCCGATGTCATTGGCAACAACGGGTCCATGTTGCGATATATGACCTGGAAAGATGTGGGAAGGATATTTTCCAGAAGGAAGAACTTGGTCAACGAGTTGTCTGCAAGGGCCCGGCGTAAAATCTCTTCCGGGCGGAATGGGGAAGCTGCAACTTGTCTCGAATGGGCTTTGACACTGCTCGAGGCTCTTCCTGAAGACAAGGATTTGGAAGCCCAACTTCAAACGGCCCGGAATGCATTGGGGACTGTCAATCCCGTAGACATCCCTTCCCTTTCGTATATCGGAAGGGAGGTGGCCTTGATCCGTTCTGCCCTAAGGTCCGGAATTCCCAAGGCGAAACCGGCCACTCCCAAGCTCCCCTTGAAACCGGAAGAGAAAGAAACCAGAACTCACGCAATTCAGAAACTGCCTCCCGTTGTATTCCCGGAAGGGCACGCAAATAGCACTTATTATACTGAACATCAACTAATTCCAAGAGAGATTGAACCTACTGCCATAATAGGAGAGGAACCTGGTACTTCTCCTCGGCAGACCTTGATTGCTCTAGCGCAATGCTCAGCCAACCCTCAAGTCCAACCTGGAATCCTGCTCGGGACAAAATACGGTAAGGTCGGAGGATATGTGTCTTTCAGGAAATCACTGTCGATAATAGACGAGGAATACTCCTGTCTCAGCGACGGAAGTACCGATTATGGATACATCTGGACCTCAGGATTATCCAAAAGATCCGGCTATGGCTTTTCGGCAGGCATACTACTCGGAGTCAATAGCTGGCTTTCCGCCTATGCAGGAGCCGGATATGGCAATTCACTTCTCTTCTGGGAAGATGTCTCCGGACAGTGGGCAAGGGTATTGGACAAATCCTTCAAAGGACCGGTGGTTGAAGGTGGCTTTGTCATGTGTGCCGGCCAGGATGGAAGACCTTGCCGGATAGCATTCATCACAGGTCTCTCGACAATCTCATTCCGCACCGTCTCTCCGACTGTGGGAATCGGGCTCTCTTTTTAATTATAGTTGTCCTCTAGTATGAATATAATTCTTATCTTTGCGGGATAATTGAAAATTTACTTATTAATATTTAATAATCATGAGAATCATCCAAGTTACAGGTAGGGAGATCCTTGACTCAAGAGGAAATCCTACGATCGAGGCTGAAGTTGTCCTCGAAAGCGGTATTATCGGTGTTGCAGCTGTCCCTTCAGGAGCATCCACCGGAGAAAACGAGGCTCTCGAGCTTCGTGACGGCGACCCTAAGCGCTACGGCGGCAAGGGCGTGCTCAAGGCTGTGGAGAACATCAACGACAAGATCGCTCCTGCAATCGTCGGAATGTCCGCTCTCGAGCAGCGCGAAATCGACAAGACCATGATCGAGCTTGACGGTACCCCGACCAAGAGCAACCTCGGAGCCAACGCCATCCTCGGAGTTTCCCTCGCAGTTGCCAAGGCCGCAGCCGAATATCTGGGAATTCCTCTTTACCGTTACATCGGCGGCACCAACGCCTATGTACTCCCTGTCCCTATGATGAACATCATAAACGGTGGAGCACACTCTGACGCCCCTATCGCATTCCAGGAGTTCATGATCCGTCCGGTCGGAGCAACCAGCGAGGCTGAAGCAGTGCGCATCGGCGCCGAAGTCTTCCACGCTCTCCAGAAGGTTCTCAAGGGCCGCGGACTCTCCACCGCCGTTGGTGACGAAGGTGGTTTCGCCCCGAAGCTCGAAGGCATCGACGACGCTCTCGACTGCATCATCGAGGCCATCAAGAAGGCCGGCTACGAGCCAGGAAAGGATGTTACCATTGCAATGGACTGCGCTGCTTCCGAGTTCTGCTTCAAGGAGGGAGACACCTTCTACTATGACTACAAGCAGCTCAAGGACGGCAAGAAGAAGGATCCTAACGGAAAGAAGCTCACCAGCGAGGAGCAGATCGCTTACCTGGAGCAGCTGATCACCAAGTATCCTATCGACTCCATCGAGGACGGTCTGTCAGAGGAAGACTGGGAAGGCTGGGTCAAGCTCACCAAGGCCATCGGCGGCCGCTGCCAGCTCGTCGGAGACGACCTTTTCGTTACCAACGTCAAGTACCTGCAGAAAGGTATCGAGATGGGTGCCGGTAACTCCATCCTCATCAAGGTCAACCAGATCGGTTCCCTGACCGAGACTCTCGACGCTATCGAGATGGCTCACCGCAACGGCTACACCACAGTGACCTCACACCGCTCAGGCGAGACCGAGGACACCACTATCGCCGACATCGCAGTAGCCACCAACAGCGGCCAGATCAAGACCGGTTCCCTCAGCAGGACCGACCGTATCGCCAAGTACAACCGCCTCATGAAGATCGAGATCGAACTCGGCGAAGAGGCTCGCTACGGCTACAAGAAGATCAAGTAAGATTCTTCTTCAAGACTAAAAAAAGGGCAGGCGTATCCTTACGTCCGCCCTTTTTATTTTAATAGGGAATGCCGTCAGTCCTTATACGGGATGCCGTCGGGGAGATGCTTGCGGGCAATATCCAGAAGCTTATCGAGAGATTCCTCCTTGTTGGCTGCAAGGACGAGCGACGGGCGGGTAAATGACGGAGCTCCGCCGTCCAGGGTCACGATGCAACCGCCGGCCTCCTGGAGGATGAGCATTGCAGCAGCATAGTCCCAAGGCTGGAGGCGCATTTCGAAATAGAGTTCCATGACCCCGGCGGCAAGCAGGCAGAGTTCGATCGCAGCGGAACCCAACCGGCGCACATCATTGCACTGCATGTAGATGTCGTAGATGATGTCCGAGCAAGTCTTCGCATATTCCTTGCGGTAAGTGCTCATCGCCGTGTAGAAAATCCCGTCGGCGAAAGGGCGGTCTGAGACATGGATCGGACTTCCGTTGCAAGTCGCACCCTTTCCTTTTTCTGCGGCATAAAGCTCGTCCCTGCCCGGACTGTAAACGACTCCAAGCTCGGGCACGCCGCCACGGACCAAGGCTACCGAAATGCAGCAGTCGGCTGTACCGCGGGCATAATTCGCTGTTCCGTCGATAGGATCGATGATCCATACGGCCTCTTCAATATCCTGGAAATCCTCTTCTTCACAAATGAATCCGCAGCCTGGCAGCAGGGCTGCCAGCCGTTCTGTAAGGAAGTGTTGGACGGCCAGGTCGGACGATGTGACCAGGTTGGCCAGCCCGTCTTTCTGCATGATGCTGAAATGATCCGTCGAC
>JBGVAE010000012.1:0-47865 GCA_045224215.1 Candidatus Cryptobacteroides sp. | reverse complement strand
CGTCACATTCGGAGGCGGTGGTCACACCGCCGGAATCCTTTCACGCTTAAATGAAGACGGTCACGTCATCGCCTTCGATCGTGACGCAGACGCCATCCGGAACAAGATAGACGACAGTCGCCTGACCTTGGTCAGAGCCGACTTCCGCTTCATCCGGAACTTCGTCCTCTTCGAAGGACGGAAGATCCAGGAAGGACGGAAGGTCCAGGAAGGAAGTGAATTGCACGGTGAAGCTGACGGCAGCCGGAACGAGACTGCAGACATCCTGCTGGACGGTATATTGGCAGACCTCGGCGTATCATCCCACCAGTTCGACACGGCAGACAGGGGTTTCTCCTTCAGGTTCGACTCCCCTTTGGACATGAGGATGAACCAGGAAGGAGGCATGACGGCCGCCGACGTCGTGAACGGATACTCCCAGGAAGATTTGGAAAGGATATTCCGCCTTTACGGAGAAGTGGACAATGCCCGCAGGATCGCCCAACTAATCGTGTCTGCAAGGACGAAGGGACAGATAGTGACCACCGGCGAGCTGGACAAGGCCATTGAGGCTGCTCTTCCGAAATATGCCGAACACAAGTTCCTGGCAAAGGTCTATCAGGCACTGCGGATCGAGGTCAACCACGAGATGCACTCGCTGGCAAAGTTCCTCGAAGGTGCCGCGGACTCCCTCAGACCGGGAGGAAGACTCGTGGTGATCACCTACCACTCCCTCGAAGACAGGATGGTCAAGAACTTCATCAAGACCGGGAACATTGAGGGCAAGGAAGAAAAAGACATGTACGGAGTCGTACACTCCCCTTTCAGGGCGGTGAACCGCAAGCCTGAATTGCCGGGAGAAGAAGAGATATCGTCGAACACGAGGGCCAGGAGTGCAAAGCTCAGGGTCGCAGAAAGGACAGATGAATAGGATGCTGGGTGAGAAGGAGCATAGGAAATGGAAGTTCTCCGACGTGGGAGAATGGCTCAAGAACGCCTTCCTTGCAACCATCAAGGGAGAGTTCCTGCTCCGGCTCCATGTCAGCAAGTACTTCATCCACATCATATACACATTCTTCCTGTTCTTCATCAGCATCTGGCTGAGCCTGAAGATCGAAAAGACCCTCACGAAGGTCGAAGAAAACAGGAAGGTACTGGAAGACATGGAGATATACCACGCACAGAAGACAGTGGAACTGGTCAGTCTGGGAAGGATGACGACTGTCCAGGAAATGCTCGGAAAGACCGGCTCCGAAGTCGGGATGCCCGAGGAACCGCCGACAAGGATAAAGTAAAAAGAGAAGAGAATGGCTGCTCAGTCACAGAACGCTACCAAGAAGGAGAGGGACAGGATTGCGATGATCCTGTACTACCTCTATGCCTTCTTCCTCATCCTGGCACTGGTGCTGATCGGCCGCATCATCTACATACAGTGCTTCTGGAAACTGGATAAGGATGTCGCAAAATACTTCATTCCAAAGAGCACGAAGAGCGTGATCGAGCCTGACCGAGGAGCCATCATCGGCTGTGACGGCAAGCTCCTGGCTCTCTCGACTCCTATGTACCAACTCTACATGGACTGCACAGTCAGGAAGGATTATTTCGCTTCCAAGGGTTCCAAGGGCAAGGAGATGGAATCAAAGTGGTTGGATGACGCCAATGCCTTCGCAAAGACTTTCTCGGCTCTTACCGGAGACCGTACCGACTGGTACAAGCTTATCGTGAAGGGACGCAAGGACGGCACCAGATATCTCAAGTTCGGGCCCGTAATCGACAGGGAAACCCTGGTCCAGCTTCAGGAGAGAACCATGCTGGGAGCCGGAAGGAACAGCAGCGGAATTATCATCGAGAAGAAGGATTCTCGTCAATATCCATACGGCACCCTCGCACGCAGGACCATCGGCTACGTCAAGGACAACAGCAATTCCAACGGCAACAACCATATAGGTCTCGAGGGCAAATACGACTACGTACTCCACGGCAAAGAAGGTGAAATCTGGCTCAAGCCTACCGACAACAAGGAAAGGATCCAGAATTACGACAGCACGTATGTCAAGCCTGAAGATGGAATGGATGTCAGGACCACCATAGACATCACCATGCAGGATATCGTGGACAGAGCCCTCAGGAAGCAGATAGAAGATGACAAGAGCATCGAAATGGGCTGCGCCGTGATAATGGACGTGAAGACCGGAGCCATCCGTTCCATGGTCAACCTGGTCAGGGACTCGACCAACTGGAGCCTTGCCGAGACCTACAACATGGCAATAGGACTGGCCTCTGAACCAGGTTCCGTATTCAAGGCAACGACCCTCACCACCGCCCTGGAAGACGGCTACATCAAATCCCTGGACGAGACCATCCCGACCAACAACGGCTTCGTTCCTGGACATCCCAACTACCCTCAGGACGACCACGTGGTGAAAATGGACAGGATCTCATACCTTCATGGCTTCGAGATTTCCTCGAACTACGTTTTCAGGTACATCGCAGTCATGAACTACGAGGACGATCCGAAGAAATTCCTCGACAAGCTGTACCTGTACAAGCTGGGGCAGGCCTTCGATTTCGACCTGGAAGGCCTCCGGGAGCCGTTCATCCCGTCTCCTGAAAGTTCGCTCTGGTCCAACACCGCCCTGGGTTCGATAGCCATGGGTTACACCATCCAGATGACCCCGCTCCACATCCTCACCTTCTATAACGCAATAGCCAACAAGGGGAAGATGATGAAGCCTTACCTCGTGGAAGACATTGAGCAGCATGGCGTCGTGAAGAAGAAACTGGGACCTAGTGTCCTAAACGCATCCATCTGCTCCAAGGCTACTGCCGACACGATGCTCCGGGCCATGAAGGCCGTGACATCCGAAGGCACTGCCACGAGGCTGAAAGGAGCCAAGGCACAGGTAGCCGGCAAGACCGGAACATCCAGACAGGTCCTCTCCAAGGAAGAAAGGCAGAAATATGGGATGGCAAACCCGTACACGACCAGGGATGGCAGTTTCCACAACCTCGGAACCTTCGTCGGCTTCTTCCCTGCCGACAATCCTAAATACAGTGCCATAATTTGTCTCCGCTCGTACCTCATCAAGGGAAGTGTGTACGGTGGTGTGCTTCCGGCCCAGGCAATGAGGGAGATAGTGGATGCATTGTACGCCATGGACCCAGAATGGGGACGCGAGATCCGCTCTGAAGGACAGGTCCGCCAAATGTCCCTCGAAAGGGAGTTCACCGAAAACGACGGTGCCAAGGAAACCCTTGTGCCGGATGTCAGGGCTCTGGGCCTCAAGGATGCGATGTTTATAATTGAGAACAGCGGACTCAAGTGTGATTATTCAGGGACAGGGCACGTCTCGCAGCAGAGCCCGGCTCCGGGACAGAAAGCCCCGAGGGGTTCGAAAGTAACTATTACGCTGAAATGAAACTAGAGAATGTCATAAGAGGATGCGAAGTGACCGGTGTCCGGGGAAGGCTGGATGTCGAGATCACCTCGATATGCAACGACTCCAGGAAGGTTGTTCCGGGATCGCTTTTCATCGCGGTCAAGGGACATGGCATCGATGGCCATGATTTCATCGGGAAGGCCATCGAAGCCGGAGCAGTCGCCATCATGCATGAGAGCGAAATCGGCAGCAATGACAGCACGGAAGTCACTTTCGTGAGAGTCGCACACTCCCGCCTTGCAGTAGCCCTGGCCTCGGACAATTTCTTCGACCATCCTTCCGGCAAGCTCAACCTGATCGGAATCACCGGGACGAACGGTAAGACGACAACCGTCACCCTGCTTTACCATCTCTTCATGGCCCAGGGATACAACTGCGGACTGCTTTCAACGATAGCGAACTACGTAGGCACCCGCAGGACCGAGACAGCCAACACCACTTCCGACCCTGTCACCATCAACTCCCTTCTGAGCGAGATGGCTGACGCGGGTTGTGAATATTGCTTCATGGAAGTCAGCTCGATAGGGATAGAGCAGGACAGGGTGGCCGGACTGGAGTTCAAGGAAGGAATATTCTCCAACCTGACCCATGACCACCTGGACTACCACGGGACTTTCGCTGAATATCTTCGCTGCAAGAAACTCTTCTTCGACAACTTGCCGCAGTCAGCCAAGGCTATCACCAACATCGACGACCGCAACGGAGACGTAATGGTCCAGAACACCAAAGCCAAGGTAGTGACATATTCCTGCAAGACCATAGCAGACCATACCTGCAGGATCATCGAACAAAGCTTCGAGGGAATGTTGCTGAGGATAGACGGACGCGAGGCCTGGACTAAACTGATAGGCGAACATAACGCCTACAACATACTGGCAATCTACAGCGCCGCCGTCGAGGCCGGAGCCGACCCTGAAGAAACCCTCGTCGCCATCAGCAAGCTGGAGTCGGCACCGGGACGGCTCGAGACCATGAGAGGTCCCCGGGGCCTGTCAGTCATCATAGACTACGCCCACACACCTGACGCCCTGGAAAACGTCCTCAGAACCCTTAAGGGCATCGATGCGGGCAAGCATCTGACCTGCCTGTTCGGCTGCGGAGGAGACCGTGACAAGACCAAGAGGCCGGAGATGGCCAAGGTCGCTGAGGATTATTCAGACAGGATTATCGTGACCTCGGACAATTCCCGGTCCGAGCGCACGGAGGACATACTGGACGACATCCGCAAAGGCTTCAGCCCGAAGGGTATGGCCAAGTCGATATTCATAGCCGACAGGAAGGAAGCCATCCGGACCGCCATCATGCTGGCTCCGGCCGGCTCGATCATCCTGCTCGCCGGGAAGGGACACGAGACATACCAAATAATAGGAGACGAAAAACGGCACTTCGACGAAAGGGAAATCGCCAGGGAAGTGTTCGGGAATATGGAAACAACTGAATAAAGGAAAGATACCATGATATACCACCTATTCCAGTTTTTGGAGAAATATGACATACCTGGACAGCATCTGTTCACTTACCTGTCCTTCAGGGCCATGCTCACCAGCATCACGGCCATGCTCATTTCGTTCTTCATAGGGCGGAAAGTCATCAAATGGCTTCAGAAGAAGCAGATAGGCGAATCCATCCGCGACCTGGGCCTCGAAGGACAGCTCCAGAAGAAAGGCACGCCGACCATGGGTGGAATCATAATCATCATTTCCATCATCGTTCCGGTGCTTCTGTTCTGCGACCTGACGAACATCTACACCCTGCTGCTCATTTTCACCACCTTGTGGTGCGGAGCCCTGGGATTTGCAGACGACTACATCAAGGTCTTCAAGCACAACAAGGAAGGCCTCCATCCGAAAGCGAAACTGGCTGCCCAGCTCATCCTCGGACTGGCGATAGGAATGACAGTCTGGCTCAGCAATGACATCGTAGTCAGGGAGAAGGTCAAGGTCACTCCGGGAGTCGCCAACGTTGTGGAACAAGGCAACAGCGCTGCCCTTAACGTAGATTCCGAAACACTCGTAGCCGAAACTGCCGGATGGAAGATGGAGAATGTGGTCAAGAGCACCAAGACCACGATACCTTTCGTAAAGAACCATGAGTTCGACTACAAATGGCTCTCCCCGTTCAAGGGCAAATGGGGCTGGTACTGCAAATGGGGCATCTACGTAATCATGATCGTAATCGTGATCATGGCTTGTTCGAACGGCACGAACCTGACCGACGGAATGGACGGACTGGCCGCGGGGACGAGTGCGATAGTGGGGGTTGTGCTGGGTATACTGGCCTGGCTCGGAGGCAATCTCTTAAGCTCCAATTACCTGAATATCATGTACATACCGGGAAGCGGCGAAATTGCCGTCTTCATGTCCGCATTCGTCGGAGCGCTGATGGGATTCCTGTGGTTCAATTCCTATCCGGCACAGGTATTCATGGGTGACACAGGGAGTCTCACCATCGGCGGAATAATCGGTGTGAGCGCAGTGCTCATGAGGAAGGAACTGCTTCTTCCTATCCTCTGCGGCATCTTCCTCGTCGAGGCCCTTTCCGTAATCATGCAAAGGACATATTTCAAATATACGAAGAAGAAATATGGTGAAGGCAGAAGGGTCTTCAAGATGACCCCGCTGCATCACCATTACCAGAAGGAAGGCATCCCTGCCGTGTTCACGAAACCGGTACATGCCATCCCTGAGGCAAAGATAGTCACCAGGTTCTGGCTGATCGGAGTCATCCTCGCGGTCTCGACCTTGGCATTGCTTAAAATCAGATAGACACATAGGAAAGATATGAGCAGGATTGTAGTATTAGGTGGTGGAGAAAGTGGCGTGGGAGCCGCAGTACTCGCCAAGGTCAAGGGATTCGACGTATTCCTTTCGGACAACGGGACGATCGAGGGTCACTTCGCAGACGACTTGCGCAAGTGGGAAATCCCCTTCGAGGAAGGTGGACACACCGAGGATCTGATCCTCAATGCAGACGAGGTGGTGAAGAGCCCGGGCATCCCGAGCACCGTTCCGATGGTAAGGAAACTGGAGGCACAGGGCACGCCTATCCTTTCAGAGATCGAGTTCGCCGGTCGTTACGATTCAGCGAAGAAGATCTGCATCACCGGAAGCAACGGTAAGACCACCACGACCTCGCTGATCTATTACCTCCTGAAGAATGCAGGCCTGAACGTCGGCCTCGGAGGGAACATCGGAAAGAGCTACGCCTACCAGGTAGCGACCGAGCACTATGACTATTATGTCTTGGAAATCAGCAGTTTCCAGCTTGACAACTGCTACGAGTTCCATCCTGACATAGCCATAATCACCAACATATCCCCGGACCACCTCGACCGCTACGACTACCAGCTCGAGAACTACGTAAAATCCAAGTTCAGGATCACGCAGAACCTCAAGCCGGAAGACTGCTTCATATTCGATTCCGACGATTCCATCACCATCGACCACCTCAACAAGATCATCATCTCGGCCAAGAAGCTTCCATTCACCCAGAAGGAAACCGACCTGGAGCAGGGAGCCTTCGTGAAAGACGACAAGATCGTGGTCAGGGTGGACGATGAGGAATGCAGCGTCTATCTCAAGGAGCTCGCCCTGGGAGGCAAGCACAACATCTACAACTCGATGGCCGCCGCCCTGGCAGCAAAGGCTTCCGGAATTGACAACAAGGTCATCCGTGAGTCCCTTGCCACCTTCCAGCCTATCGAGCACAGGCTGGAGCCGGTGCTCAGCATCAAGGACGTCCTCTACATCAACGACTCCAAGGCCACAAACGTGGATGCCGCCTGGTACGCACTCGAATGCCAGACCAAGCCTGTGGTATGGATTGTCGGCGGAAAGGACAAGGGCAACGACTATGAAGTCCTCAAGCCGCTCGTCAAGGAAAAGGTAAGGGCTATCGTCTGTCTCGGAGTGGACAACACCAAGATCCGTGAAGCTTTCGAGGACATCGTGGGCAAGCAGAATTTCGTGGAGACCCGCTCCGCTGAAGATGCGGTCCTGGAGTCCAGCAGATTCGCACGGAGCGGAGACGTCGTGCTCCTGAGCCCGTGCTGCGCAAGCTTCGACCTCTTCCACAACATGGAAGAAAGAGGAGAGAAGTTCAAGGAAGCCGTAAGGAGACTTTAGGAAGGGACCTGCACCATGGCACAAGAGAAAGAGAAGAGAAAGAATACATTGTGGAACTTCGTGGACAACCTCGAAGGCGACAAGGTGGTATGGATGATCGTGCTGCTTCTGATGCTGATCTCCATAGTCGCCATATTCTCTTCTACTTCCCAGCTTGCCCTGCAGCAGAACACTTCCAGGATGAAGATCATCAGCGAGCAGATGCTGGTCACCCTCGGCGGCCTGGTGCTGATCATCTTCTGCTACAACATAAGGAAGATCGGAATATTCAGAGTCTTTTCGCAGCTGGGATATTTCGTGTCCATATTCCTTCTGGCAATACTGGCCTCCCACAAGCAGGTGGGACCGATCAAGCCGCTGTACATCAACCAGGCTTACAGGATCGTCTCCATAGCCGGGTTCCAGGTACATGTGTTCGAGGTAGTCAAGGTGGCCATGGTGATGTACCTGGCATGGGCCGTGAACGCCTTCAGGAACGACAAGTTTGCCATCGCCAACCTGCTCGGCAGGAAACATCCTTTCTGGAACAAGCCGATGGTCAAGAAAGTGATCTACATCTACCTTCCGATATTCACAGTCTGCCTTGGCATAATGGTGGGAAGTCTCTCCAGCACGATATTCATAGGCATCATAATGTTCGTCACCATCCTTATCGGCGGAATAAGCATCAGGGAGCTTTTGCTCCCGGGTGTCATTGCCGTAGGAATATTGTTCGCCTGCATCGGGATCAACGCTGCTTCCAAGAAGCCTGTCGACCAGAAGCCTTTCCCTCACCTCGAGTCGGCGATGAACCGCCTGAAAGGCAACGAGAGCTTGGAGAACTGCCTGGAAATCATCCGGACCAAATCACCGGGAGACCAGGCATTCCAGAAGGCATTGGACAAGGTCAAGCAGCCGGTGAGCGCCAAGATCGCGATCAAGGAAGGAAAACTCATCGGCAAGGGACCGGGAAGGAGTACCCAGAGATATGTCGTGCCGATCATGTTCGAGGACTACATGTTCAGTTTCATCGTGGAAGAATATGGATTGCTCGGAGGAATATTCGTGATTATCCTGTACATCAGCCTCCTGGCAAGGGGCTCGCTGATCGTCCGCAACTGCGACAACCACTTTGCCAAGACCGCCGTTGCCGGACTGGTCGTCCTGATCACCGGCCAGGCGATGATGCATATAGTCATAAACTGCGACATGGGACCTCTGACAGGACAGACGTTGCCGCTCATCAGCCACGGCAATTCCTCCTATCTGATGTTCAGCATCGCATTCGGAATCATCCTGTCCATCAGCAAGATGGCGAGGAAGAAGATAGCCAGGGAGGCGGCTCAGGCAGCGCCTCTCGTGGAGCACGACAACAGGGATGAGATGGAGGATTCACTCAACGACCTGGATGTCTTGGAGAGCATGCCTGAAGATGATATAAACCTTTGACACAATGGAATATAAAGCACTGAGAGTCATTATAAGCGGCGGAGGTACGGGAGGACACATATTCCCGGCCATCTCCATCGCCAACAAGTTGAAGGAACTCAACCCTGGAACGGAAATACTGTTCGTGGGCGCTGAGGGAAAGATGGAGATGGAGAAGGTTCCGGCCGCGGGATACAAGATCGTCGGCCTGCCTATAGTGGGATTGCAGAGACAGCTGAACCTGAAGAATATCATCAATGACATCCAGGTTCCTTTCAAGGTGCTTTCCAGCCTCCGCAAAGCCAGGAAGATTATCAAGGAATTCAAGCCTGACGTGGCCGTGGGGGTTGGCGGATATGCAAGTGCTCCCCTGCTTTATGCAGCCACGAAACTCGGAATCCCTTCCCTGATACAGGAACAGAACGGTTTCGCAGGACTAACGAACAAGAAACTCGCCGATAAGGTCCAGAGCATCTGCGTTGCCTACGATGGCATGGAAAGGTTCTTCCCGAAGGAGAAGATCGTCATGACCGGCAACCCTATCAGAAGCATATTCGTGCCTTGCACCCCACAGATGAAGGAAGAGGGGGTGAAGGAATATGGACTCGACCCTGACCGCAAGCATATATTCATCGTGGGAGGAAGCCTCGGCAGCAGCAGGTTCAACCAATGCATGAGGAAATGGATCTCCGATGGATGCCCTGGCGGAGAAGGAGTCGATGTCCTCTGGCAGTGCGGTAAGTACTACAAGGCCGGCGTCGATGAGTTCATGAAGGAGCAGGAAGCAGCAAACCCAGATGCTGTTAGGAATATCCACCACTCCGATTTCATCGGCAGAATGGACCTGGCATATGCCGCAGCCGATGTGGTGATCTCGCGTTCCGGAGCCAGTTCGGTTTCCGAACTCTGCGCCGCCCACAAGGCAACCCTTTTCGTCCCATCCCCGAACGTAGCTGAAGACCACCAGACGCACAATGCGATGGCTCTGGTGAACAGGCATGCAGCGAAGATAGTGAAGGACTCCGAGGCTATGGACAAGATGATCCCTACGGCACTGGAGATGCTTAAAGACCCTGAGGAGATTTCGGTCCTGGAGGAAAATGCCGGAAAGATGGCTCTCCCGGATGCCGCCCGGAAAATTGCAGATGAAGTTTATAAGTTGGTATAAAACGGACATATGGCCAAATATTCAAAGATATATTTCATAGGAATCGGTGGCATAGGAATGAGTGCCATCGCAAGGTATTACAAGTTCAAGGGCTATCCGGTCGCCGGCTATGACAAGACTCCGTCAGACCTGACCCACGCTCTCGAGAAAGAAGGAATCGATGTACACTACACCGATGACGTGGACTGCATCCCGAAAGACGTGGCATCGACACTCGTAGTCTATACACCTGCCATCCCGGACGACCTGAAGGAACTGGTCTTCGTCAGGGAGCACGGCTACACTTTGGTCAAGAGATCCAGGATGCTGGGCGAACTTGCGGAAGGGCAGACCTGCCTGGCGGTTGCCGGCACCCACGGGAAGACCACCACCAGCACCCTCGTCGCCCACATCCTCACTGAAAGCGGGAACGGTTGCTCCGCCTTCCTTGGAGGAATATCCAACAACTACGGTACGAATCTCCTGACAAGCTACACTCCGACCATGGTCGCGGAAGCTGATGAATTCGACCGTTCTTTCCTCCAGTTGCGTCCGGCCATAGCTGCCATCACTTCCATGGATGCAGACCATCTGGACATCTACGGGACGCACGAGGAATATTGCAAGGCATTCAAGGAATTCGCCTCCCAGGTCACGAGGACTGTCATCGTGAAGCTTGGACTTGACATAACCGCAAAGGACACGAAGGCCAAGATACTCACCTACAGCTACGACGATCCAAAGGCCGATTTCCATGCACGGAACCCGCATCCTGACGAGCTAGGCCACTACATCTTCGACCTTGTCCATCCGGACGGAGTGATCGAAGGCATCAGGGTCGGAATACCGGGGTGGGTCAACGTGGAGAACAGCGTCGCCGCTGCCGCAATCTGCCTGAAGTACAGGGTGGATCCGCTTGCCATAAAGGATGCAATCGGGACTTTCCGGGGAGTCAGGCGCAGGCTTGAAGCCCACATCAACACCCCTGGCCTGACATACATCGACGATTATGCTCACCATCCGCAGGAACTTCGTTCCGCGATCTCCTCTCTCAGGGGGATGTTTCCGGGAAGGAAACTGACGGCTGTGTTCCAGCCTCACCTATATTCCAGGACAAGGGATTTCGCCGAAGAGTTCGCAGATGTCCTGAGCGAGGTGGACAAGCTAATCCTGCTGGACATTTACCCGGCAAGGGAAGAGCCGATCCCGGGCGTTACTTCCGAAATCATATTCTCAAAGGTAACGGCACCTGAGAAGGTTCTTCTGAAGAAGGAAGAATTGATGGACTACCTGCATGAGGAACCGCTGGACGTGCTCGCTACGTTCGGAGCGGGGAATATCGACAGGTTCGTCGAACCGATTTCTGAAATGCTGAGGAACAGGTTGAAGAAATGAAAAAAGGACTCAAGATAGCGCTTGTGGCCGCACTATTCTGCGTGCTCGGACTCGTTTGTTTCGCAATTATCAAGATGAACGGGGCGAGGAGGCATCAGGTCACGTGCGCCGGAGTCAAGGTTGAATTCGCAGACGATTACAATTTCGTTACGGCCGAAGACATCGAAGGCTACTTGATGAAGGATTACGGCACTTACATCGGGCAAAGGCTTGACAGCCTCGACCTGGCCAAGGTCGAGAAGATCCTGGACAGCAAGGGGGTCATCCAGAAGACAGACGCCTTCACCACCCCTGACGGATACCTGAATGTAAAGGTGTACCAAAGGAAGCCAATCGTCCGTTTCCAGAAAGGAAACACAGGCTTCTATGCCGATGAGAAAGGCTTCCTGTTCCCGCTGCAAAGCAACTACACCTCCAGGGTTCCTATAGTGGACGGGGCTGTACCCCTCAATGTGACGGATGCCTACAAGGGCGAACCCAGGACCGACAAGGAGAAACGGTGGCTCTCGCAGGTCATAGCGATGATAGCCTACATGGACGGTTCCAAAGTATGGTCCGAGAATATCAGCCAAATCACCGTCGAGCAGAACGGTGACCTGGTGCTGGTGCCGCGGGAGGGCAAGGAAGTTTTCATATTCGGACAGCCTACCGAGGTTGCCGCAAAATTCGGGAAGATCGGCAAATACTATACGGCAATCGTCCCCGACAAGGGAGAAGGTTATTATTCGACAGTCAATGTCAAGTTCAAGGATCAGATAGTCTGCAGGAAATAGGATAAACGATATATGGAAGAAAGGTACATAGCATCAGTCGACCTGGGAACTTCCAAGTTCGCAGTCTGCGTGGCCAGGGTGCAGGGAAAGGACATCCAGGTGGTCTATTACAAGGAATCTCCTTCACAGGGAATCCGCTACAGCTACGTCTTCAGCCCGCTGAAGGTGGAGGAAGGACTCCGCAAGGCGATAACCGAGGCCCAGCAGGAACTCAAGGTCAAGATCCAGAAAGTCATCGTGGGCCTTCCGAGGTACTACGTGCGCCAGGAGACTGCTTCGGCGAAGACGGAGAGGCCTGAACCGGAAGCATGGATAAAGGATGAAGAGATCAAGACCATCAAGTCGGTGGCCCTGGAGTCATATCCTCTGAGGGACACCAAGACCGAGGTTATCTACGGAGCGGTCGCGCAGTCATTCTCGACCGAAGACAGCCTGAATGAACTGGAAAGCGACATCGTGGGGATGACCGCCGAACAGATCGAAGGCCATTTCAAGGTCTTCATCGGCAACCGGAAGTATTCCAGGAACATCGACAGCGTGTTCTCAGGGATGGGGATAAGCATCGCCAAGAAGTTCTTCATTCCGGGGATCACGGCGAAGGCAGTCCTCAAGGAAGAAGAAATGGAAAACGGTGTGGCTCTCATAGACATAGGCGCCGGCGTCAGCTCCGTGACCATATTCAAGGACAAGATCATGAGGTTCTATGCTGCGATTCCTTTCGGAGGCAATAGCATCACAAGGGACATCAAGACCGAGTGCAACATCTCGTTCGACCTTGCGGAGAACATCAAGAAGGCGTACGGGGCCTGCATGCCGAACAACCTTTCCACTCTCGGGGAAAAGACCATAAAGATCATAGACGAGAATGACGTTCCTACCGTGCAGGTGCCTGTCAAGTACATCTCCGAGATTATTACGGCCAGGATGAAGGAGATCATCGAGGCCCTCCTGTATGAGATCCAGATCAGCGGCTATGCTTCCGAGGAAAAGCTCAGGGCCGGAGTCGTGGTCACCGGAGGGGGAGCGGATCTCGTGAACTCCCTGAACATGATCAAGGCCATGTCGGGATATTCAGTGAGGATAGCCTATCCTAAGAGATTCTTCTCCGGTGAAGGTTGCCCTGGAGTGACTTCCACAAGTGCATCCACGACAATGGGAATGATACTCGCGGCCAGCAATGACAAGAGCCTGAACTGCATCAGCGACACCCAGGTGCGTATCGCGAAGCCTGCTGTAAAGCCAGTCGCTCCGAAACCGGCTCCAAGGCCGGTCAGGGAGCCGGAACCGGAACCAGTACAGGAGCCTAAGCCGGAACCTGAGCCGGAACCTAAGTTCGATGTGCCGCAGGTCAGGGTAAGGATCCCTGAACCGGAGCCGGACTACTCCTCCCCTATCGAAGAAACGGTGGCCGACGCCCAGGACGAGACCATGAACGTATTCAGCGGCTACAGTCCGGAAGAGATCAGGAAACACAAGGACGAAGAAAGGAAGAAGAGGTCGGAAGAGAGGAAGAAGCACCAGTTCACGTGGATAAAGCACATCAAGAAAAGCATTTCCACCGGAATGGAAGGATTGTTTGACGGAATGGAAAACGAAGAAGTATAAAGGAGCGCAGCAATGGGAGACATTATCGACAATATCAACATAGACCTGACGGAACAGTCTGACTGGACTCCTATCCAGTCCATGATCAAGGTCATCGGCGTCGGTGGCGGCGGATGCAACGCCGTCAACTACATGTACCGGCAGAAGGTGCAGGGATGCAGTTTCATCGTCTGCAACACCGACAGGCAGGCCCTCGACGAAAGCCCGGTGCCTGTCAAGATCCATATCGGGCGCAATGCGCTGGGCGCAGGAACCGATCCTGTCAAGGGCCGCAACGCGGCGATCGAGGCCGAGGAGCAAATCAAGAAAGTCGTCATGGGAGACGAGACCCAGATGCTGTTCATCACCGCCGGAATGGGTGGTGGCACCGGTACCGGAGCAGCCCCTCAGATTGCGAAGCTGGCAAAGGACAAAGGTATCCTGACCGTCGCGGTCGTTACCATACCATTCGAGAACGAAGGTTCCATGGCGATGTCAAGGGCAATCGACGGAATACACGAACTCGTCAAGAACGTGGACAGCCTCCTCATCATCAACAACGAGAAGCTGTACGATTTCTTCGGAGGACACCTCATCCAGGATGCATTCCCGAAGGCCGATGAAGTCCTGGCTACAGCTGTCCAGGGTATCACCGAGATCATCTCGAAACCGGGTTACATCAATGTCGATTTCGAAGACATAAAGACCATGATGGCCAACAGTGGAATGGCACTGATGGGATGCGGCACGGGCACAGGGGAGAACAGGATCGAAGATGCCGTGATCGGTGCCTTGCAGTCCCCTCTTCTCAACGACTTTGACCTAAAGACCGCCAAGAACCTCCTGGTCAACATAACCTGTGGGAAGAACGAGCAGGGACTGACCATGGACGACCTTGCTGCGATCAACGCCAAGATCGATGAATACACCGGCAAGGTCAACAAGTTCAAGACCGGCCTTGTCTGGGAGACTGACCCCTCGGTAGGTGACCAGGTCAAGATCACTGCCATAGCCACCGGATTCCGCGTGAACGACCTTTCGAGGATTACCAAGAACGATCTCGGGAACATCATCATCATCGGAAAGGATTTCAAGTACACCAGGAATCCGGAGAACAACGTCGAGGATTCAGGCTCCGGACTGGAGCAGAGGCTCAACACCATCGGCTTCAACGCTGCAGACAATGTCAAGCGTTATCACTTCGACCAGGACATGAAGCCTGCACTCGTGGTCGAACCGGGCCAGTCGGTCAGTGAACTGGAGAGCGTTCCGGCCATCAAGAGGGCCGTGCGCCAGGAAAAGGAACAATAAGGACTACAATCTATGGAAAGAAGGACAAGAGTAAGGTTCGCGCCGTCGCCGACAGGACCGCTGCATATGGGCGGAGTCCGCACCGCGTTGTATAACTATCTGTATGCCAAGCAGAAAGGCGGAGAATTCATAATCAGGATAGAGGACACGGATTCCAACCGATTCGTTCCGGGGGCTGAAGAATATATCATCGAGTCCCTGAAATGGTGCGGGATCATCCCCGACGAAGGGGTAGATGCTGACGGCAAGGTCGTGGAAACCTCAAGCGCAAAACATCCGCACGCCCCGTACCGCCAGAGCCAGAGGCGCGGGATCTACCGTAAATATGCCGAACAGCTCATCGCCAACGGCTACGCCTACTATGCCTTCGATTCTTCCGAATCCCTGGAAAAGGCTCGTGCCGAGGCCGAAGCATCAGGCAAGACCTTCATCTACAACCAGACCACCAGGATGCAGCTCCGCAATTCCCTGACCCTTCCGGAAGATGAGGTCGCAAGGCTCCTGGAGGAGACTACTGATTGGACGATCCGTTTCAAGATGCCTCAGGACACCGTCGTGGCAATGGACGATCTGATCCGCGGCCATATCGAGGTCAACACTGACACCCTGGACGACAAAGTCTTGTGGAAGATGGCGGACGAACTCCCTACCTATCATCTTGCAAACATAGTGGACGACCATCTGATGGAAATCAGCGAGGTCATCCGCGGCGAGGAATGGCTTCCTTCCCTCCCCCTCCACTATATGCTTTACAAGGCCTTCGGATGGGAAGATTCCCAGCCTCGCTTCGCCCACCTGCCTCTGCTTCTGAAGCCGGTCGGCAACGGCAAGCTCAGCAAGCGTGATGGAGACAAGATGGGATTCCCTGTATTCCCTCTCGAATGGAAGAGTCCTGCAGGAGAGACCTCCCACGGCTACCGCGAAGACGGCTACTTCCCTGAGGCCTTCGTGAATCTCCTCGCCATGCTCGGCTGGAATCCGGGCACCGAGCAGGAGATATTCAACATGGAGGAACTCATCGCTGCCTTCTCTCTGGACAAAGTCGGAAAGTCCGGTGCCAAGTTCAATCCGGACAAGGCCAAGTGGTTCAACAAGGAATATCTCAGGATGAAATCCGACGAAGAGCTCACCGACCTCCTGGTTCCGGTTCTGGAAGACCACGGCATCAACGTAGTCGAGTGCCCGAAATGCGCTCTGACAGCCGGCGCTGAATTCAACGTGGCAGGCGGCGACCTTTCCAAACATATATTCACTAAGGAATATGTCCAAAGCGTGGTTGCTTTCACCAAGGAGCGTGCAACCTTCGTCAAGGATTTCTGGACCATCGCTTCTTACCTCTTCGTGGCTCCGAAGGATTTCGAAACCTTCGGAATCAAGGCCGGTGCCGCTGTGGAGCAGCAGGCTTCGAACAGACCGGCAGATCCGCGCGCTAAGGTCTATGACGACACCCTGACGGCACCGTTCCTGGCCAAGGATGTGGACAAGTTCTGGAAACCGGAGATATCTGCAATGGTCAAGGAAGTGGGATCGTTCGTCAAGGAATATGACGGCGATTGGACCGTCGAGGCATTCGAGACAGCCCTCGAAGAGTTCATCAAGGGAAAGGAGTGGCCGATGGGCAAGGTTATGAACGCTACCCGCCTGGCTCTGGCCGGTTCAGCCAGCGGCCTCGGTATCGCAGACATCATCGTCAGGATAGGAAAAACCGACACGGTCTCCCGCATCGGTTTCGCCCTCGAACGGCTCGGATAATCCCTCCCTGCTTTTTGCTCAACCGGCATTCCCGGATTGACCGGGGATCTTGAAGCCGATGGCAGAGATGAAGATGCTCATCAGTGGGGATATCCAGTTGAAGAAACAGAATGGTGCATAAGCCAGGGTCGCAACACCCAGGATCGTAGCCTGGGTCATGCCGCAGCTGCTCCAAGGGAAAAGTGGAGAAGTGACCGTGGCCGAATCTTCTATGGAGCGGCTGAGCAACTCAGGAGCATATCCCTTCTTCGTGTAGAGTCCCTGGAACAGGTTGCCTGTCAAGATAATTGACAGATACTGATCGGACACTATCCCGTTCAGTGCCGTTCCGGTGGCAACGGTCCCGGCTATCAGGGACGTGCGCCTGCGACCGAGCGGAATCAGAAGTGAAGCCAGATGGTGTAGCATTCCGCTCGCATTCATGCAGCCACCGAAACAAAGGGCACAGATGATCAGGTAAACTGTGTTGAGCATACCGGTCATGCCCCTTGAGGCTACAAGGCTGTCAACTTCAGGATTGCCAGTCTGAAGGGAAACCGAATTGTAGATGGTCTCCACTATGCCAGCAAACATCACCTTCGCATCGCTGCCAGATGTGATCCTCCCTCCTATTTCAGCTAAGATGTGAGGCTGTGCGATGATGGCAGCCACGGCAGCAACTGCCGCAGACAGGCCCAGGACGATGATGGCAGGATATTTCCGAGCAATAAGCCATCCTGTCAATAAGGGAACCAGCAGCAACCAAAGGCTGATATGGAATTTGCTGCCGAGCACCTCCTTGTACACCGAGATCTGACTCGCATCCGCCCCATGGTGAGTGAAGCCGAGGATCAGGAATATGATCAAAGTAATCGTAATCGAAGGCACGGTGGTGTAAAGCATGTTCCGGATATGCTTGAACAAAGGCACTCCGTTCATTGAGGAAGCCAGTACAGTAGTATCTGAAAGTGGCGAGATCTTGTCTCCGAAATACGCCCCCGAGATGATTGCACCGGCGATCAGTCCCTCACTGAATCCCATTGCCTTGCCGATACCCAGAAGTGCCACACCGATGGTGGCAATGGTAGTCCAGGAACTGCCGATCATGACCGAAACTATGGCACATATCACACAGGCGGTGACCAGGAATATTTTCGGAGATATGATCTGCACTCCGTAGTATATCAAGGTCGGGATGACCCCGCTCATGGTCCAAGTACCTGATATTGCACCAATCAGGAAAAGTATGACGATGGCGGTAGTGACATTGCCTATATTGCTGGAAATAGCCTTCTCGAAATCCTTCCATGGCGTCTTGAACAGCCACATCGACAGCCAGATGCAGACTCCAGAAGCTACGATAAGCGCCACCTGGCTCGCCCCCAGGATGGAATCGCTCCCGAATATGCTGACATCCAAAGCCAGCAGGGCGATCAGAACAATGATGGGTATGAGGGACACTAGGATCCTCTTACGGGAAAGACTTTTCATTGAAGCAGCATTTATCAAGTTCGCTTCTGCAAATATATGCAAATCGGATTGCTTTTCTCTCTATAGTCTTAACAATATGAGAGAAGCAACCGCTGCGGGGCCTGTTCTGCCGAACGAATCAAACTATCATGCAGAACGAAGTGAAGCACCTAGCGAGACCAGCAACCTGACGTTTACTCTCCTCAAGCAGCGTGTACACGCAAGGTGACGCGCAACATGTTCATTATCAGAACATTCAGCTGATTTCAAGGGTCTGCCGCCAGGTTTCAGGTGACTCGTAACCTGGTAGGAATCAACAAGATAAGCTTTCGAGGAGGGGTCAAAATCGGCACCCCTGAAATAACGATTTAATTGATATTCAAGACTTTATGCGTCACCTCACTGCATAGTTTTACGATGGATTAAAAGAAATAATCGAAAAATTATATATAAATAGTTGTATAGTTAAATTATTTAGCTATATTTGCAGAAAAACTACTCGGCTTATGAAACGACTGACCAAGAAAGAGGAAATCATCATGGAGCACTTCTGGGACAAAGGGCCCCTGTTTGTGAGGGAGTTACGGGAACTGTACCCGGAGCCCAGGCCGCATTTCTCCACGCTGTCCACGCAGGTAAGGACACTCCAGGAGGAAGGGTTCATTGACCACAAGTCCTACGGCCCTACCTATCAGTATTTCGCAAAGGTAACGAAGGAAGAGTACAAGCAGCGCTCGCTTATAGGCCTCATTGACAAGTACTTCGACAATTCATACCTAAGTGCGGTATCCGCTCTGGTGAAAGAGGAGAAGATCACCATCGAGGAACTGAAGGAACTTATCGACCTGGTTGAGAAAGGAGAGCAGAAATGATGGACTTTCTTATTTATGATGGCAAGGTAGCCATTGCGCTGCTGGTCTTGTACCTATTCTACCGTTTTCTCCTAAAAAAGGAAACGTTCCATAGGTTCAACCGGTTGGTGCTTGTCGGGACTGCGGTGCTTTCATTCCTACTTCCTTTGTGCATCATCACCATCTACAAGCCAATGGAGTCGGAAGGACCTGCGATCGTCACCGAAGAAATCACTTCCGTTATTGCTAATCCGGCGCTGCCTAGAGTGGAATTGGCGTCTGCCGTCTCTCCCGCAATACCTTGGTGGACGATAGTGCTCACTGTGTTGTTTTTGGCAGGCGTGGTCTTTATGTTAGTCCGAGTTCTCGTCTCCATTCTGTCCATCATAAAGATTGTTCGGACAGGGGAACAAGTGCAGGAGGAAGAGGGCTGCAAAGTTGTTGTCACAGAGCGAGACATCGACCCGTTCAGCTGGATGAAGTATATCGTCCTATCTCGGAAAGACTGGGATAGCGACCATGCTTCCATTCTCGCTCATGAGAAAGCGCACATTAGTCTTGGGCATTCTATGGAAATACTCCTGGTGGACATTCTTTCCTCTCTCCAGTGGTTCAATCCGGCAATCTGGATGCTCCGCGCGGACCTTCAGGAACTCCATGAATATGAAGCTGATGATGCCGTTCTCAGGAGTGGTGTCAATATCAAAGATTATCAGTATCTATTAATAAGAAAAGCTGTCAGCAAGAGCGGCTACTCAGTTGCCAACAGCTTTAATCACAGTATCCTTAAAAACCGAATCACTATGATGTCAAAATCCAAATCCCCTCTTCGCAGAGGGCTGCGGGTGCTCTATCTGCTCCCGCTCGTATGCCTGGGCATCGGCCTTCAGGCAAGGACTGTCTATGTCCCGCAGGACAAAGATAGTAAAAAAGACGGAAACATCCGCGTCGTATCCAAGGATGGAACCGATCCGCTCTTCGTTTTGCGCCAGGCCTGGGGCGCCCAGATTGGCGAAGAAGAAATTATCACTCGGGCAGAGTTTGAGAAACTTGACCCTAGCAGGATTCAGTCTATTGATGTTCTGAAAGACGCTGCCGCTAAGGAAAAATATGGTGAGAAGGCGGCCCACGGTGTTGTTATCATTACCCTCAAAAAGCCTCAGGAGTTGGCCGAGATTGTTGTGATCCGATACGGAGAAAAAAGCGATGAACCTATCCCTTTCTATCTACTGGAACCAGATACAATGCCCACTTTCCAGGGTGGAGATATGAATGAGTTTTCCAAATGGCTGAATCAACGGATTGTGCCGCCCAAGGGCTGCAAGCACTCCGGAACCATGAAAGTTGGTTTCGTCGTTTCAGAAGACGGAAGTGTGAAAAACGTGCAGATCATGGAGAGCGTTTGTGAGGAACTGGATGCCATGATGCTGGCCCTTGTTTCCCAATCGCCCAAATGGGAGCCGGCAACGTCCAATGGTCACCCCGTTGCCCAGTTCATCACTATTCCTGTTGTCTTCATGATGAGATAGATTGGGATTCTACAGGAGTTTTAACGAATGTTGTAGAAGAATCATCTGCCGTCACCTTTAAAGGGATGACGGCAGTTTGCTACACAAGGGCGTAATTAGCTCTTACCAGAGCGGTGTTCTTGGCTCCGGCAGTATCAAAACAAATCGCCTCGTGATGCAAGTAACATCACTGGCAAAGATATGCATAGAAAGCACTCCTGCAAGGGTTTATAGTCACGTACCGCTACGATGAACTGGGCGGCTGAAAAAGTCGCCGCCTTTGGTATTCTAGTACAATTTCGGCAGTCGGTCCCCTGAGGGCTAAGGCCGTACTCAGCCGCAGCGAAGCGAGGATTGGACTCGGCCGTGCCCTGCAGGGGCCGACGGGAGATTCCCGAACAGGTCGGGAATGACGGTAAAAAAAGGCGGCGGCTTTTTCAGCCGCCGCCTTTGGTATTCCCACCGGAACTACAGGTTCGCTGCGAGGACGCGGCGGAGATCCTTTTCGCTCCTGATGGCGTCAGGGGTCAGGACTCCGTTCACGATAAGGTGAGCGACCGGGAGGGCAGCCACGTTATAGAGGATCGCAGCCTGGGAAGCAGCACCACGGCCATCACAGACATTGATCCACGGAAGGTTCTGGCTCCTCACTGCGCTTGCCCAGACACCCTTGTCAGTGTCCAGCGAAACAGCGTAGATTTCAAGCCCCTTCGGATGGTACTGGTTGTACAGAGGAAGCAGCACATCCTGGTTGAACATCTTCTGCGAAGCATCGGAAGCCTGCCAGAAGTACACAAGGACAGCCTTGGAATCTACATTTCCAAGAGAAACCTTGTTGCCGTCCATCGAAGGAAGCTCTATCTCCGGATAGGTAGCCTCCCGGGCATCCTGCATCCTGAGGTCCAGGGACAGCTCCTTGGAACGCCTTTCAGCCTCACGAGCCAGTCCTGCCACATACTTCGACTTCGGGTAAACCGTCATCAAGGAGTCGTGGATGTTCTGGAAATGGAGGGCGTCCGTATTCTGGCTGAATACCATGAAGTTGTCATTGACCTTCTGGTAAAGGACCGGAATGGCGGTCAGGGACTTGCTGTTCTCCATCACGTACTTGACGCGGGAACGGTAGTAATTGACATATTCCCTTGAAGCCCGCGGACCGTCACCTTCTTCCACTGCAGATTCGAAACGACCTATGAAGGAAGCATAATCATCCTCCACCTGCTTGAGTTTGGAGCACTCCTCGGAGCCTTCAACGGAATACTGCCCGAGTGTGTCTGAAACCACCTTGACCTTGTCTCCCTTCTGCAGCAGCAGGGATGCGACCTTCGTGTCGCCTTTGAAAATATAGACGAACTCCGGCTGGCCTTCTTCGATATTCAGTTTGTAGGAATATTCTCCGGCAGCATCAGTCTTCACGGTGTCCAACACGTTGAATGAACTGCCAGCAAGCTGCTTCACGATCACCTCCGTGTCAGGAGCTCCTGAAAGTTTACCCTTGATTTGGACCTTGTCCGAACAGGAGGAAGCTGCCAGCAGGACTATCGCGGCAGCCAGGATGACCTTATAACTTTTCATATTCAGCGAATATTGCGTCAGCGATTGCCTGGTTCTCCTCCGGGGAGAGACTCAGCTTTTCTTTCCTGAAATCCAGATCCCCTTCGGTCTGGAGAGGAACCAGATGGATGTGGGTGTGAGGAACTTCCATTCCAAGAACGGCTACTCCTACCCTCTTGCAAGGAACTGCAGCCTTAAGGGCAACGGCCACCTTGCGGGTGAAAGCCCACAGGCCTTCGTAAGTCTTTTCGTCCAGATGGAAGATGTAGTCATCCTCGACGTTCTTAGGGATTACCAGGGTGTGACCCTTGGCGAGAGGATTGATGTCCAGGAAGGCGTAGAACTCCTCGCTCTCAGCCACCTTGAAGGATGGGATTTCACCCTTTGCTATCTTAGTGAAAATCGTTGCCATAGTCTTTAGAGTGAAATGTCCAGGATCTTGAACTTCATGATGCCTGAAGGCACCTTTGCCTCCACGACTTCACCCTTTGAATGACCAATGAGAGCCTTGGCGATAGGAGTCGTGGCAGCGAGTTTACCGTGGGCGAAATCGGCCTCGGTCTCGCCGACAATGGTGAATTCCATCACCTGCTTCAGGGCGATGTTTTCAACCTTCACCTTGTTCATCATGGAGACTTTATCGGTCCCGACCAGGGACTCGTCGATGACCTTGGCGTTTGCCACGAGGTCCTTCAAACGGGCTATCTTCACCTCGAGAAGGCCCTGCGCCTCGCGGGCAGCATCATACTCGGCATTCTCAGACAAGTCGCCTTTCTCCCTCGCCTCGGCGATTGCAGCAGAAATCACAGGACGCTGCGCCAAAGCCTCTGCAAGGTCCTTTTTCAATTTGTCCAACCCCTCCTGGGTCATGTAATGGATATCAGCCATAATGTATTGTGTTTCTTTTAGTTTTCATAAAACTGAACCGAGTCCCGCCTTCATCCGGCGGAACCCGTTCGTTTCTTTGCAAATATATGAATTAAAAATGAATATTCCTAAAAACAGCCGGAAGTGCAGTCTTCGCGGTCCTTGACGAGTTGGAGCCTCAGGTCGGAGAGGGAGCCGAACTTGCGTTCGTCGCGGATCTTGCGGAGGAAGGTGACCTTGAGGTCCAGGCCGTAGATGTCCTCGTCGAAATCGAAGATATTCACTTCGATGGTGCGCTGGTTCCCGCTGCCAACGGTAGGCCGCACCCCGATGTTGCACATGCCCCTGAGCTTTCTTCCGACGGTCTCTACCTCAACTGAATATACCCCATTACCCGGCACCAGTTTCAGAGGCTCATAAAGCTGTATGTTCGCCGTCGGGAAACCGATGGTACGGCCGAGCCTGTTGCCTGCCACCACCACTCCGGTAAGGGAATATCCGTAACCGAGCATCACGGAGGCGGACTTCACGTCTCCCCCTGCGATGGCTTCGCGGATCTTGGTGGAACTGATCACGGTGTTCCCTCCTGCGGAAACGCTTTCGGTACGGATGACTTCGAGTCCGAGTCCGATAGCCACATCACGGATCTGGTCCGTAGTCAGCATGTCACCACCGACGCGGTTGTCGTAGCCGAGCAGGATAGCCTTCCCGCCGAACCTGCCGATGACATATTCCTGCAGGTATTCGCGGGTCGTCAGCCGGCTGAACTCCTTGGTGAAATGCAGGACCTCAATCCTGTCCACGCCGATGCTCCTCAGCAACTGTTCCTTCTCCTTCAGGGAGGTCAGCAGCCTAAGATTCCGGGCATCATCCTGCAGGACATTCCGGGGGTGAGGCCAGAAGGTGACGATCATACTCTCGTCCTCTCTGTCCCTTGCAGCCTTCACAAGCTGTTCTATCACAAAACGGTGTCCGAGATGGACACCGTCGAAAAAACCGGTCGCTATAACCATTTCACTAACTCAAAGTCCTGTCTGTGAGGTAGATGTGGGTTCTTGGCATACATCCTTGTAGCAACCTGGTACATACCCGTCTTGTCCGGGATGAATTCGGCCCTGTAGGTCGCCACGCTGTCATTGAAGTCCACGCACCTCAGCTCAATCGACTCCTGGATGTGGAGTTTCTGCTTGTTGTCCGTGGTGGCGAACAGCATCTCGACTCCAATGTCTTCCGGAGTCAGGTCGGCCAGGTTTAGGACGACCTCGACCTTCAGGTTGTTGTCCATCGAGAGGGTGTAAGAAGGATCCGGCTGGGTCTGGGAGATGACTTCGATGTTCTTCCACTGACGGAGGAGCCGCTTCTTCCACCTGGCAATCTGCCTTGCCTCGTGGTAGTCGTCAGACACCAGCTCGGCATTGCGCTTGGCTTGAGGGATATAGTACTGGTTGCAATAGTCGGTGAGCATCCTGTTCGTGGTGAAGTTGCTCGCAACCTTTGCCACCGTGTTCTTGATATAGCCGCACCATACTGGCGAGAAACCTTTCTCCTTGTCTACATCGTAGTAGGCAGGAGCTATCTCGTTCTCGAGGATCGTATAGATCGTAGCAGCATCAAGCTCGTTCTGGTAATTCTGGTCATCGTAGGCCCTTTCCATAGGAAGCGCCCATCCGGCTCCTTCCTGGTAGCCCTCGACCCACCATCCGTCCAGGACGGAGAAATGCATCACTCCGTTCATGGCAGCCTTCTCGCCGGATGTACCCGAAGCCTCCAAAGGTCTTGTAGGGTTGTTCATCCAGACATCGACTCCCTGCACAAGCCTCTTGGCCAGGGATATGTCGTATCCAGGCACGAAGACTATCTTGCCTATGAAGCGGTCCTGCTTGGAGATGTCTATGATCCTCTTGATAAGGTCCTGTCCGGCCTTGTCGGCAGGATGGGCCTTACCGGCGAAGAGGAACTGCACCGGATGCTCCGGATCGTTGACGATGGCATCCAGCCTGTCCAGGTCAGTGAACAGCAGGGTACCCCTCTTGTAAGTTGCGAAACGGCGGGCGAAGCCTATTGTCAGGACATCGTCGCGCAGGTTCTCCTTGATGGCCACGATCTCGCTCGGAGAATAGTGGTTGCAGAGCGAGGAATCCGAAATCCTGTTCTTCACTATCCTTATGAGTCTGGATTTCAAGTGTTTCCTGGTCTCCCAGATTTCTTCGTCAGGAATCTGGTAAATTCCGTTGAAGCAGGACTTGTCATAATGATGAGTCTTGAATTCAGGTCCGAAAACCCTTGCGTGGATCTTCTTCCACTCTGCAGCAGTCCAGGTAGGATAGTGCACTCCGTTGGTCACGTAACTGATGTAAAGTTCCTCCGGGAGGTACCCAGGATACATCTTGTTGAAGATGTCCTTGCTGACCTCACCGTGGAGCCAGGATACACCGTTTACATTCTGGGAACAGCTGGCTGCAAGGAAACTCATGGAGAATTTCTCGCCATGGTTGCCAGGGTCCACCTTTCCAAGTCCCATCATGGTCTCCCAGTCGATCTTCAGGCGCTGAGGATAATGACCGATGTACTTTCTCAGAAGTCCTTCATCGAAGGAATCATGACCTGCAGGGACAGGAGTATGGGTCGTGAACAGGGATGATGACCTGACCACTTCCATAGCCTCACTGAAATCGAGGTTCTCGTCCTGGATGTATTCCCTGAGCCTTTCCAGACCGGTGAAAGCAGCATGTCCTTCATTGCAATGATAGATCTGCGGTTCGATGCCCAGGTTCCTCAGGGCACGGATTCCGCCGACACCAAGCAGGAGCTCCTGCTTCAGGCGGTTCTCCCAGTCGCCACCGTAGAGGTGATAGGTAACCTCGCGGTCTTCAGGAATGTTGGCTTCATAATCGGCGTCCAGCAAATACAGATCGGTACGGCCGACAGCCACCTTCCAGATCCTGGCAGTGATGGTCCTTCCAGGGAAGGCCACGCTGGTGGTCATCCAGTTGCCTTCGGCATCCATGACCGGCTGTGCAGGGATCTTGGTGAAGTCCTGTGGATCATAGCGGGAGAACTGCATTCCGTTTCCGGTGATGACTTGTGTGAAATAGCCATAGCGGTAAAGCAAACCCACGGCGACCAGGTTCACGTTCATGTCGCTGGTCTCCTTGAGGTAGTCTCCTGCAAGCAAGCCGAGACCTCCTGAATATATCCTCAGAGAGGTATCAAGACCATATTCCATACAGAAATATGCAATCTTCGGATCGGTCCTCTCGGCTTTCAGGGCCATATATTCGTTGAACTCGTCCACCACGGCATTCAGTCTGCCGACGAATTCCTCGTCCTTGGCGAGAGCCTTGAACTTCTTGAGGCTCACCATGTCAAGGAGAGCCATAGGGTTGTGCTTGGTCTTGTCCCAGATCTCCGGGTCTATGGACTTGAAGAGAGATTTGGCCGACTCGTTCCAGCACCACCAGAGGTTCTTGGAAAGGGTTTCCAAGCCGGAAATAGCCTTCGGCAGATGGCGGGTGACCATCACGCTCTTCCAGGAAGGATCGTTGACTTCGATCTTCTTGAACTGAGAAGCCTTGTCCTCGGTATATTCGTCAGGGAAAGCACCCTGCGCCTCGATCACCTTGCCGAGCGCGATGGAATATGCTTCATTGTAGTAGCGGATCTGATTCTCCCAAAGGGCGATCGTGGAGACATCCCTGGCGGAATCCATATAAGCCTTGCGACCCTCGTCGTCAAGGGCAGCGATCTCCTTGATCCTCTCAACGACTCCGTCCACCACGTCGAAATAGTTCGAATCGTTGCGGTCGGTGACGGTGATTCCAGGATGGTCCTTGCCGTAATGGGACCTTACCCAGAGGCCGAAGCCGGAAAGGCTGGTCGTGAGGGTTGGAATGCGGAAGGCAAGACTCTCCAGAGGAGTATATCCCCAAGGCTCGTAATATGAAGGGAAGAGAGTCAGGTCAAGTCCGGAGAGGAGGTCGTAGTACTTCATGTTGAACACTCCGTCGCTGCCGTTCAGGTAGGAAGGAATGAAATAGACCTTCACACGGCTTCCCTTCTCATTGTTGAATCCCAGTTCCCTGAAACGGCGAGTGATGACGTCATATTCAGGATTCATAAGGTAATGGGAGACCTGGGTGGTGTACTGCAGGCTCTTTCCTTCCAGCTTGGAGACAAGTTCCTTGTCTGCACCGTTATGGCCTGAAGGAATCATTATGAAGGCCTGGATGTCGCGGCCTTCAGGTTCATCATCGGAGAGTTTCTTCAGAGCGTCGATGAATACGTCGATACCCTTGTTGCGATATTCGTAACGTCCGCCGATGCCAATCAGGATCGCATCCTTGGAGACTTCTTCTCCAGACATGGCGGAAGCAACCTTTATGAGCCTCTCACGGGCGGCCTTGCGCTTTGCCTCATATTCCTCGTCAGTAGCAGGCGTGATCGAGTTCTCGAATCCGTTCGGAGTCACAACGTCCACCGGACGCTGCAGGAAACGCTCGCACTCTTTCGCCGTGATCTCGCTCACAGTCGTGAAGGCGTCGGCGTTCTGCGCAGACTTCTTCTCGATGGAGTGGAGGGCGGTCACACCGAACTGCTGGGCCTTCTGGTCCCCGTCGTAAAGATTCATTGAATCGTAGAGAGGAAGGTTGTTGCCTGCAATGCAGCGACCTACCACGGTAGCATGGGTGGTGAATACGGTAGCTACCGGAAGAGAGGTGGTCTTCAGGTAAAGGAGTCCAGATCCGGTCTGCCACTCGTGGAACTGGGCCACGACCTTGTCGGAAGCGGAAAGGTTGAACCTGTAGAAACTTTCGATCACATGACCTGCGGCGTATCCGAACAACACATTCTCGCGATAGTCCCAGTTCCCGGTTATGGAGTCCACTCCGAAACGTTTCCAATATTCGGTAAGGATGTCGTTCTGCTTTGTAAGGAACTGCTTGAAATCCACAAGGATAGCTATCGGATTTCCGGGCACGTTCCACCTTCCGACACGCACTCTGAGGCCTTCGGAGGCGGCTTGGGTTTTCCATAGACTGTAGAGGTGTGTATCCTCTATGAAATCAGGGTTGCTTTCGGTATCCATCCAGACATCAGGTCCGATGAGGATATGGTGTTTATGAAGTTGCTGTTTGAGGTAGAGCGATTTGGTAGCTATGACCGTGTATATTCCTCCAACCTTGTTACATACTTCCCAGCTGACTTCGAAGAGGTAGTCGGGATTGATCAGTTCGTTTGCCATTTAATTATTTTTTCTTGACTGGTTTCACTGCCTTCGCAGTTTTCGGTTTAGTTGTTTTCTTCACAGCTGGTTCAGGTTTCTCCTCCGGGACGGCTTCAGAAGCCCTGGTGAATGTCTCGACAGCATCGTCAATCCTGATGATGAAATCACTCAGGGCATTCATGTAGTTGATGAAGGCCTCGTAAGGAGTATTGTAAGGATTGAAGTATCTGTGAACCTCTCCGTCGGAGAAGAATTTCGTGCTCATGTAATAGAAATGGTCGCTTTCCTGGAGATGGCCGAAGTCCTCCCACAGGGAAGGCTCATTCACGATGGAGAGCTTCTCCGTCTGTTCGTAGAGCTTGTTGTAGGCGTCCTGCTGGAGTTCATTGCCAAGCCAGGCCGTGATGTCCCTCTCTTCGTCTGCCCAGGAGATAGGATCCGGTACGTCGATGACATCCACTGCCTTGTACTTCCTTGCAGCAAGGGTAGGTGTGGTGAAGGTCATGGACCCATCCGCCAGAACTACCTCAGGAAGATACCTCATGAATTCGAATATTCCTGAAGCCTCCTTCTGGTGCTCTCCGAAAGTCTCGTAGTCCATGAAGAGGTTCACGATGTCCCCTTCCGCCTCCTTCAGCCAGGAGAGGTATTTCTCTCCGGTGAGAGGCCAGTCCTTCCATCCCTGGTCAGAGAACCTGAAAGCGATGTCGTCGCTGAGGGAATAGTTCCTGAGCAGCAGCTTGAGGTTCCTCTGGACAGGATCGGAATAGATGTAATCCGGGCTCTTCCATCCGAGGATATGCTTGGCGCCCTCGGCCAGCATGGTCTTGTAGCCAAGGTCGTAAACCTGCTTTCCGATGGCGTCCGAATAGATCAGCTCGGTGTTCCTGAAAGCGGTCGGCTTAACTCCGAAATGGTCCTCGATGGCCTTGGCGTGCTTCTCAACCTGATGCTTGAACTCGGCAGGCGAAGCCAGGGAAGCCAGGGAATGGTAATAGGTCTCGGCAAGGAACTCCACGCAACCGGTGTCGGCAAGTTTCCTGAAGCTGTCGATGACCTCCGGCTCGTACCTGTCGAACTGTTCGAGAGCCGAACCCGTAATGGAGAACGTCACCTTGAAGTCGCCCTTATACTTCCCGATGAGGTCGAGAAGAAGCTTGTTCATAGGAAGATAGCAGTCCCGTGCAATCCTCCGGAGGATGGTCCTGTCAGTGAAATCGTCATAATAATGAGAGTCCCTTCCAATGTCGAAGAACCTGTACAGCCTGAGTCTGGTAGGCTGATGGACCTGGAAATATAGACAGATGCTCTTTTTCATAACTGTTCTCCTTTTATTTGTTTATTACGGATTCATATACTTTCTTCATCTTGGCCGTAGCCATGTTCCATTTGAGGCGGTTCACCTCATCATAGCCATGCTTGGCGGCGAAGTCGGCCAGCGCAGGATAGTTCAGGAGGGCATAGATGTCGTCAGCCATGGCCGCGACATCCCAGAAATCTACCTTGAAGGCATATTTCAGCACTTCGGCTGCCCCGGACTGGTTGGAAATGATCGAAGGCACGTTGGTGCGCATCGCCTCCAGCGGGGAGATTCCGAACGGTTCGGACACCGACGGCATGATGTAGACGTCCGACATCGCAAACATCTTCTGGACATCGGCACCGCGCAGGAAGCCGGTGAAATGGAACTTGTCGGATATTCCCAGGCGGGCGACGTGGCGGATGCAGCGGTTCATCATGTCTCCGCTTCCGGCCATCACGAAATGTACGTTGTCCGTCCTCTTGAGGACTTCGGCCGCAGCTTCGATGAAATATTCAGGACCCTTCTGGAAAGTGATCCTTCCAAGGAAGGTGACCACCTTTTCCTTGATGCCCCTTTCGACCTGCATGTTCTCACGGCCGCTGAAATCCACTGCGTTGTGGACGGTGACGACCTTCTCCGGATCGATTCCGTACTTGTTGATGACTATGTTTCTGGTCAGGTCGCTTACCGTTATGACCTTGTCGGCTGCTTCCATCCCCCTTTTCTCGATGGCATAGACGCGGCTGTCGATCATGTCTTCGGTACCGCGGTCATAGGAAGTGGCATGCACGTGGACTATGAGAGGCTTGCCTGTGAGCTCCTTGGCTGCAATTCCGGCCAGGTAGGTAAGCCAGTCGTGGGCGTGGATGAGATCGAACTCATCCTTGTGCTCCATTGCGATGGTACCTCCGACCATTGCATACCGGGCGACTTCTTCCATCAGGTTGGAGCCATAGCGTCCAGAGAAACGGAACTTCTGTCCGATGTGCTTGGCGAATGATTCCTGCTGCAGCCTCTTCTCGGATTCAACCATTTCCTGGAACTCGTCAGGATCCACGTAAGGAATCATGTTGGATCCGATACGGACAAACTTGACCTTGTCCAGGAATTCGTCAACCGAAGAACTGACGGACTCGACCGGGACGTCGCTTGCATTGATGATCCTGGCCGCACTCTGGTCCTCGTCACCGGATGCGGAAGGCATCACGAAAATTGTCTCGACTCCGTTGTTTGCCAAGCCCTTGACTATACCGTAACAGGCAGTTCCAAGACCTCCGGCGATATGGGGAGGAAACTCCCATCCGAACATCAAAACTCTCATGACTATGCCTCCTTGTATTTAGAGATGAAATAATCTACCTTCAGAAGAGCTGCCGTTCCGACCGCTGACGAAATCGCTCCATGCGGCTCGTGAGGCGGGTCTCCGTCATAAAGCTCCGAGAATGCTCCGACACCGTGCTTGTTCAAGTCTTCATAGAAGCCGTTCACAAGCCACTGGGCCCTGCTGACGAAGGACGGTCCTCTCATCTTGAAGCAGATCTCGATGTAAGGCGAAAGCAGGTACACCCTGGTGCTGCCACCGTGGTAAGCGAGATCCCTCTCGGTCTGCGAGCCTTCATAGACACCCTTGTACATAGGATCGCGAGGAGAAAGCGTCCTGATCCCCCTGCGCGTCACGAGTTCGTTGTCTATGACCCGGAGGACCGAATATGCAACTTCGGGGTCAATGAGCTTATCTCCGCCGAGCAATGCATAGAGCATGTTCGGACGCACTTCCATGTGCTGGCCTTCATTGTCCACATAGTCGGCCAGGTAACCGGCATGAGGATTCCAGAACAACGGCTGGAAATTATCCTCCACCAACTTTTCGATCCTCGTCCAGTCCTGGACGAACTTGCTGTCCTTAGGACCGAATGTCTTCTCCATCCTGAGAGCGAAACTGATCATCTGGTACCAGAATACATTCGTTTCAACCTGGTATCCGGCCCTTTCGGTCACAGGATTGCCGTTGATGTATGCATTCATCCATGAAAGGGCCCAATGGTCGAGCTGAGCCCAGAGAAGTCCGTTAGGCTGCATTGCAACCTCGCTACGCCTACCCGGCAGGTAGCTTTCAAGGACTCCCTTGACTGTAGGACCGTACTTCTTCCAGACCGCCTTCGCGTCGGCACCGAACTCGATATATTGCTCGAGGGCTCCGGCCAGACGGAGAGGAGCTTCGACCTGGGTAGTCTTGTGGAAGAGCCTCTCTTGCTCGTCTGCGATAAGGTTGTCGAGGATTTCCTCGAACAAGGCCTTGTTGCCGTTTGCATAGAAAGTAAGGCCCGGAGCAGCCTCCAGGGTCTCCCTCAGAAGTCCCGTATACATCCAGGAAAATCCTGCCGTAATCTTCTTGCGACCGTTACGGTCCCTGATAAGGAGGTCAGCGCAATGCAGCAGATGGTCGTGATAGTTGGTGATCTGCGGCACCTTTGCGGCCAAAGTGTCGAACTTCCTCTTCAGCTGGCTGGCGGCCACCTGGTCCACACCGGCAGAAAACACGATGGCATCCCCAGGCTTCATGTCGGCCTCGAAATGTCCAGGGACATAAAGGTCTTCGCGGCAGTCGAATCCACGACGATACTCATCCGAATAAGTAATCCCCTTGTACCAGCAAGGTGTGCTCTTGAACGCAACCTCCTTGGTATTGAACTGCAGGTTCAGGTCAGGGAAACCATCATACATGCACCAGGCCATTCCGTTCTGTATTTCCCAGCCTTCAGTCCTTGCAGAAGGATTCTCGCTCGTAAGGGAATGGATGTCCCTGAAAGCCAGGAAAGGGGTCAGCAGGAGACGCACCTTTGAAGGAGCGTTCACCAGGTCGTACCGGATCATCACCTGATCGGCATCCGGAACAAGTAGGATAGTCTTGGTGAAAACCATTTCACCTACCTTGTAGGTAATCTTAGGCAGTGGATCAGCCTCGAAATCGATGATGTACTTGTGGCCGCGCGGTTCATAGATGTCTCCATAGCAATGGATTCCCAGATTGAACTGCTTGCCTTCAAGCACAAGGCTTTCATCCATAGAGGACAGCAGCAGATGCATCCTGCCTCCGAAAGCGTCCACAGGGACGGCCAGAAGGCCGTGGTAGCGACGGGTGTTGCAAGTGACTATGGAAGTATTGCAGTAAGCTCCCGTCTTGTTGGCGCTTATGATCTCCCTTTTCAATGAATATGAAAGGTTGACCAGTTCTGACTTGTTGAATTTCAAAAAAGCCATATTCGTCAGTAAAAACAATTATTTCATTCCTGCCTTGTCTGTCAGCACGATTGCGCACCGGCTCGGCAGATAAAGGATAAGGTTCCCGCCCACGGTGAAATGTTCCCCGTCACCATCCAGCCTTGAGAAACCGTCGAATCTCTTTTCATCGGAATCGAGAACCTTCACATAGTTTCCCTCAGGGGCCGGGAATGCATAATCGGAGAACGATTCAACCGGGTTGAAATTGAGGGCAAAGATAAGGCTTTTACGCTTGAAAATCAAGATTTTCTTCTCTTCGTCAGCCCTCAGCAGCTCAGGAGCCTCTGTAAGCACGCCGTATCGTTTTACAAGGTGTATCATCTCCTTGTCGAAATCCTGCAGGCAATGGTAACGCAGGTAGGAAGCGTCTGCCAGGGACCACTGCCGGCGAGCATGCTCATAGCTCCAGCCATTCCCCTCCCTCGGGAAATCTATCCACTCAGGATGACCGAACTCGTTGCCCATGAAATTCAGGTAACCATCTCCGGCCGTACCTATGGTAGAAAGGCGTATCAGCTTTATCAAAGCCATGCCCCTGTCCACGACCGCATTGGTGGACTCCATATTCATGGAGAAGTACATCTCCTTGTCCATTAACCTGAAAATCAGGGTTTTATCACCAACGAGAGCCTGGTCATGGCATTCAGCGTAGCTGACAGTCTTCTCGTCCGAACGCTTGTTGGTCAGTTCGTACCACATCTCACCCGGACTCCACTCCTCGTCCCTCTTCTCCTTGATCCATTTGATCCAATGGTCGGCGATGCCCATGGCCATACGGAAATCGAAGCCGACTCCACCTGCCTCGAATGGGGCCGCCAACCCGGCCATACCGCTCACATCCTCGGCAATGGTGATGGCTGAAGGCTTCATGGATTTGATCAGCATGTTGGCCAGGCCAAGGTAAGTCACGGCGTTCTCGTCCACACCGGAGTCGAAATACAGAGAATAATCCCCGAAATCCTTCCCCAGGCCGTGGTCCCAGTAGATCATGCTCGTCACCCCGTCGAAGCGGAAACCGTCCAGGTGATATTCCTCGAGCCAGAACTTGCAGTTGCTCAGCAGGAACCTCACCACCTCGTCCTTTCCGTAGTCAAAACACCTGGAGCCCCAGGCAGGATGGTGTCCCTGCGGGCCCTGGTAGAAGTAGAGGTCTTCCCTGCCGTCGAAAAGGCTCAGGCCTTCGGCCGCGTTGTCCACGCTGTGGGAATGTACGATGTCCATCACCACGGCGATTCCCATCCGGTGAGCCTCGTCCACCAGGTGCTTGAATTCGTCCGGGGTTCCGAATCGCGAACTCACGGCGAAGAAATTCGAAACCTGGTAGCCGAAGGAACCATAGTAAGGATGTTCCTGGAGCGCCATTATCTGGATTGTGTCATATCCCAGCTTCTTGACCCTCGGAAGCACATTCAGGCGGAATTCGTCGAAGGAAGCCACCTTCCGTTCCTCTGAACTCATTCCAATGTGGCATTCGTAAATCAGCGGATGGGGCCTCCTGAGCACCCTGTCATGCTTCCATGAATATGGCTGGGCGGGATCCCAGACCTGAGCGCAGAAAATCTTGGTGACAGGATCCTGGACCAGCCTCTTGCAGTAAGCTGGGATGCGCTCCCCGCCTCCACCCGGCCATTCGATGAAAAGCTTGTAGAGTTCCCCGTGACTGAGGAACATCGGGTCCAGACGGAGTTCCCAGTTACCCTGGCCGGCTATCTTGAATTCATATGCACTCGTCCGCTTCCAGTTGTTGAACTCTCCGATCAGGTATATCCTGGAAGCATTAGGGGCCCATTCCCTGATCACCCAGGAACCGTCGGCCTCCTTGTGCAAGCCATAGTAGAGATGGTTGTTGATCCCCTTTACGAAATCTTCGGGATCCGGCCCGGAAATCTTTTCCCGGGCTTCAACGATCCGGCGGTGCCGAGCCTCGATCGCATCCTTGAAAGGCTCCAGGTAAGGGTCTGTCTTGTAAATCTTCTTGATCTTCTTCATAAGCTTTTCCTATTATTCAGGAAGGTCAGCGGGGCGAAGGAATGTCGCCCTCAGATGCCTGGTCTGCCCGTCGGCGAAACGGACTTCAAATGTTGTGGATTCATTGTTGGCCCCGACTATCTTCCCTTCTCCGAAAATGTTGTGGCGGACGGGGTCTCCCACCTTGAAAGGAGATTCATATTCCGACCTCTCTTTTTCGAAACTGTCGTGGAAACTCTCTTCGTCGAGCACATGCATCAAGTTCCTGGTGCCCCTCCATAGGTCTTCCGGCACGTAGCCCTCGGTCACGAACATGTTGCGCTTTATCTCAGTCAGGAAGCGGGAAGGATACTTGTTCATCCTGGTGGACACGTTGAATCCCTCCGACTCGGTCAGGAACAGGGCCTTCTCCGCCCTGGTGACAGCCACATACATCAGCCTGCGTTCTTCTTCCTCCCCGTTTTTCTTGTATTCGCGGATCGTCCTCATATTCGGGAATATACCCTCGCTCAAACCTATGACGAACACGTAAGGGAACTCCAGTCCCTTGGCCTGGTGGATCGTCATCAGCTTGACCGTAGGGGTGTCCTTGCGATAATCCTGGTTCGTGTAAAGGGCGATGTCCTGGAGGTACTCGGACAGCACCACGTCGTCTTCGCTCCGGGAACTCTCGTAGAAGCGTATGCTATGCAGCAGTTCCTCGATGTTCTCCAGCCTGTCCTCATCCTGGTCCTCCCTGTACATACGCTTCAGGCCGCTCCTGTCCAGCACCCTGTCCAACAGGTCTGAGACAAGGGACTTCCGGGAATACTCCCTGAAGCCTTCGATCAAGGTGACGAACGCTGCTGCAGCCGGCTTGTCCCCGTCTTGGCGGAGCATGGTATCAAAGAGGCTGAGGCCGTCATCGGTAGCCCTCTCCTTCAACGAATCGACATATCTCTTGCCGAGCTTCCTTGCCGGCACATTCACTATCCTCTCGAAAGAAAGGTCGTCTGAAGGGTCGTTGATGAGCTTGAGATAGGCAATGCAGTCCTTTATCTCCTTCCTCTCGAAGAATCTCGTCCCGCCCCAGATGATGTAAGGAATATGCGAATTCAGCAATTCCTGCTCCATGGCCCTGGATTGGAAGGACGCCCTGAAAAGGACGGCCATGTCGTTCGGACGGGCTCCCGACGCCATCAGGAGCCGCATCTGGGAGACCACCCATTCCATTTCCTCCGCCTCGGTCTTGCCATGGTAGTGGATAACGGCCTTGCCCTCGGGCTTCCTGGTGAACAGGTCCTTCGGAATCCTGTTCATATTCTTGGAAATCACGGAGTTTGCCACACCCAGGATTCCAGGGGTGGAACGATAATTCTCGTCCAGTACCACATCCTTGTCCCTGGCGAACTGGACGAAACGGTCCGGCTTGGCTCCCCTCCACTCATAGATCGCCTGGTCGGGATCTCCGACCACGAAAAGATTGCGGTGTCCGGCTGCGAGTTTCTCGATGATCTGCCAGTTGTCAGTGTTGCAGTCCTGGGCCTCGTCCACCATTATGTAGTTGAGCTGGCCCTGCCAATATTCCCTTGCTTCCTGGTAATGGTCCAGGATATAGTTGGTAAAGTTCTCGAGATCGTCGAAATCCAGGGAATAGTTCTTGATCTGGCGGTGGATGTAATTGGCCGGTCCGGACGAAAGCATCCCGTCCGACCATTCCACCTCAGGCAGCATGTAAGTGTCAATGTAAGCATCCAGGGCCTTGAACGAAGACACCTGGCCCAGGAACTCCTTGACCGTCCTTTCGGTACGCTTGATTCCCAGCTCTTCCATACACTGCTTGGCCAGTGCCTTGCGGTCTTCCTCGTCGATGATGGAGAATGTCTTCGGGAACCCAAGGCGATGAATCTCCTTGCGAAGGAACTTGACGCAGAATCCGTCGATGGTGCAGACGAAGTCATTGTAGTCCCCGCTGTGGACCATCGTGGCAATCCTGTTGCGCATCTCGGCGGCCGCCTTGTTGGTGAATGTAAGGCACAGGATGTTGGCCGGATCGATTCCGAGCACATTCACAAGATATGCATAGCGGTAAGTCAGGGCCTTGGTCTTGCCGGTACCGGCACCGGCGATCACCCTTACCCTACCCTCGGTGGAAGTGACTGCTTCTGCCTGCCGGGAATTAAGGTCTTCCGCTATTTTCTTCTCAAAATCAGTCATGACTGATAAATATACGAAAATATTCACGACTTTGTCGTGCCGGGCCCGGGATTTGTGTAAAAATATAAAAAACAGTAATTTTGTCGGATTATACTTGGAAAAGCTTGTGAAGGATCTCTTAAAAAGAATATGGTTCCCGCTGGTGGTGGTGTGCGTCGTCGCCCTCCACGCCGTCGGCATGAGTCCTCGTGTCAGCAAGGGCGACCCGGGCTACGGATTCATTTCCGCCGAGGCTCCGCAGGACACCATCCACTACCGTAACCAGTTCCTTCGCGGCAAGGTGCGCAGGAGTGCAGACGACACTTCTACATTCCTCTCTCCGATGGACACTGTCCCTCAGCTCACGGCCCGTGACACTATCTTTCCACCGGATTCCCTGAAGGACATCGATCCGTTCCGTTACAAATACTATGTCGCCCTTTTGGACTCCCTCACTCACGTGCAGGTCAGGGATTCGCTCAAGGCGGCAGGAGACTCCCTCGACTGGCCCAGGCTAGATTCCCTGTACTACCTCGATTCAGCCATGCGCAAGAAAGCCGAGTTCGAGGCCTGGTACAACGGTCTATCGAAAACGGAGCGCAAGAAATACGACTTCGAGCAGAAGGAAAAACTCAAGAAACACATCGCCGACAGCATCGCTGACGTGAAGGACAGCCTGAAGGCGATCAGGGACAGCATCAAGGAGAACACCCCTAGGGTCCTCACCACCTTCGCCGTACCTGATTCCATGCAGTACAAGAGGATAGTCCAGTGGACGCACGACCGCGAATTCCACCAGATGCACATCCAGGAGCCTGACACCAACTACAACTACCGTTTCTACGACTACCCGTTCCAGCGCAAGGACGTGAATGCCAGCTGGTTGGGAATGGCCGGTTCTCCTGTGCAGTACTACAACTGGTTCAATAGGACGAGCGAAAACGGAGTGTCTTTCTACGACCCTTACGAGTCCTGGTCCTACTCCGCCAAGACCCTGCCGATGTACAACACCAAGACGGCCTACACCGAGCTTTCGTATTTCGGCACCTTGTTCGCAAACCAGCAGAAAGAGTCCGACAACCTGCACATCCTGACTTCCCAGAACATATTCCCGTCGCTCAACTACACCATCGAATTCAACCGTTTCGGCGGTGGTGGAATGCTCGAGAACGAGACTACCAAGAACAAGAGCCTGTCGGCATCGGTCAACTACCTCGGGAAGAAGTACATGATGCACGCCGGGTACATCCACAACAAGGTGATACGCGGGGAGAACGGAGGTGTCTCCGACATCAAGATGGTCTCCGACACCACTCTCGATGCAAGGGAAATCCCTATCTACCTGACCAATGCCCAGACAATGGTCAAGAAGAAGACCGTCTTCCTGGACCAACAGTACAGGATCCCGTTCGAGTTCATCCGGAAAATGCAGGAGAAGAAACTGGACAAGCCTTTCAAGGACAGCGTACTGACCTCCGGCGACTCACTTCTCATCTCCCAGCTTGACAGCCTCCTGGCAGACCGCGCAGCTCAAAGAGATTCTGCCGACACCCTTGGAAACAGGTACAACATCACTACAGCCTTCATAGGGCACAGCAGTGAATATTCAGTGTTCACCAAGCTCTACACCGACCAGCTTTCGAGCTCCAACGACATAGGGAGGGAGTTCTATCACGGGAACTTCTTCTACAATCCTAACCAAGCCTATGATTCCCTGCGTGTCAGCAAGTTGGAGAACCGGTTGTTCATCAGGCTCCAGCCATGGTCGGAAGAGGCCATAGTGTCCAAGTTGAACGGAGGAATCGGCAACCGCATCCTGAACTACTATTCCTTCGACCCAACCTATCTCAAGGTCAATCCGAACACCATCTGGAATTCCACCTTCGTCTATGCAGGAGTGGAAGGCCAGCTCAAGCAATACATCCAGTGGGACGCCAAGGGTGAATATGTATTCCTCGGAAAGGAGCAGAACGACATGAGCGTCGAGGCCAATGCCAACCTCTCCTTCTATCCTTTCAGAAGGGCGAGGAAGAGCCCGGTTTCCCTGGGAGTACATTTCGAGACCAGCCTGAAGGAGCCAGAATTCTACCACCAGCACTATTTCTCGAACCACTACAAATGGGACAATGATTTCGGTAAGATCTCGACCACGAAGGTTCAGGCCAGACTCGCCATCCCGCGCTGGAAGATCGGGGCCGATGTGGGCTACGCCCTCCTGAGCAACAACATCTACTTCGATTCTACCGGAGTTGTACGCCAGAACGCCACGCCGATGAGCATCCTCAGCGCCTCGCTTCACAAAGACCTGGCCCTGGGACCCCTGCACCTCGACAACCGCGTGCTGTTCCAGATGTCTTCCAACCAGGACGTGGTCCCGGTACCTGCAATTGCGATCAATGCCAAATGGTACCTCCAGTTCGACGTCACCAAGAACGTCATGCAGATGCAGATCGGAGCAAATGCTTGGTACAATACGAAATACTATTCCCCTGGTTGGAACCCTGCAGTCGGGGCATTCTACAACCAGAAGGAACTTGAATACAACAACGGCCCTATCATAGATGCATTTGTCAATATCCAGTGGAAGCGGGCTTGCATATTCGTCAAGCTGGAGAACGCAGGACAGGGCTGGCCTATGGAAAAGGCAGACTATTTCACGGCCAACCGGTTCATAAGGAACCAACGATCCGTCAAGTTCGGCGTGTACTGGCCGTTCTACCTGCAGCCTGGACAGAACAAGACAGTGAACGCCAGCGGTGGTTTGATGTCCGGCGGCGGTAACAGCGGAGGCGGGGGTATGTCCGGTGGCAGAGGCATGTCCGGTGGCGGAGGAATGTCCGGTGGCGGAGGAATGAGCACCAGCAGAAACTATTAACCACACCCCCTATGGGAGTAAGAAGAGTAACGAAGAAATTCCTGAAGTACCTGATTCCTACATTATTGGTACTTCTGATAATTCCTTTCACCGAAAAGAGAGCCAACGCTCCGAAGGTTTTCGAGCCGGTCACTGGAGGGGATACTCTCCACTGTGCCATCAGGCTCGGCGACTTCGACAACCTCAACAACGGCTACCACACCGGCTTCCACTACGAACTTCTGAACCGTTTCGCCTACAGTCAGGGAGATTCTGCGGAAGTCCATCTTGGAGAATCCCGTGGATCCTACCTGGATTCTATAAGGACAGGGAGGCTGGACCTCATCGTAATCCCTGCAGGAAGAGTCCCTGATTCAGATGAATTCACTTCCCTCTTCATCGGAGACTCCTCCGTTGTCTGGCTGCTCAAGGCCGACAACGAAAAGTACCTGGAAATGCTGAGGTGGTACGACACTTTCAGCGCCTCGCCTACATATTCCTACACTTATGACAGGTTCTTCAGGGGGTATCAGCCAAATCTCAAAGGCAGCAAGGCAGAGGGCATAATCAGCCCATATGATGATCTCCTGAAGAAATATTCCAACCGCATCGGCTGGGACTGGAGAATGTATGCCGCCCTCATCTGGAGCGAATCGAAATTCAGGATACAGGTCCACTCTTACAGGGGAGCCTTCGGACTCATGCAGATGATTCCGAGCACGGCGAAGAACCACCACGTCAAGGATCCTCTTGATCCGGAACAGAACATCAGGGCCGGAGCAGACTATATCCACAAGCTCCAGGGTATGTTCAGAAGCTATGCCGCGAACGAGGAGGAACTCGTAAAATTCACCCTGGCCGCCTACAATGCCGGAGAGGGCAGGGTGCAGGACTGCATCAAATTCGCAAGGGCTATGGGCGCCAATTCAAGCACCTGGGCCGGTCTCTGTTCGGTTATGCCTATGATGAACAGCGACTCCGTGGCCGTGGCCTACGACCTTCACTGCGGCAAATTCAGCGGGGTTGAAACCAGGGCATACGTCAGGGCAGTCCTGAACCAGTTCGACAAGTTCAGGGGTGAGACTCCAAGGTTCGCGAGCGAACCGGCCGACTCCGTCTGGCTTGCGGCCAAACGTGCTGAAGACGAGGAAATGGAAAGGGAGGAAGCCGCCGTGTTCGCACCGGATTCCCTACTGAGCCCGGACAGTCTGCGCAGGGTCGACCCTGGCGATGAACAGACACGGAATGAGAAGGAGAAGCATGATGACCACATAAGCGGCCGCATCGGCAGCAAGCACTGAGCCCGGGTTCAGGTGCACCGGGACGAACGGGACGAAGTAATTCTCAGGATTCAATTTCAGGACATGCGTCCATTTCTGGATGCCGCAGAAAAGGAAGGCGACAGCGTTCCCTATCAGCATCCCTTTCAGGACTATGCCGGAAGCAACGCGCAGGAACACCTTCCCGATCGACTTGTCATTCATTCCCATGGATTTCAACGTTCCGATGGTGGAAATATTCCTGAAAAGCATTATCAGCAGGCCTGAGATCATGTTGAAGCCTGCCACGATGGTCATCAATGCGAGGATGAAAAGAACATTGAAATCAATGAGGTTCAGCCAGTCGAATATCTGGGGATAGCGGCTGACTACGGATGTCGCGACCAGGGTCTCGTCATCGTCCGACGCGTTTTCCATGGCAATGTTCCCGACAATGTTGGCCACTCGGCGCATTCCGTCGGCATCCCGGGACGAAGGGACAAGTCTCAGTTCCAGACTCGAAATCTCATCCTCTTCCCACCCGTTCAGCCTCTGGATGTCGGCGATGTCGGCCAGGACTATTATGTTGTCCGTACCGTCCATCACACCTTCATAGACATCCGTAACGTTGAAATTACGTACCTTTACGTTTTCACCTACGAAATACGTCAGCATCCTGTCCCCTTTGCCGATCCCTACGAGATCGGTCAACCTGGATGGTATGGATACGGCCAACTTGACGGTGTCAGAAGGTCCTTTTTCCCTGGTCACACCCTTGAACACGACACCGTGGATGTTCTCACCCGCTTTCACGATTCCGGCCCTGTAAACGGCAGGAGAGATGCTCTTCACCTGCTCGATGGCCTCTATGTCCCCGATGTAACTTGGCCTGGCAGGGATCGGAGAGGCTTCGCTGATGTAGTTCATGTCCACAGGCATCAGCTGCACGTCTCCGGTAAGGTCGGAGATACCGTCGCGAATCTCCTCCCTGAAACCGGAAGAGACCGCAACTGCGATGATCATGATAAGGAAGGATATCGCGATGGCGACCATCGCGATATTCCCTCCGAATCGGAGACGTCTGGCTATGAACCTTGTGGCGTCCAAACCAATCTACCAGATGTTCACCCTTTCAGCCTCAGGAAGGTACATAGGGTCGCCCTCCTTGATTCCGAATGCATCGAAGAAGCTCTGGAAGTTTTTCAGGGAGACGTTGACTCGGTTCTCTGCAAGAGAATGGACGTCCAGCTTGGTGAGACGGGCCTTCTCTTCATCAGTGATGTTCTGGGCCCACACTGTTGCATATCCCAGGTAGAACCTCTGCTCAGGAGTGAATCCATCGATCAGGCCTGGCTCCTTGCCGGCGATTGCGTTCTGCATGGCCGTATAAGCGATGCTCAATCCGCCGTGGTCGCCGATATTCTCGCCGAGAGAGAGATGTCCGTTGGCCATGAGGGCCGGAGCATCGTCCTTTGCAGGCAGGATGACCACCTTGTCGAACTGTCCGGCGAGGATCTCTGCCTTTGCCTTGAACTTGGCTGCATCTTCCTCTGTCCACCAGGATGACATGTTGCCGTCCTTGTCGAAGAGGCGTCCCTGGTCGTCGAATCCGTGGGACATCTCGTGTCCGATCACGACACCGATCGCACCGTAGTTGACGGCATCGTCAGCATCCGGATTGAAGAAAGGAGGCTGGAGGATGGCTGCCGGGAAGCAGATCTCGTTGGTGGTAGGATTGTAATATGCGTTCACGGTCTGAGGAGTCATTCCCCACTCGGTCTTGTCGGTAGGCTGTCCGAGTTTCGAGAGGTTGTCAGCCACGTACCACTTGCTGGCTGCCCTGAGGTTTTCGAAATAGCTCTTGTCCGGATCGATGTCGAGAGTGGAATAATCCTTCCACTTGTCAGGATATCCGACCTTGACGGTGAAATTGTCAAGCTTTTCGTGAGCCTTTGCCTTGGTGGAGTCGCTCATCCAGTCGAGCTGGTCGATGTGCTGGCTGAAGGCTTCTTTCAGGTTGTCTACGAGAGCCACCATCTTTTCCTTGGAAGACTCCGGGAAATATTTCTCCACGTACATCTTTCCGACAGCCTCTCCAAGTACACCGTTCGGAACGGACATAGCCCTCTTCCAGCGAGGTTTCTGTTCGGTGACTCCCGACATGCGGGTGCTGAAGAAGTCGAATGAAGCCTTGTAGAAATCATCGCTGAGGGAACCGCAGGCATCCTCCACGAACTGGGCAGCGACATAGTCCTTGAGGACCTGGAGGTCGGTATTCTGGAACAGGGTGCCGAACTTCTGGAAGAAATCGGTCTCACCTACGACGAGTTTCTCCTGAGCCGGGATGCCCCTGGCGTCGAGATAAGCCTGCCAGCCGAATCCAGGGAACTTCTCCTCGAGTTCGGATGACTTGTAGACATTGTACTGGGCCTCGATGTCCCTTTCCTGGACGCTGGTCCAGGAATTGGCAGCAAGTGCATCCTCAACCGAAAGGGCGTTGGCTGCCGCAGTCTGAGGATCGGCCACTCCAGAAAGGGTGAGGATCTTCTCAAGGAACTTTCCGTAGTCTTCCCTGATGCCGGCGTTCTCTTTCTCGACGTAGTAGTCACGGTCACCTATTCCAAGACCTCCCTGGCCGAAATAGAGGATCTGGTCGTTGCTGTTGGCAAGGTCGGATCCGACGTAGGCTCCGAAGAAAGGACCGACTCCCTCGTTGTGGAGTTCGGCGATCTTCCTGACAAGGGCGTCCTTGTCGGCAACAGCATAGATATCTTCAAGATACTGCTTCAGCGGAGCGGCTCCGTCAGCATTGAGTTTCACGGAATCCAGACCCTGCTTGTACAGGTCGGCGATCTTTTGCTCCACCGAACCCTTCTTCGTCTGCATAGTAGTCATGCTGGCGAACAAGTCGTTGAGCCTCGTAACATTGTTCTCCCTAAGCTGGTCGAACGAACCGAAGCGCGCGAACTCAGGCTTGAGAGGGTTATTCTTCTGCCATCCTCCGGTAGCGTACTTGTAAAAGTCCGCTGAAGGAGCGACGGTAGTGTCAAGATTTGAAAGATCCAATGCGGCGACCTTTTCTCCGGTCGGCTTGGTTGAACAGGCGGCTAATGCCATTGCTGAAACCATTATCAAAAATGCTTTTTTCATAATGAAAACAATATTTTCAAACAAGATTGTAAATATAGTCATTTTTGCGATATTTGCAGTCCAATTGAGAAACGATGTCGAAGATTGTGGGTTTCATAAAGGACTGGATGCTGCCTATTTCCATGGCCACAGGAGTATGCACCTACCTCATCCTGCACTTCGTCCCATCCCTTTCCGTTTCCGTGGAACCTGGTTTTTCCGGCATTGCCAAGGACCTTCAGCCCGCCCTTGTGGCCGTGATGCTGTTCCTCCAGTTCAACAAGATATCACCTCATGACCTCAAGTTCAGGAAATGGCATCTATGGCTCCTGCTATTCCAAGCCGTGATGTTCGTGATTCCGGCCCTGGTCTGCACAAGCATCCCGCATGGGAACCTCAGGATCCTCATCGAATGTGCCATGCTCTGCTTCGTCTGTCCTACCGCGGCCGCGGCCGGAGTGATTACCGACAAGCTTGGTGGAAGCCTTTCAGACACAGTTACTTATGTAGTTCTGATCAATATCCTGGCGGCTTTCATCATCCCACTCACGATCCCGATGGTGCACCCTTCCGAAGGAGTCACTTTCTGGGGTAGTTTCTTCGCCATCTGCAAGAAGGTCTTCCCTCTGCTGGTCTTCCCTCTCCTGCTGGCCTGGCTGATACGCTACACCATCCGGCCCCTCCAGATATTCCTGATGCGCTATGCCCACTGGGCTTTCTACATCTGGGGGATCACCCTCTGCCTATCCATCTACCTGGCCACCAAAGCTCTGATAAACAGCGGAATATCTGTCTGGATCGCATTGGCTATCTGCCTGGTTTCCCTGTTCTGCTGCCTCATCCAGTTCTTCGTTGGCAGGAAGGCCGGGCTCCCTTCGCACGAAGACTCCATTACCGCCGGACAGGCCCTCGGGCAGAAGAACAGCGGCTTCCTCATCTGGCTGGGATTCACCTACATGACTCCTGTCACCTCGGTTGCCGGCGGCCTCTACAGCATCTGGCAGAACATCGTCAACTCCCTGGAACTTTATCAGCAGCGTCATCACCAAGGATAGTTGGTTTTTCCCCGAAGGCTTGCTATCTTTGTGAATATGAGAACTAGAACCATATTCCTTTGCGTCATGGCAGCCATCCTGCTGGGCGCTTGCAATTCTCCGGTGGAGAATATTCCTTTAGCAAAACATCCGCGCCCTGATTTCGAAAGGGCGGCCTGGGTGAACCTCAACGGCCACTGGTCATTCACCTTCGACGAGGCTTCTGCGCAGAAAGCCATCTCCGAAGGCTCCCTGGATGCAATGGATCTTCAAATCATGGTGCCGTTCCCATGGGGATCCGGACTCTCGGAAGTCGAGGACAAGGGAGACATCGCCTGGTACGGCAGGGAGGTCACCATACCTAAAGCCTGGAAAGGTAAAAGGGTATTCCTCGTTGTAGGAGCTTCCGACTGGGAGACCACCGCATGGATGGACGGGCAGGAACTCGGCAGCCATCAGGGAGGCTACACCCCGTTCGAATTCGAGCTCAAGGACGCAGCCCCGGGAAGCAGCCACAAGATCGTACTGAAGGCCGACGACACCTACAGCAAAGCCCACCTCTACGGAAAGCAAGGATACGGCAATGCCCGGGGAATATGGCAGACCGTGTACCTCGAAGCCCGCGGAGAGAACTTCATCAAGTCCCTCCATTTCACCCCGGACATAGACAATTCCTCCGTCAAGGTGGACGTCGCCCTGGATTCCCCTGCCTCCGAAGGAGAGACCTTCACCCTCGCTTTCAAGACCGGCGGGCAGGACACTTTCACCGGCGAGATCGGCGGGAAAGACCAGGCCAGCTTCACCATCCCGCTCAAGGACCAGCACCTCTGGGACCTGGACGATCCTTTCCTCTACGAAGTGACTGCAAGCCTTGGGAAGCAGGATGAAGTCAGTTCCTATTTCGGCCAGAGGAAGATCGGCGTCACCAACCTCCCTGGTACTGAATATCCATACGTAGCCCTCAACGGCAAGCCAGTATATCTCCAGCTCTGCCTGGACCAGAGCTATCATCCGGAAGGCTTCTACACCTTCCCAAGCGACGAGTTCATGAAAGACGAGATACTCCTTTCAAAGCGCCTCGGACTCAACGGCAACCGTATCCACATCAAGGTCGAGGTTCCAAGGAAACTCTACTGGGCTGACAAGCTCGGCCTACTGATCATGGCTGACACCCCGAACTTCTGGGGAGAGCCTGTACCGGAGGCCCGCGAGGACTGGGAGAACTGCCTGAGAGGCCAGGTCGAAAGGGACTACAACCACCCGTCAATCTTCGCCTGGGTCAATTTCAACGAGACCTGGGGCCTCAAGACCGATGGAGAATACCTGCCTGAAACCCAGGAATGGGTGCGGGAGATGTACAAGCTCACCAAGAGCCTCGACCCTTCCCGTCTCGTGGAAGACAACTCAGCCTGCAACAACGACCACGTGGAGAGCGACATCAATTCCTGGCACGCCTACAGGCGTGGCTACGTCTGGGAAGAGACCATCAAGGAATATTGCGACAACACCTACCCGGGCAGCGCTTTCAACTACATCGGCGGCAACCTGCAGAACGGTGTTCCGATGATCAACAGCGAATGCGGAAACGTATGGGGTTATCAGGGAAGCGCAGGTGACTGCGACTTCACCTGGGACTACCACATCATGATAGACGCCTTCAGGCGCAACCCTAAATGTGCCGGATGGCTCTACACCGAACATCACGACGTGATCAACGAGTGGAACGGCTATGTCAAGTTCGACCGCTCGGCCAAGATCGACGGACTGGACGAACTGGTCCCTGGAATGACCGTTGCAGATTTCCAGAGTCCTTACTACATCGCTCCGGACTGCTATCTTTACACAGAGCGCAAAGCCGGCGAGAAGGCTTCCATTCCTTTCGTGGCATCGTTCATGACCGACAAGGATCCGGGTGAAATGACTCTCGAGACCCAACTCGTCGGATGGAACAGATTCGGAGAGTACAAGGAGCTCTCTTCAGGCAGCCAGCCTGTATCATTCAGCCCGTACCGTAACGAAGAGGCCGGAGTCATTGAGGTGGAAGTTCCTCAATACAACGGACTTTACCTTCTCAGGATGGTCCTCAAGTCAGGAGACAAGGTCCTCCACCGCAATTTCACCACCTTCCGCGTAAGGAACGGCGGTGACGCTCTCCCTCAGGGAACAAGTATAATAAGCTTCCCGCCTTCTACATTCTCCGCCCAGGAATGGTCGATACAGCACACATCGATATATTCAGGACTCAAGGAGAACGGCTTCGGACACGGTTACTTCATGTACAGCCTGCAGTTACCTGAGGACTTGGATCCAGCCAACATCACATCTGCAGAACTCCTGTTCGAAGCCTCCGCAAAGGAACTCTTCGGAAAGGACCGCGACGGGGATGAAATCCAGGGTGACTACATGCTTGGAAAGGGCACCTTCGACCACTGCAAATCACCGAACTCCTATGCCATGACAGACGGAATCTTACATCCTTCCAAGGTGGAAGTCAGC
>JBGVAE010000011.1:0-7517 GCA_045224215.1 Candidatus Cryptobacteroides sp. | reverse complement strand
TTCGGGAAGAAATAATCGCTTGCCGGAATCTCGTAAATAATGCTTATCTTTACTCCTGTAAATCAGAATATTAACTGATGAAAAAGTTTGTCGGATATCTAATGCTGCTGATCCTGGCTTCGTCGGCCGTTTCGTGCACACTCTTTATCAACCACAATACGCCTAAAGGGTATGTACGCTACGCCGTGTCCGTGTTGGACAGGAACGGCCTGTACGCTGACAGACCGGAGTGGCAGGAAGTGAAGGCAGCCATCCTGGCTGAGGCAAAGACGTATACCACAATGGATCAGGCCCATGAAGCAGTATCAAGGGCGGCGAAGGTGGCAGGAGGAAAGCATTCTGCTCTGGTTCCTCCTGTTGCGGACACGGCATCATATCCGGAAGTGGCTCCGGAAGTGAAGTCTCTCGATGGAAACATATTGCACGTCGTCCTTCCGTTCCATACGGGTGTAAAGGTGCCGGACTCTCTTTATATCCACACAGTTCTGGATTTCCTTCATGAGCATCTGGATGCCAAAGGTGTCATCGTGGACCTTCGGGGGAACACCGGTGGCAATATGGGACCGATGATTTCCGCTGTGTCTCCTTTGCTTCCGGATGGAATCATACTCCGCTTCAAAGGCCGCACACGTACGACGCCCATTTCCCTGGAGTCGGTTTTGAGAGGGGCTGGCCTGCCTGCAGATGGCGTAGAAAAACTACCTTCATCGACACCGGTCGCCATACTTACCGACGAAGGAACCGGCAGTTCCGGCGAGGCCACGCTGCTCTGCTTCCGCGGTTTGGACAATGTGCTGACATTCGGCAGCCAATCGGCGGGATATGCCAGCGCCAATATCACCAAGTTCCTGGCAGATGGCTACATGCTCTTGATCACAATCGCCGGTGATATGGCCCGCACCGGTGAAGTCTTCTGTGAAGACCCTGTCAATCCTGATGTCAATACTGAGACTCCACTGGAAGATGCCATAGCCTGGATAGAATCGCTGGTACCATGTATATAGGTCTTATATCTGATACGCACGGGGTTTTCAGCCCCGAGTTCCGCGAGTTCCTGCAACCCGTGGATGAGCTCTGGCACGCCGGTGATTTGGGTGGCGATGAAGCTTTCCTCCAGAGTATCAAGGACTTCAAGCCGGTGGTAGGGGTACATGGCAACTGCGACGGATATCCCGCCCGCTACGACTTCCCGGAGTTCCAGTGCTTCGAGCGCGAGGGGCTGAAAGTGTTGATGACCCACATCGGGGGATATCCCGGCCACTACAATCCGGTGGCCAGGCGGGCGATTATGGAGATGAAGCCAGGCCTGTTCGTCTGCGGGCATTCGCATATCCTGAAAGTACAGTGGGACGAGCAGTACAATATGCTTACGATGAACCCCGGAGCCGCCGGCCTGCAAGGCTGGCAACTGGTACGCACCGCCCTCCGCTTCAAGATAGAATCCGGCTCCGTCAAGGGCCTGGAAGTGTTCGAACTGCCCCGTCAAAAGAAGTGAATCATGAACGCTTTTGTCTTTTTTGGGACAGCCTACTTCTTCTTTAATAAAGAATGGGCGAAGATCCCGCCTGTAGTGCTCTTGGCCGTGATAGGTTTCGTTTCAATGGCAACATTCAAGAGAAAGGGGAAAAACGTATATTTGTATTCGGTTACACGCGATAATTGCCGATAAAGATGGAACTGGTGTGCCTCCGCGAAGAGAAGGAGGGCAGGATCAGCGGCGGCATATACCACCGCACTCAAATAGATCTTACGTATAACTCCAATCATATCGAAGGAAGCCGCCTGACCCACGAGCAAACCAGGTATATATTCGAGACAAATACGATCGGCATTAATGACGTGAGCATCAATGTCGATGATAATGTCGAGACCTCCAACCATTTCCGTTGCATCGACCTCATCATAGACCGGGCTGAAGAGAAACTCTCTGAACCATTCATCATTACAGAAGAACTGAAACAATTCTATTATCGAGGACTGAAAGAATGGGGGTATGTGAACGGATATCTGACGGACACGTGTCTTACCGCCCAGGACAACTACAAGGCCTTGCTGGATTACTTTAGAATCAGATACTGACCCGGTAACCATCACATTTTCCGCCAGCTGCGGCCGGTAAAGACCGGTAAGGAAGGCTTCTGCCTAGGCATCTCTACCATGCTCTTTCCGACCGAGCCGGCCTGGGTGGAATTGCGGTTGACGGCGTCGTAAGCCGCGAAATCCTCGAAAGTGCCGTTCCAGCTGCTGCCGTAAGCCAACTTGTGGATCCTGTACCAGATGGTATAGCGTGACGGAGCGTTGAAGCAGCCTTGGTTGTCATTCATTATGCTGTTTTCCGAAGGGCGCCATACACCGTACATATAAGTCAGTCCTCCTTCGAACAGGCCTACCTCATCCTTGTATCGGGCATCGGCAAGGAAAGGAGCCCACTTGACCTGGGCAGGGTCGGAAGTGAAATCGACATTCGAGTACCACATATGCTTGAAGAGCTCGGAATGCTTGAGCCTTTCGTCGTAAGGAATATTCCCGGAATAATGATATTCATCCGCCAGTTTGGCGAACCCATGGCCTCCGGCCTCATGCCGGATGAGCTCGCCCGTCCTGACGAAACTGTCATCCTGCTTCAGGAAATATGTCACCGCAGGGCCGCTGGCATATTCGTGACCCTCCCACGTTTCAGGTTCGAAGAAATAACAGGTTCCGCACAGGAAGACCGTGCCATCTGTAAACTGGTTCCCGCACACGCTAACGAGGACTTCTTCCATACGTTTGTCGCTTCCGACGGCCTTGCGGGCAAGTTCGAAGCATTTTTCGTCGTTGCCACCTATGGCTGTTCCGCCCAGCATTATCGTACCCAGACTGCGGCCGCCGTGCTCATAACCTTCCGTCGCCGATACGGTCGTGACGATATAGACATTGAACAGTTCGCGGAACGACCTGTACGGCTCCACGTCGAAGAATTGTTCGGCGCAAGCCTTCATGTCGCTGAGATACTTGCCGTTCTCCACTTCGCGGTCGGAATAAGCATCGCCCATGAACACGAGGTCGATTCCGTTGCCCTTGGAAGCCCTCTGATAGACAGTCACTTCGCCCTCCTTGGAATAATCGCTGGACATATAGAAGTCCGGTTCTGGCAGATCCGTATAGTCATACGGTCTCATTACCTCCCGGTAAGGCTTCCAAGTGTTGTCGGTCGTATACAGCTTGTATGACTTGGAAGGAACGTAGAAGGTAACCAGAGGATTGCCGGTGCCCTCGATCGAAGCGACGGAAGGAGGCAGCAAACTCCGGAAATAGACGGATTCCAGTTTGGAGGAGTACTGGAATGGATTGTATCCCATTGTAACCAGGTTGGCGGACAGAGTGACGCTCCTGAGTTCACGGTTGAAAGCGAAGGCATACATACCGACGGAAGTCACCTGATCCCCCATCGTAACTGAGAGGAGGTTAGGCTTGTTGGAGAATATATGGTCTCCGAGCGCAGTGACCTCATCCGGGACCTTATAGTCGCCGCTGATGCCTGGAACAACGAACTGGAGGTAGCCGTCGGTTACCAAACCCTTATGGTCGGAAGTGGTATTCGGTCCATACAGTGTTTCCAGGTTGAAGCAATCTTCGAATGCTGAACCCCCAATGTATTGGATATCTTTTGGGAAGGTGAGGCTCCTGAGGTTCTCGCAGCCGAGGAAGGCATAGTTTTCAATGGCAAAGACTTCGTCCGGAATCACGTATGAGGTGTCATCCTTGCCGGCAAAGAAGAACAGCGTATTCCCGAACATTCCATCAGGATCGGACAAGTACTTGCGGTCCTTGGATATGAATCTGCTTTCACCAAGGAGTTGCTTCAGTTTCCGGCACTGATTGAATGCATACAAGTCTATAGACTGGACCGAGGCAGGGATATACACCGATTCAAGGCCGGAGAAGGCAAAGCAGTCCTGCTCCAGAGCCGTAAGTCCGGACGGCAGGACCACGGATTTCAGTTCCTTGGTAAGTGAGAATGAATTGCTCGAAATCCTGACGACACCCGAAGGAACCTCATAGGAAGTCAGGCCGGCCGGAGCAAAGGCGTAGATGACCCCATCGATGACGATGCAGCGCTCGTCCTCCGAGACGTGATGGCCATAGAAACGCTCCAGAGCTGTCGGCTTACGGCAAGTGAATGCCTTGGCCCCCTTCAAGCTTGCAGGGACCCTGAACTCCTGGATCTTTTCCGAATCCCAGATTATCCTTTCTCCGATATATTCCACACAGTCCGGGACAAGGATGCCCGTGAGCCTCTCAAGGTCATCCAGATTCTCCGAAATCCGGTCGAAACTGGTCAGAGGGGAACTGTAGCGGAGCACTCCCACGCCGTTTTCGTACGTGTTGGACACCAGGGAGCAACCTGCCTGGCCTGCTACCTCTGTCAAAGGCTTATTGTCAAAAGTGGTATACCAAATCTCGTTGTCCTGCGGCAGTTCTCCCTCCGGGAAGCCAGGGTATTTGTATGCCAGTCCCTCATCGGCCTTGGCTATGCGTCCGAATACCGAACGTTTCAGTTCGACGGAACGGTCGATCTTGAACGCGGCAAAAGTCCCGTCATCCTTGAACATCCTCAGCGTGAAACCCTTCTCGAAGACAGTAGGAATACATACGATATAGTAGGAAACACCGGTGGCGAAGTGCCCGCCAGAAGCGTTCAGCCGGATGACGTTCCCACCTTCTGTGGAAGCAGACTCAGATTTGACTGAGTCGTCGCCGACGGTGGCCTTTATGCTGCCGGCGATCACTTCGCCGGCATTTCCTTGGAGTTCGACATAGGCCACGTCCTCGCTCTCAAGAGAAAAACAGATGCCGCTCAACAGGTTACGGAAACGGATGCTTCCATCAGCCGATGAGACGCCGGCGCTGTAAAGAAAACCGTTCTTGACGTTGCCTTCTATGCCCTCCTGGATTTCCGGGAGATTCGCCGTGATGACGCTGCCGTCACAGGAGACTTCTTCTTTGTATGGATAGAAAGCAAGATACTTATCCGACTTTCCGATAGTACCGATGAAGCTGCACTCGGCAGACACTTCAGTTATGTTGGTGGTGAAGTGAGCTGAGGAAGTGCCGGCGAAGACCTTTATCTCGTCGCCGGGAATCCAATGGACCTTCGTTCCGTCCACGAGGGTGGTCCTTGTGGATGCATCCTCGAAAGTGGCGTTCAGGGTTATTTCGCTGCCGCAGCCGGCATCTTCCGGGAGTTGTATTTCCTGACGGGAGCAGGCAATGGCCGATACAATGACCGAGAATATGTAAATGTACTTTTTCATCGTATTCCCTCCCGTTTATTTCAAATCCTCATAACCATATCCCTCGTTCGAGCTCGGGATCTGAACTGTAACCTCGCACCTGGCGCTCTTGCCTCCTGCCGTGGCCGTGACAGTCGCCGTGCCTGCACTCACGGCCTTCACCAGACCGTTCTCGACTGACACGACTGAAGGGTCGCTGCTGGTCCACGTGACGGTCTTGTCCGTTGCATCTGAAGGGGAAACCGTGGCCTCGAGCAGGAACGTTTCGCCGGGATTCAGCGTCAGGTCAGTCTTGTTCAAGCTTACGCCGGTCACGTCCACGACCTTGCGCTTCACGGAAACCTCGCACTTGGCGCTCTTGCCTCCGGCAGATGCCGTAATCGTCGCCGTGCCTTCAGCTGCCGCCGTCACCACGCCGCCGGATACTGATGCTACACCGGAGTTTGAACTTGTCCACGTGACGGTCTTGTCCGTTGCATCTGAAGGGGAAACCGTGGCGGTCAGACTGACCTTGCCGCCGACTTCAAGTGATACCGAAGTCTGGCTCAAGGTGATGCCGGTGACCGCTATCACCGGATCATCTTTCGGCCCGCAGGCGACCATCGAAAGAACCGCCAGAGCCGCAATTATTGACGAAAAGAGAGGCTTCATATCACAAATATACGTATATTTATGACAAGAGAAGAATCGTCCTTTGCCTTACCGCCGGCGCAATGCTCTATGTAGTTGTGGAAGAACTGGTTCCGGAATATTCAAGTTAATATTCACTACCGAATACCAGACGGCGACGAATTCCTCTAGGGTGAGGTTGCCGTCGACGGTAAAGAGAATGTCGGAATCATAGGAAGAGGTTCCGGAATATACCTTCCCATCCTTGACCGTCGCAAGTATGTCGGTCCTATAGACGCCCTTCCCTTTATAGATTATCCCGTCCCGGATCGTCATCACCACATCGGACTCATAGACGCTCGTCCCCTCATATACCTTTCCGTCCTTGATGGTATACATGATATCCGTCCGGTAAGGACTCGTGCCCTTGAATATCTTGTCACCCTTTACGGTGCAGAAGATGTCGCTGTAATACACCGACGTGCCTTTGTATATCTTGGAATCACGAACGGTGCAGATGATGTCGGACCTGTACCGGCCAGTTCCCTTGAATACCTTCACCACCCCGCCGTCGGCACCTGCCGCCGAAGGAGCAAGGAGGAAGAATATGGCCATAAGATAGTTTATCATAACGGTTCCGTCGCTGCAAAAACCAAACCCGGGCAGGCCGCTTCGCCTCAGGAATGCAAGGCCGTTAAATACCGAAGGGGCAGCAGATGAAACAGTATAGATTCTTCTTGGAGCCCTGGGGCTGGCGAGATCACCATTTAGGAGGGCGAGCGTCAAACAAACATTTGTACGATATGTTGACAGTGAAACGGGGGCTTATCTAGGAGTTACCAGGCCAATACGTTGCAGCATAGCAGCAGGCTCCATGATATTGCGAGGATCAACGGAACGAACTGTCATGCTAATCAACCTCAGAAGTTCAATGCAAGTCCAAATCCGTTTCTGGTCGGGCCAGCGGTAATCGATGCGGCATAAGGCCGGGGAGCATAACGCTCTGCATAGTCATCAAGCATCCAGTCCAATTCCCGTCTACCTTTGATCCAGAGAGGGATTCCGCCACCCAGGCTGCCTGCAAGGGCGACACCTCCGAGAACAGTCGGGGCAATGCCTCCTTCATCGATACCATAGGCGAGAAGGACCGCGCTTGCTGGTGCTGCTACACAAGAAAGTAAGACTCCCCATCCTTTACTGGCCTTTGCCTTGCGGTACTGGCTACCATAGATGGAGTAGCCGACGGTGTCATCGAAGGGTCTCCAGATGAAAGAGTTCCTGTCTATGGTAATATCCTGACCATTGGGATCGATGCTGATCCTTTCCCGATCCTGGCGCTGGGGCCAACCATTGTCGGTGTTCTGCGCGAAGAGGGATCCTGTCAAGGTAAGAAATGCGAGAGTGAATAATATTTTTTTCATATTGTTGCATATTTGGATTAACAGATAAATAATCAAATCAGAAGTTCAATGCGAGGCCAACCCCGTTGCCCGTCGCGCCAACGGAGAGTCTGGATTTATAGCCGTAGGCATTCCGTCCATACCTCTGGTTGTAATCATCCGCAATGGCATTCAGCTTCCTGTTGCCCCTGATCCACAAAGGTATTCCGGCGCCGAGACAGGCCGCCCCTGC
>JBGVAE010000010.1:0-21198 GCA_045224215.1 Candidatus Cryptobacteroides sp. | reverse complement strand
ATCTGGCATTTCGACCGGGAGAAATTCGACGGGCTCAAGGATCTCGTAACGCTGAGCACGCCGGAACCATATTCCCTCTGGACACTGGACGAAACCGCGCTCGCACGCCATCCCTACATAGGGAAGCATGCGGCGCACGGGATAATCCTTTTCCGGGAGAATACACCCTCTGAAGAATGGACGGTCCCGAACCTGGTCAAGGCCGGAGTCCTGGATCCGGACAAAGGGGCGAAGCTGGAGCGGTGCCTGATAGCACCTCCAGCCTAGAGAGTGCGGTATTTCCTGCCGTATTCCAGCTGCTGCTTCAGGAAATCATCGGCATAGACAAGCTTGTAATCAACGACTTTTCCATCCTTGACAACAGGCTCGATGTCTGGATTGACGAAACCTCCGTAAGGCTTCAGTTCAAGGGCAGCATAACGCTCCAGGACTTCCTTGTGGAGGTCAGGATCGATATTCACGGCATAAGTCTCCACAAGGTTCTTTCCGGCAGCATAGTCCCCTTCGGACTTGATCCTCTGGATCTCCGCCAGGAGTTCTGCGAACAAGCCGCGGAGAGCCTCATAATCATTGACGACGAAATATGTCTTCCCGTCTCTCTTCTTCATCTGGATAACGTTGCGCGAAGCACCCTTCTCGTAGCACCACTGCGCTATGAGCTTGCGGTTCTGCATGTGGGCCTCAGTGTTCTTCTTGCCAAGCTCCACGCGGCTGAACTGCACCATCAAACCATTCCTGATGTAGCCTGAATATGCAGCCTTGTAGGCCTCCGGATCGTCCAGGATGCCAAGTTCGATAAGCTTCGGATCAGCCATGTAATAGAGGCCGAACAAATCGGCACGGGCCTCTTCGAGTGTGGAGGAATATTCACCCATCGCAGTGGTCGAGACTCCAGGCAGCAACTGGCCTGAGCCGTGCCCGAGGCACTCGTGCAAGTCGGTGTGGATCTCGTCGGTATAGTTGCCGAACTTCCTGTACATATCGATCTCTTCCTGGTCGTAGGCGAATTCCTCAAGAGTATTCTTCGGGCTTTCGAGGGCTGCGAAGTCATATGCATGGGTGATGTTCGCGATGGTCACGGACTTTGAACCGAAGTCCCTGCGGATCCAGTCGGCGTTCGGAAGGTTGATTCCGATCGGCGTGGAAGGATAAGTCGCTCCTGCAAGGGTGATCCCGTTCACCACCTTGGCGGAAACGCCCTTGACCTCCTTCTTGCGGAAACGCGGATCGATCGGGGAATGGTCTTCGAACCACTGGGCATTCGCACTCAGGATCTCGGTCCTGGCGGAAGCCGCTGAATCCTTGACATTGACATAGCCCTCCCAGGTAGCCTTGCGGCCGAGAGGGTCGTCATAGTCCTCGATGAAACCGTTGATGAAGTCCACTATGCCGAGGGTATCCTGGACCCATTCGACATTGAAATCATCCCATGTCTTGAGATCCCCGGTCTTGTAATAATCGATGAGATAGCCCAGGGCTCTCTTTTGGATCTCGTTCTCGGCGACCTCACGGGCCTTTTCCAGCTCGGCCACTATCTTCACTATGGCGGCATCGTAGATTCCGCCCACCTTCCAAGGCTTCTCTACAACCTTGCCGCCTTCCTTGACCACCTTCGTGTTGAGTCCGTAGGAAACCGGAGTAGGATCGTTCGGATCCATGATCCCGGCATAATAGTCCTCCACCTCCTTCCTGGTGACTCCGTCATAGAAATTGACGGCGGAAAGCTCCACGATGTCCCCCGTCGAAGAAGTGGACCTCCTCTGAGGATATATTTCAGGAGAATACATTACGGTCAGCAGGGTGTCGATCTCCTCGGTGGCTCCCACCGCCTCCATGAGGCCTTTGAAATATTCCTTCGGGCAGGCCGGCAGGAACTTGTCCTCTGCGTAATGATGATGCATTCCGTTGGAAAAGAAGAGCCTCTTCGCATAGACGGTAAAATCCTGGAATTCAGGGCATTCCCTGTCACCCTTATAGTTTTCCAGGATATTCTCGACCACATGCCTGACCGGGAGGTTCCACTTGCAATACTGGTCCCAGGTGATGTCCCGTCCATACTTTGCCGCCTCCGAAAGGTGGTAGATATATTCCTTCTGCTGAAGGGTAAGGGCATCCCAGCCAGGAACCTGGAAACGCATGACCTTAAGGTCTGCGAACTGGTCGATCAAATAATGGAAATCGTTTTCTCCGGTCTTCTTCGTACCGGCGCCGCAAGAGGAAAGGACTGCAGCTGCTCCTAAAGCGACTATCATCTTAACTGTGTGTTTCATGGTGCGTAAATATAGGCAATATCCGGGAATTTTTATAATTTTGTACGATTGACCTATAATGACTGATCAAATGAAGCTTCTGAAGATATCATGCAGGTTCCTGTGCGCGATGGCTGTAGCCGCCACCGCAATGTTCGGCACGTCCTGTGACGAAGACGATAATTTCGGAATCGACAGCAGGGAAGAAGGAATCGATGTCGGCAAGCACGGGGAAAGGAAGGAATTCGAACAGACCCGCAGAGTGCTCATATTCTATGAATGTGCCCTCAACAGCCTGTATACATACATCAGGGACGACATGGACAAGGAGCTGGTGGAAGGTTTCATCCCGAAGAACGGCCGCAATGACGACATCCTGCTGGTATATTCCAGGATAGCCAAGAATGGCTACTTCCTCAACCAGCCTTCCTACCTGAGGCGGCTGTACACTGACTCCCAAGGTACGATGGTGTCAGACACCCTGCTCACCCTTCCTTCAGAGACAATAGCCGCAAGTCCTGAAACGATGAAGACCGTCCTCAATTACGTCAAGGACGCCTTCCCTTCCAAGGGATATGGAATGGTGTTCGCTTCCCATGGATCAGGCTGGCTGCCAGCGACTTACTATTCCAATCCTTCCGGATATGAAAGGGAGCACTCCCCGAAAGGGACAAAACTAAAGGCTTCTCCTCTGTGGCAGAATGCCCCGATCCCTTCCGGCATCTTGTCTGAAACCGACCCGTTCTACGGCATGACCAGGAGCGTAGGCAATGATGCGGAACGGATAGAATCAGGGTCGACCTACCGTTACATCGAACATGAGATGACGATACCGGAGTTTGTCAGCGGAATACCTTTCCATCTTGACTTCGTCCTCTTCGACATGTGCTTCTCTTCCGGAGCCGAACTGTACTACGGACTCAAGGACGTGGCCGATTACGTCATGGGTTCCCCATGCGAAGTGATGGCTGACGGGATGTTCGACTACAAGACCATCACCTCTTATCTCATAGGCAGGGAAACACCTGACCTTGAAGGCCTTGCAGATGCTGCTTTCCAGAGATACAACTCCCGTACAGGCATCGAGAGGTCCGCTATCGTAAGTCTCTCGAAGTCTTCCGGGATGGACAACCTCGCCGCCGCTTGCAAGTCCCTCTTCGAGACATACAGGACAGCCATATCCACCGTCGACTATACAAAGGTCCAGGGCTACTACAGGCTTGGTAGGCACTATTTCTTCGATCTTGAAGACTTGTTCGTAAAGTCCGGAGCATCCCAGACAGACCTGAACGCCCTCCGAACCGCAATCGACGGCTGCATCTTGTACAAGAACGCCACTCCTTCTTTCCTGGGATCCACTTCGGGATTCACGGTAGAGACCACCTGCGGTGTCAGCGTCTATCTGCCTTGTGCCGGCACTCCGCTCCTGGATTCCATCTACAAGGAAGAGCCTTGGAATCAGGCCACAAGTCTTGTAAAATAAATAATTTATGCATATCTTTGCGGGCCTTTTAAAAGCGCCCGGCGCTTTTGGTGCAATGGGGTTCCGGACAGCCGGAACTGAGTAACACATTTTTAAACAAAACACAATGAAGCATTTTGAACTCAACGGCACAGTCCGTGAAGTCGGCAACAAGGCCGTTATCAAAGCATTCCGCAGGCAGGGTCTCGTTCCTTGCAACCTCTATGGACAGGGCATGGAGAATGTCCTCTTCACCGTCAAGGAAAGGGATCTCCAGGGCATCACCAACACTCCTGCTTCTTACATCATCGACATCAAGCTGGACAATGGCAAGACCTACACCGCAGTCGGTCACGAGTTCCAGTATCATCCTGTAAAGGACAACTGTCTCCACGCAGATTTCCTGGCAGTCAGCGAAGACAAGCCTGTCACCATCAGCGTACCTGTTGTTGTAAGCGGTCACCCTGTAGGAGTCCGCAAGGGTGGTAAGTTCGTACTCGTTTCAAGGGCCATCCGCATCAGCGCCCTGATGAAGGACCTCCCTGACACCGTGAACGTGGAAGTTTCCGGTCTCGACATCGAGAAGAGGATCGTCGCAGGCGATATCAAGATCGACAACGTCAAGGTCGTCTCTCCTAAGGACATGATCATCTGCTCCGTCAAGGCTACCCGTCAGATTTCAGCACAGGCTGGCAATGAAGATCTTGAAGGCGCTGAAGGCGCTGCTGAAGGCGAAGCCTGACAGACTTCTTCCTATTGAGCCTACTGAGATGAACTTTCTTGTCGCAGGACTGGGAAATATCGGCGATGAGTATGCGTCCACGAGGCACAATATGGGATTCATGGTATTGGATGCCTGGGCTCAGGCATCCAATATCGTTTTCGAAACCGAGCGGTACGGCGACCTCGCCGTAGTCTCTTTCAAAGGCAGGAAGATTTACCTTCTCAAGCCTTCCACCTACATGAACCTCAGCGGCAAGGCCGTCAGGTACTGGATGAACAAGCTGGGGCTGCCGATGGAGAACCTCCTCGTCATCTGCGATGATCTTAACCTCCCGTTCGGCACGATCAGGATGCGCAAGAGCGGCAGCGACGGCGGCCACAACGGTCTGAAAGACATCGAAGCCTGCCTTGAAACATCGAAATGGTCCAGGATCAGGATAGGGATCGGAAACGATTTCACTCCTGGCTCCCAGGTCGAATTCGTAATAGGAGACCTGAGCGAAGAAGAGAAAGCCGCCATCCCGGGAATATGCGAAAAGGTCATCGCCGGAGTCAAGGATTTCACGACCATCGGTCCAGACAGGACAATGAACAACCTCAACGTGCGGCCGAAAAACAACCCTAAGGATGTCTAAAACGTTGAAAAAAAACAACATTTTATTGGCCTTTTTATTTGTTTTTCAGTTTTTTTTCCATATATTGCAACCCGGTACGATATGCCTGAAAATTAGCTAAATAATTATACATCAACTATTCACTTAATAATTTTTAAAATGGAAAAGCTTGTTGCACAAATCAAGAAAGAGCTTGACGATTTCGTTGTAAACGCTGATGCTCAGGTCGTTAAGGGTAACAAAGCTGCTGGCGCCCGCGCTCGCAAGGCTGCTTTGGAACTTATGAAGGATCTCAAAGAATTCAGGAAAGTATCTGTAGCTGAGGCAAAGAAATAGTGTAAAGCTACATAACTCGATTAACGGCTGCCTCCATGGTGGCCGTTAATCGTAAAAAATGACTATGAAAATAAAACTGACCACGATAGTTTTTTCAATCCTCGTTGCCGCCTTTGCTTCTGCAACACCGGCCAGAAGAGGATCATTCCCTATATATCAACCGGACGGAACACATTTCATGGCAAAACTCGAAGGTGACGAGTTCTGCAGGATATTGACGACCACCGATGGCTACGCGATTGCCAGGTCCTCGGACGGATATTACCAATACGCTTTCTACAACCAGGACGGAACCAAGGAATGCACCGGTTACAGGGTCGGAGAACAGACCCCTTCCCTGATCCTGGGAGAATGCCTGGCCATTCCGTACCATAGGTTGAATGAAATCGCGCTCGCCAAGCGCAGGTCCTTCCGGAGGCGGCCTGCTACCAGGGCACCGGAGAACGGCGGTACTGTCAGGACCAACTGCGCAATCCTGCTGGTCCAGTTCCCGGACTTGGAATTCCAGGGATCGGACCGCAAGGAAGATTTCACACGGCTCTTGAATGGCAGCGGCAACGGAAGTGCCTTGGAATATTTCAACGATCAGTTCCAAGGCAAGTATGAATTCAACTTCGTGATAGGTGACATCGTCACCGTTTCGAAGAAACACGACTATTACGGCAAGAACGATTACGAGGGCAATGATGCGAACGTCCTGGAGCTTGTCCGGGAGGCCTGCATCCTGTCCGATGCTTCCATAGATTTCTCCCAGCTTGACGGAGACGGTGACGGGAAGGTCGACAACGTATTCGTATTCGTCGCCGGCAAGAGCGAGGCCGAGGGCGGAGGAGAAGAATTCATCTGGCCGCACCAGTGGTATCTCCAGAACAACCTTACCCTCGATGGGAAAAGGATCGAAACATACGCTATCGGGACTGAACTGAGCATCCGCTACGATTCAGGGAGGTACAGCTGGGTCCTGGGCGAAATCGGAACTTTCTGCCACGAATACAGCCACACGCTGGGTCTCAACGATATGTATGACACCGACGGCAAGGACAGCGGTGGTTCTTCCGATGCTCTGTGGTACAGCACCAGCCTGATGGATGGAGGATGCTACAACAACTATGGCAAGACTCCTCCATATTACGATGCCATAGACCGCGAATGTCTCGGGATCGGGAAAGCTGAACCTCTGCATTCAGGCACCTGGACACTGGAACCCGTTTCCAGGGAGGGCCGCTACGTGATATTCGAAAATCCAGACAACGAATACGAGTTCTTCCTGTTCGAATGCAGGGACAACGAAGGATGGGACTCCTACATAGGCGGGAGCGGGCTTGCCATCTATCATGTGGACATGACTGAGCATAACGCCGGCCGTTCTGATTACTTGGAAAGGGATGTCTCGGCTATCGAAAGATGGTACTACAACGAAGTGAACGCCAATCCGGCTTACCAGTGCGCCGACATGGTCGAAACGGAGGCTAAAGCCTTCAGTATCTCGCAGGCTTTCTTCCCTTACAAGACCCGCAACTCCTTTACACCGGAGACCGCCCCTGCTTTCAAGTTCAACGACGGGCAGGACTCGGAATTCTTCATAACCGACATCAAGCGAGGCGAAGGAGGGAACATCACATTCAAGGTACGGACAACCAAGGATGTGATACCGAACGTCACCGATGTCAAATACGAGACCTACCAGGATGTCATCATCATCACATGGCAGTCGGACAGGGAGGATTACGAGGGGCCGTGTACGGTAACTTGGGGCGAGACCTCCGGGAAGAAGACTGCCGTACAGGCGGAGCCTTACGCCCCTGGCAAATATGCCATCAGGCTGGAGGGACTCTCCCCTACCACTTCATATTCCGCGGATGTCCAGTTCATCCTTGAATATGGTGCCGGCGAAAATGCTACCATCGATTTCCTGACAAGGGCATATAAGGAAGTCAACAAGCCGTACATCTACCTGGAATACCTCTCCGATCAGCGTGTAGGCGGGAAATTCGCAAAGGAATCAGGCCTGCCTCTGGTGGTATTCAACGCCGTAGGGCAGACGGTAAGCTGGTTCTATGACGGATCCCCTGTACGCCCGGACGGCAGTGGTTATTTCCACCCTTCCGGCTCAGGCACACTCAAGGCAACTGTGGACCATAAAGACGGCACAAGGACTGTCCTGACCAAACAAATCACTTTGCAATGAAAAGAATAGCAATATTATCAGCAATCCTGTCGGCAGCCATCCTGATGGCTGCCTGCGACCGGAGCGTCGAGCCTGACGAGGCGTTCCTCGCAGGCCAGGACATACAGTTGAAAGTCAATGGCCAAGTGATTTACACCTACGACCCCCTGACATGGCAGCTTTCATACAATGCAGGGTTGAAGGAATTCCGTGCATTCGACGATCCGGTGAAAAACTGGTACATGGTGAAGTGCGACAAGGTTCCGTCAGCAGTCGGGGACAAGATCACCGCCACCATCACCTGGAGCACTTCAGGCCAGCCAGCCTCGCTCAGCGGTACCATGAAGGTCGTAAAGGCTGAAGGTGACACCTACTGGCTCTGGCGAGGCGACAAGAAATCCCAGACCGGCGTCACCATCCGCATCCTCCACTGATTCTCCCGAATATCAGAAACTGAGGGCGATAGCGATGAAATCGTCGGCCTTGAGGGCGGCGCCTCCGATGAGGCCACCGTCGATGTCCTTCTGGGCGAAGAGCTCGACAGCGTTGGAAGGCTTGCAGCTTCCACCATAGAGGATGGTGAGGTCGTCAGCGACTGCGGCGCCGAACTTCTCCTCGATGACGGTACGGATGCAAGCGTGGATCTCCTCAGCCTGCTCGGCGGTAGCGGTCTTGCCGGTACCGATGGCCCAGACTGGCTCGTAAGCCACCACAACGTTTGCCATGTCTTCTGCGGTGAACTGATAGAGGACGTTCACTATCTGCTCCTTGACGACATCGAAATGCCTTTCTTCTTCCCTTTCGGTAAGGTTCTCTCCGACACAGAGGATAACTTTCAGCCCAGCAGCGAATGCGAGCTTCATCTTCTCGACAAGCTTTTCGTCAGTCTCGCCGTAGTACTGCCTCCTCTCTGAGTGTCCAAGGATGGTGTAGGTGCAGCCAACCGATGCGAGCATGTCAGCGGAAATCTCACCGGTATAAGCGCCCTTTGCATGGTCTGCGCAGTTCTGTGCTGAAAGGACTACCTTGGAACCTTTGAGGACATCAGCAACGCATGCCAGATGGGTGAAAGGAGGAGCTACCACCAATTCTACGTTGGCTGGGAGTTCCTTTGATTTTTCAACAACGGCCTTGGCGAGTTCGACGCCTTCCGGTACGGTGGTGTTCATCTTCCAGTTACCGGCAACAATGTACTTTCTCATATTCTTTGATCTTTGGTTTGTTAATTTCGTTTGCAGACTGCAAATTTAACTTATTTTACCTAACTTTGCGAACTAATTTTCAAGATATAAGACAACATTGACATACGATGAAGAATTTTGTTGAGGAATTAAAGTGGAGAGGGATGATCCAGGACATCATGCCCGGAACCGAAGAAAAGCTCATGGAAGGCCCGCAGGCTGCATACGTAGGAATCGACCCGACGGCTGACTCCCTTCACATCGGTCACCTTGTGAGCATCATGATCCTGAAGCATTTCCAGCAGTGCGGCCACAAGCCGTACGCGCTGATCGGAGGTGCTACCGGAATGATCGGCGACCCATCCATGAAGTCCCAGGAAAGGAACCTTCTGGACGAGGCTACCCTTGCCCACAACATCGAAGGCATCAGGTCCCAGCTTGCAAGGATCCTGGACTTCGACTCCGACGCCCCTAACAAGGCGGAACTCGTCAACAATTATGACTGGATGAAGGATTATTCCTTCCTCAACTTCATCCGTGACATCGGCAAGCACATCACCGTCAACTACATGATGGCCAAGGATTCCGTAAAGAAGCGGCTCTCCAGCGAATCACGCGAGGGCATGTCCTTCACCGAATTCAGCTACCAGCTCCTCCAGGGTTACGACTTCCTTTGGCTCTATGAGAACAAGGGCGTACGCCTGCAGCTTGGCGGAAGCGACCAGTGGGGCAACATCACCACCGGCGTGGAGCTGATCCGCAGGATGCTAGGCAAGACCGATGCGTTCGCAATGACCTGCCCTCTGGTCAAGAAGGCTGACGGTACCAAGTTCGGAAAGACAGAGAAAGGGAATATCTGGCTGGACCCGGAAAGGACTTCTCCTTACGAATTCTACCAGTTCTGGCTCAATGTCAGCGACGAAGATGCCGAAAGATACATCAAGATCTTCACCATGCTGGACAAGGAGACAATCGATGCTGCCATCGATGAACACCGCTCCGACCCTGGCCGCAGGACTCTCCAGCAGCTCCTCGCAAAGGAAATCACCACTATGATCCACGGAGTTGATGAATATGAGAATGCAGTTTCCGCTTCGAAGATGCTTTTCGGAAACTCGACTTCAGAAGCACTCCGGAAACTCGATGAAAAGACATTCCTGGCAGTGTTCAGCGGTGTTCCTACATTCGACCTACCGAAGTCCGAACTGCCTTGCAACATCCTCGACTTCCTCGCAGTGAAGACCCAGGTCTTCCCTTCAAAGGGTGAAGCCAGGAAGATGGCCGTCGGAGGCGGCGTGTCCATCAACAAGGACAAGGTGACCGACGTGGAATATGAGATCTCCGAGAAGGACATCGTGGACGGGAAATACATCCTCGCCCAGAAAGGCAAGAAGAACTATTTCATCATTAACATAATCTAATTCTTCTGAACTATGGAAAAACCAGCAACCACAAGGCAGCTCAAGGTCGCCCGTGAGATACAGAAAGTACTCGCGGAGGTCATCAGGAGCAAAGGTATGGCCTTCTTCGGAGGTGCCATGGTGACGGTCAGCGAGGTCAGGGTCAGCCCGGACCTCTCGATTGCCAAGACCTACGTCAGCATATTCCCTTCAACAAAGGCTGAGGAGGTTATGAAGATCCTGAACGAGAACATCAAGGAACTCCGCGGCGAACTGGGCCATCAGGTCGGCCGCCAGCTCAGAATCGTCCCTGAGATAGTCTTCTATCTCGACACATCCCTCGACTACGCCGAGCACATCGAGGAACTTCTGAAGAAGTAGGACAATAAAAAACGGGCAGGTCGGGAAAGATTATCACTAGAGGGTCAGGGTTGCATCGGAGTAGAGGGCTCCGTCGTGGATGTCGTGAGTAGAGAAAAGGACAGTGATACCAGTGTCGTGAGCCAGGTGCCGGAGGGTCTGGAGGACCATGATGCGGTTCTCGACATCCAGGAAGGCCGTTGGCTCGTCAAGCATCAGGACATTCGCCTTGCGAGTAAGCGCGGCAGCGATGCAAGCCTTCTGGAACTCCCCGTCACTGATCCTGGAAATGTCCTTCGACGCCAGGCCGGAAAGACCCATCATCTGCAATGAATCAGACAAAGACCTCTCAGCTTCGGAATCAAGCCTGCGGAAAGACCCGAATCCCGAAAGCATACCGGAACTGATGAACTCCCTGACCGTAAAGCCCTTAACCTTAGGAATACGGGTCGGGACCAGCACTGCCTCTCCCCCGGTCTCGAAAGTCCCGGAAACAGGAGGCAGAAGCCCGGCCAGGGTCTTCATCAGGGTCGTCTTACCACTGCCGTTCCGTCCCCGCAGCATCACACATTCCCCATCGGCATAAACGAAGGACAACGGTCCGGCCACGGCAGCCCCGTAACCTACTACTATGCCATCTGCCTTGATCATCTCCGGAACAGTATTACGAGAATGACAGGGATTCCGATTATGGCCATCGTGCTGCCAACCGGAAGCGGAGTACGGAAAGCCTGGGAAAGGATGTCTGCGAAAAGCGAGAGGCCGGAACCGACCAGCATCGTAGCCGGAATAGTCTTGATATGAACCGAAGAGCCTGCCAGCGCCCTGGCGATATGCGGGGCTACTATTCCGACGAATCCCAGAGGACCGCAGAAAGCAGTCACAGCCCCGGCCATAAGGCAACTGCCGCCCATGGATATATTCCTTATACGCGAAGGAGAAGCTCCTGTCATCAAGGTATATTCATCCCCGAACAGGGCCAGGTCCAGGCCGCGGTTGTTGACCAGGGCAAGCAGAAGGCCCACCAGCAAGGCAAAGGCCATGATGGAGAGTCCGACAGGACCATTCCCTACGAAGCTGCCGGCCGACCAGCTGTAGAAAACCTTCAGGCTCTCGGCATTGGCAGAATATTCAAGGATGGATGTTATAGCACTGAATACGAATCCGAGCATCACTCCGAAGATCAGCAGGGTCGCCGCTCCCTGGAACCGGGTAGAGACCAGCATCACCAGGAAAGAAGTCAGCAGGGCGCCCGCAAAAGCAGCGGACACGATGGTAAGGCCGGAAAGAGCAGCCGGAAGCGAAGTACCGACCAACAGTGTGGCAACGGCGGCTCCGGTACCGGCACCGGCACTCACTCCCATAATGTGGGGATCAGCAAGAGGATTCCGGAAAAGACTCTGCATCTGGAGGCCTGCAAGGGCAAGGGACGCTCCGGCCAGAAGAGCCGTGAGCATCCTGGGAAGACGCAGTTTCAGGAATATTACGGAATCCGGGCGGACAAGACCGGAGTCCCCCACGCAAAGGTCCACCGCAGCAAGAAGCACAACGGCAGACAGGACAAGATATGTACGCGAGGATCCCATGAAAACCATCCAAAGTTAACGATTATTGTTTGCTTATCCGGCAATTTCTGATTATTTTTACGAAATTGGAATATTCTGATAACACTTACTGATATGCAAAAAAGAATCATCATCATCGCTGCCGCACTTGCGCTGACCATATGCGGCACTGCTTCGGCACAGCAGAAGTCTGACCCTAAGGGCGGAATCTCCGCAGACATGCTCAAGGAAATAAAGAAAGGCTACCAGGGAACAGCCTCCGACAAGGCTATCCGCAACGCCCTCAACACCACCGGGATCAACGTCCTGGCTTCCAATGCCGAGAACGCCGCGATGATCGACACCCATTTCTCCGACCAGGTCAAGACAAAGGGCCGCACAGACCAGAAGTCATCCGGCCGCTGCTGGCTCTTCTCCGGACTCAACGTCCTGAGGGCCAAGATGATTGACAAATACGACCTCGGCAATTTCACCTTCTCCCAGAACTATGTCTTCTTCTACGACCAGCTCGAGAAGGCCAACCTCTTCCTCCAGGGAGTGATTGACACCAAGGACAAGAGCTTCGACGACCGTGAAGTGGACTGGCTCTTCAGCCACCCGATCGGAGACGGCGGACAGTTCACAGGAGTAGCCAACCTGATCATGAAATACGGAGTGGTTCCGGCCGAAGTGATGCCGGAGACCTACTGCTCCAACAACACCGCCCAGATGCGCACCCAAATCTCCAACAAGCTCCGCGAATTCGGCCTCAAGCTCCGCGACGCCAAGCCTAAAGACTGCCAGCAAATGAAGACCACCATGCTCCAGGAGATCTACAGGATGCTCGCCATCTGCCTCGGAGAACCTCCGACAGAGTTCGAATACACCATGCGCAACTCCAAGGACGAAGTTGTCAGCACCAAGAAATACACCCCTAAGTCCTTCTACGACGAATACATCGGCACCGACCTCAACAACAGCTACGTCATGCTGATGAACGACCCTTGCCGCGAATATGGCAAAGTCTATGAGATCCAGTACGACCGCCACGTCTATGACGGCCAGAACTGGGTGTACCTGAACCTCCCTATCGAAAGGATCAAGGAGATGGCCATCGCTTCCATCAAGGACAACACGGCAATGTACTTCTCTTGCGACGTAGGCAAGTTCAGCGACCGGCAGAAAGGCACCCTGGACCTAAACAACTACGACTACGGCTCTCTCTTCGGCACCACCTTCCCGATGGACAAGAAGCAGAGGGTCATGACCCACGCCAGCGGCTCCTCCCACGCGATGACCCTCATCGCAGTGGACATCAAGGACGGTAAGCCTGTGAAGTGGATGGTAGAGAACAGCTGGGGCGCCAACTCAGGCTACAAGGGCAACATGATCATGACCGACGAGTGGTTCAACGAATATATGTTCCGCCTCGTGGTAGAGAAGAAATATGTTCCTGCAGACGTCGCCGCCATGCTGGCCCAGAAGCCGATACTCCTTCCTGCATGGGACCCGATGTTCCTGCCTGAGGAATAATACAGGATAAAGAAATGCCAGGTAAAATATTCTTCATCGACGGACACGCGCTGGTGTTCAAGATGTACTATGCCTTCTTCAGGAGGCCGATGATCAACTCCAAGGGAGCTGACATGTCCATCCTGTTCGGATTCACGAAGTACATCCTGGAGCTCCTCGAGCGTGAAAAACCGGAATACATGGCCGTGGCCTTCGACCCTCCGGGCGGCACCTTCAGGAACAAGATGTACCCTGGATACAAAGCCAACAGGGCCGAAACGCCACAACTTGTCATCGACGCCCTGGAGCCCCTCCAGGAACTTTGCAAGGCCATGAACATCCCGACCCTGATGATGCCGGGATTCGAAGCCGACGATGTCATCGGCTCGGCGGCTAAAAGATGCGCCTCAGAAGGGCTGGACGTGTACATGGTCACACCCGACAAGGACTACGGCCAGCTCGTTGAAGACCACATCTGGCAATACAAGCCCGGCAAGGCCGGAGGAGATGACGAAATCCTTGGAGTGGAGCAGATCTGCTCAAAATACGGGATCCAGTCCCCTTCCCAGGTCATAGAGATGCTCACCATCTGCGGAGACACGGCCGACAACGTCCCGGGCGTGAAGGGAGTCGGCGAAGTCGGAGCCGGGAAACTGGTCTCCAAATACGGCAGCGTCAAAGGAATATACGAACACCTGGACGAACTTCCTCCGAGACAGAAAGCAATGTTCGAGGAAGCCGAAGGACACATCTGGCTGAGCCACGACCTGGTGACCATCAAGACCGACATCGATGTGGAAGTAAGCACTTCCGAAATGGCGGTTGACAGGACTTACGGTCCGGAGCTCGCAGATCTGTTCGAAAAATACGAATTCAATTCCCTGAAGCGCTTCCTCGGCAATATAGCCCCGTCCCAGGAGAAGGAAGAGAAACAACTGGAAATCAGCAAGGTAACTCCTTCAGAATCGACCAAGGCCGCCAGGAAGGCCGGAGTCTGCGCAATTATCGTTGAAGGAGCTGACGGAGGAATATTCACGAAAGTCAGGAGGATCATTGCGGCGGCTCCGCTGGGAGATGGCTTCAAGGTAGCGGAAGGGCAGCCGAAGGATTTCAAGGCATTGCTGGAAGATGCTTCCGTGGCCAAATGCGGAGAAGACCTGAAAAGGCAAATGAACGTCCTGGCGGCCAACGGAGTGAACCTCGCAGGCCGGTTGTTCGACATCCCGCTGATGCACTATCTCCTGGACCCGGAGAAAAGCCACAAGACCGCCGTACTGGCCGGAAGCTATCTCGGGATGTCCCTGGAAGCTTCTGAGAATGAAAGCCCTGCAGCGACCGGATCACTCTTTGAGGATATTCCTTCAGACGAAGTGCTTGCCGACCGCAGCAAGGAAGCGGCAGCCCTTCTCATGCTTAAGGACAAACTGTCCGAGGAGCTGGGAAAGGCCTCGATGCAAAGGCTCTATGATGAGATGGAAGAACCCCTCATGAAGGTCCTGTCCAAGATGGAAAGGAACGGAGTGAGGGTTGATCTCGGCTCCCTCAAGGATTTCACCTGCCAGCTCCAGGGCGAAATGACCGCCCGTGAGGCCAAGGTAAGGGAACTTGCCGGAGAACCTTCACTGAACGTCAGTTCCCCGAAACAGATAGGAGAACTCCTGTTCGGCAAGATGAAACTCGTCTCCAAGCCGAAGAAGAATAGCAACGGGACATATTCCACAGACGAATCGACCCTGCTGGACATCATCGACAGGCATCCGATTGTAGAGGAAATCCTGGAATTCCGGGCAGTAAAGAAACTGCTCTCGACCTACATAGAGCCGTTCCCGGGCTACATCGACCCGTCTGACGGGAAGGTCCATACGACATTCAACCAGGCCCTGACTGCCACGGGGAGGCTAAGTTCCTCAAACCCGAACCTGCAGAACATCCCGATCAGGACAGAGAGGGGCAAGGAGATCCGGAAAGCCTTCGTCCCGAGCACACCGGACGGACTTATCCTGAGCGCCGACTATTCCCAGATCGAGTTGAGGATCATGGCGCATCTAAGTTGCGACCAGCACCTCATCAACGCCTTCAAGGAAGGTATAGACGTCCACGCCGCGACGGCAGCAAAGATATTCGGAGTCCATCATGAGGAAGTCTCCCAGGACATGCGCAGGATCGCCAAGACGGCGAATTTCGGCATCATGTACGGAATATCGGCCTTCGGCCTTGCCCAGAGGCTGAGGATTTCAAGGAAGGACGCCCAGAAGATCATTGACGACTATTTCGCAGGCTTCCCATCCATCCTTTCCTTCATCGAGGACACCAAGGCTGCTGCAAGGGAGACTGGATACGTCGAAACACTCTTCGGAAGGAGAAGGTATATTCCTGAAATAAACTCGAAGAACGGGACGATCAGGGCACTTGCCGAAAGGAACGCCGTAAACGCTCCGATCCAGGGGACGTCGGCAGACATCATCAAACTTGCCATGGTGGCTGTGGACAAGAAGGTTTCCGAGGCCGGACTGAAATCCAAGATGGTGCTGCAGATCCACGACGAACTTGTGTTCGATGCCGTTCCGGAAGAGATAGACACCCTCAAGGAGATTGTCGTGGACGAGATGGAGAACGTTGTGAAACTGAGCGTGCCGCTCACAGTGGAATGCAATTATGGAAAGAACTGGCTTGAAGCCCATTGATGAGCTGATAATACTCGCAAAGAATGGCAATGGTCTGGCCTTCACCGCTCTCTGGGACAGGCACATAGACCAGCTCAAATCGTATCTCAACAACCAGTTCAAGAGCCTGGACGAGTACAGCGTCGATGACATCTGCTCCCGGAGTTTCGAAAAGGCTTTCAGGAACATACACACCTACGACCAGACCAGGAGCCGGTTCCTGACCTGGCTATGTACGATTGCCAGGAACACGGCGCTGGACGCACTCGATGCTGAGAAACGCAGCAAACCATCGGCACATATAGTGTCCCTGGACGATGCAGGCCAGGCTTCCGGGGCCGAGGGCATCCCGGACCAGACTGACGACGCTCTCAATTCCCTGATAAAGAACGAATACGAAGAAGAAAGGGTCAAGTACATCGACCATCTCCCGGAGCTCTACCGGGAAGTGGCCAGAAGACGGCTCATCGACGGAATGAAGTACAACGAAATAGCCGAGAGCATGGACCTGGAGCTGAACACGGTCAAGACGAGGATCCGGCGGGCCAAGCAGATCATGGACGCCCTGCGGGAGAGCGAAGAGGAGGAGTAGTCATGGAATATCTTGATTTCGAACAGTTTCTCAAGGGTTCTTTTCCTCATGTCACTCAGGTTCAGCAGGAGCAGTTCCGCTCGATGGAGCCTCTCTACCGCGACTGGAACTCCAAGATAAATGTAATATCCAGGAAGGACATCGATGGTCTCTACGACCACCATGTCCTTCATTCACTGGCTATTGCGAAGTATCTCCAGGAACGGAGGCCGGAGATCTTCGAGGCTTTTTCCAAAGAGTCTGGCCTCAAGGTCCTGGATCTCGGCACAGGAGGCGGTTTCCCAGGGATTCCGCTGGCAATCCTGTTTCCGCGAGTTTCTTTCGTGCTGTGCGATTCCATCAAGAAGAAGACGCTTGTTGCCACCGCCGTGGCTGAAGCTCTGGGACTGGCCAACGTCAAGGTCGTCAATGCACGTGCCGAGTCACTCGGGATGAAATTCGACCACGTGGTTTCACGTGCCGTGGCATCCCTTGAAGACTTCTATCCCTGGGTCAAGGGAAGATATTCAGAAAGCATACTTTACCTCAAGGGAGGAGATGTGAATGAGGAGATTTCGGCTCTTATGACCAAGTACAGGATGGCTAAGGGGGCGGTTTCGACCTGGAAGATTGATTCCTGGCTGGAGGATCCATATTTCGAGGGCAAGTTCGTCCTGGAAATCAAATGATAACAAAAAATATTTTGTTATTTAAGGCAAATGGATTAAATTTGCACTCCGTTTTTGGAAATATAAAAAAATCGAGATATGAAAAGAACATTTCAACCTTCAAGACGCAAGCGCGTGAACAAGCACGGCTTCCGCGAGAGAATGTCAACAGCTAACGGCCGCCGCGTACTCGCTTCCCGCCGTCGTCATGGCCGCAAGAAGCTGAGCGTATCATCTGAGGACAGGTGGTAATCGCCGGATAACTCTTACGGCAGGTCTGTGTATGGCCTGCCTTTTTTTGTATATGGACGTAGACGAAAGATACATGCAGGAGGCCCTGCGCGAGGCTAAGATGGCCCTGGAGGAGGACGAGATCCCTATCGGCGCCGTGATCGTCTGCCGTGGCAGGATCATAGGCAAGGGCCACAACATGACCGAGAGGCTGCACGATCCGACGGCTCACGCAGAGATGATAGCCATCACTGCAGCCACTGAAGCGATAGGAGGGAAATACCTGAATGATTGCACTTTGTACGTGACGGTAGAGCCATGCCCGATGTGTTCCGGAGCCTTGAACTGGGCACAGGTCGGGCGGATCGTATTTGGTGCATCCGATCCGAAACGAGGCGGCTCCCTCTACTCCCCTTCCCTGCTTCATCCAAAGACCGAGGTACTAGGCGGTGTTCTCGCCGGAGATTGTGCCGGCCTGATGACCTCCTTCTTCAAGGAGAAGCGCTAGCCATTCACTCATCTCCTCTTTTTTACCTTTGCGACTGGCATAACGCATTACCTTTGAGGGGTTGATGTCTCCACACTTTAACAACTCTCGCGCACGGACTGCCTTCTGTTCAGTACTTACGCCGCTATATTCTTTGTCGGCATACAAATCTACCAGCAGCTTCTCTGCTCTGGGAATGAGGACCCCTTCAGCATCGAAAAGTGGAGCTTCCGTTATCATTGGCTTGACTAAGATGAAATCGTGCAAATCGTCTATCATCAGATAAGCCTTACGGATATCCACAACATCCTCAAAACTACCCTTCAAGATTCCAACCACCTTAGCACAATCTTGCCTGGGTACCTCAACTACAATATTTCTTCCCAGGGCACAAATGCAGTGATTCATACCTTCGCATTCATCAATCAATATTCTGTTTACCGCCTTCATCTTGGGCGGAATGTTGATTATTCCCATCGTTTAATAACAATCTTTAATATTGAATATCTCAAAAGATAAGAGGCGTGAAAGAGGAGTATCTCCTATGAGTTTGAGCAAAGCTTTTTTCAATAGAGGGACAGTACGTGACAATTCCGCGTCAAAACGCTCTTCCGAGAGGTATAGAAGAATACCGCTGCAGTCCATATCTACAGTGTTACTGACAGGGCTTGTGCCTGCGTCGTAATACTTCTCTGCCCTGAACCACTTGAAATAATTATACGAACCACTCACAAGGTAATAGAAGGATTGACAGTACGATACCAAAGTCTTTACATCCGCATTTGACAGCTCTTTTGAGATTTTTTCTTCTTGGTATCTGTCAAGATCCGCGATAGTGATATCATACGCCGAATAGAATTGTTTACGCAATTCGAGTATCGGTTTAGCTGGCAGATCGCCTCTATATGAGAAGACATATGTATCGTAAGTCTCCGTCCGGACAAATAATTCCGGCGGGAAATGCGTATTTAAATGCTCCAGAACTTTGTCTCTTATTTGATGGTTAACATCGACAGCTTGAAGAGAAAGATCCTCTTTCTTTACACGGGCTTCCAAACAAAAGAAAGCATAGTATATTGATTCCATAGCAAAGACTTATAGTGTTATGAAGCATTTGACCATTTCTTTCAAATCATTATCGGGAATAAGTTTGTGTAGAAGCATTTCCAACTTCTCGACTATTTCGTGTGTGTAGTGATTGCGTTTCGGATAAAACTTTTGAGGCATAATAGAGATAATAAAACAGTTAAACCAAACTCCCCAGTGATCTCCGGCTAAATGTACAAATCCTGCCTCTCGTGATTTCTGAAATGTCACCCATGAGCGCTTACTGGAAATTGCCCTGATTTCAGACATCGTACTATCAATCAAGATTTGATTAATCTGCTCTTCTCGAAACAGATCATCTTCTGAGCCAAAACCAGATGGTTTTTCACCTGGATTATCGATGAATCCAAGAACAGCTTTACGCAACTTTGCAATCTCGTATCCAGGATAATCATCCCTAATTGATATCGTACGACTGTCAGCCCATCGTGAATAATCAAAAATGCTTTCCGGGAAAGCGTTTATAACGATTTCCTTATCAATTTCGTCTTGAAATCTGATATCGGTAACTATCCCGATTGCAATGTATCTGCCCATAACGATGTGTTTGAGCAAATATATAATTATTTTGGCAATTTTTCAAATATATTGCCAAATACCTCATCGATTTTGTACAGTAAAAGGTGGAGACTAAGTGGTTGATACTTATCGAATAAGGCAAAATGATGGTGCAGATTTCAGGACCATCATAATAAGGATTTTATTGATTATTAAAGGTTAGCCTCCACCATAAAATAGGAGACCAGAACTTCTTAGATCAGCAGGCCATTCCGGACGGAGGCGGAAATGTCGGGGCCGGCTATGTGCTCCAGGATCCTGAGACCGAACTCAATGGCGCAGCCAGGGCCGCGTCCGGTGATGACGCCCCGGTCAGAAACAGCCGGAACATTCACATATTCAGCACCTTTTGAGATAAGATATTCCTCGAATCCGTCATAGCAAGTAAAGCGGATCCCGACAAGGTCATCGAGTTGTGATACAACCAGGCCTGGGGCAGCACAGATTGCCGCTACGGTGCCACCGAGTGAGCGATGGCGCTTCAATATCTCCATAAGGCGCCTATGCTCAGCAAGGTTGCGGGTGCCCGGCAGTTTCGATAGGTTTTTGGAGAATAGCGAAAAAAGCAATAAATTTGCACTGGCATTGAGGTATGGTGTAATGGTAGCACTACAGATTTTGGTTCTGCCAGTTCAGGTTCGAGTCCTGATATCTCAACACCCTTGATACATCACACTGCAAGTACCCTTGCAGTGTGATTTTTTTATATATTTGTACATTATGAAAGGTATCAGAATATTCTTGGCAGACGGTTTCGAGGAGACCGAAGCCCTGGCAACCCTGGACGTCCTCCGGAGGGGTGGACTAGAAGCATTGACAGTCTCGATCGATGACGAAGATTTGGTAGTGGCCGGATCACATGGAATCACCGTCCTGGCAGATCAGAGCTTCAACGATTTCATGGATGAGCTTGTTGAAGAAGGAACCGGGAGCGGAGACGTGATGATCTTCCCTGGCGGAATGCCCGGAACCAAGAACCTGGCCGCCCACGGGGAACTGATGGACATCATGAAGCGTCACCATTCCCTCGGAGGCACCGTTGCTGCCATCTGCGCAGCCCCTGGTCTCGTAGTCTCCCAACTTGAAGGACTGGAAGGAGTACGCTTCACCTGCTACGACGGATTCGAGGAGTATCTCACGGCCTTGGGCGCCGAGTATGTGAAAGCACCGGCTGTGGCTTGCGGGAATATCATCACCGGTCGCGGCCCCGGCTGCGCTATCGACTTCGGTCTCAAGATCTTGGAACATCTCAGAGGCCTTCCGGCAGCCACCACCGTCCGAAGCAGCCTGATGATCTGAGTGCCATTTCGCCAAACTGCTGCACAATGACCGGCCTTTCATGGCCCTCCGAGGCATGCCACTGTG
>JBGVAE010000009.1:0-15986 GCA_045224215.1 Candidatus Cryptobacteroides sp. | reverse complement strand
TATGGCCTTGATGCAAGGTCATCCCTTTCTGCTCGCTGTTTTAGGACGATGTTTTTCATCACTTTCTTTTGTTAACTGCACAAATTTAGCAAAATTTATCCATTACACAAATGATAGTGTATAAAACTAATTGGTGAAACTAATCAGTCATATATCTAGATAAAGGGTTCGGGTCAAAAGAAAATGAGAGTCATAAAGTAAGCATCCGATAAAGTACAGTAACGGAGGCTTACGTTCAGTTGCTGCAAAGCAGCCGGCATTGATACCAGATCCTGGCTGGAGGATGTCTTGAGAAGGATACCCACCGAAAAAAATCCGGAAATGTTACTGCCGGGTCACTGGACGGTTACTAACCGTTAGTAACGGATCTCTGACAATAAGTAACGGCTACTAACCCGAAGTGATGGGTTAGTAGCCGTACTGTACTTTATCGGATGCTTACGGTTGAACATCTCCTTGCTCAACTCCACGTATTCCTCGAAGATGTCCTTGAAGGGAGTCCTCTCGATAGTGGACAGTTCCTGCAGTTCCTCATCTTCCTCGATTTCAGGTATACCTGTGTTTACAGTAAACCCGGCCTTTAAGAGAGCGGCATTCATGTTACAGCGAGAACTGTACTGCCCGTTCACAATGCCGTAATTCACGATCTCCAGGTTGGCCATGTTCCGGTCGACAACAATCTTCCCATCAACTATACCGATATACGGAGCCTTGTTGATGAAGCTTTTCAAGAACTCCTTCCCATCCTGTGTCAGTTCATTCAGGAGTTTTGCATCATGCTCGGCTTTTTCCACCTTCATCCGGATGTTCTTCTCGAATTCTTCCTTCGTCACCTCCTTGTAAAGTGATTCGGAGTAGATCTGGGTGATTTCGTTTTTGTACCTGGAGTCTCGGATCCTGCCACAGATCTGGGGTAGGGTTGTCCTCACGTCCATCTTCGTGTGATCCTTGCTCTTCTCACTTACGATGAACGTCCTGCCGTACTCGTCATAGATGTCCTGCCCTTCGAAGCAGGTGGAAGTATAGAAGTTGAACAGCTTGACCGGATCCGTTGTTGTCTGGATCTCGAACCCGGAAGGCAGTTTTTCCTTGTTCTTGGAAAGCGAACTCTCGCTCCGTGAACAAACTATCCTGCAATTGCTTGGCGAAAGATTAGCCCTACGGATTATCTTGGCTATGCCTTCGACACTGTTGATGAAGATGTGGAAGTTGTCGTCTCCTCCATTCTTGATACGGGACTTGCATAACCTGGCCATGTAATCGAGAGGGTCTTCCACTTTATAGGAATTCATGTTTGGATAGACGGCATCCGGCCACTCAATCCTGTATTCAGGTAAGGAGGCAAGCTCGGTAAGCCAGTACTCCCTCGGGATCGGAGTAGCTGAGACGAATGTTTTCCTGGAGAACAGTTTGGCCCTGTCCAGAAGATGACGGGCTGCTTGACCACGGAACTTGTAAGAGTTGAAAAGGATGTGTCACTCATCAACGAAGAGGAACATGTCCTTGTAAGGATCGTAGCCAAGGGAGATCAATTTGTCACAGACAAATGGGAATGAGTCATAGGTAGTTGCAATATTGATGGTGTCATGCGACTTGACGTAGTTGGCTATCTTGGCTTCCCTGTCCATATCTCCATGTATTCCGAGAAGTTCGGGATTACTTGCCACCTTGTTCTGGACCAGTCCCCGGAATGGCATTGCAAGGATCGTGTGTCCTGGCTGTTTAATGGCTAATGTAGTCGCTCCACAGCCGGTGACTCCTTTGTTGAATACACAGTTTACCGGAATATCGGTCATTCAATCGGAGAGAAAACAGGCTCCTTTTGGAGCGTTTTTAATAATGTCTTTCATTAGATTAATGAGTTGTTTTAGAAGTATTTAATAATTGAGTAATCATATACTATTCTAATAAAGAGAGAATATTATCTTACTCAAAAAATCTATACAGATAGTCTGTGGGAAGAGACCATCTGGGACTGAAGAATCTTGATTCCTCTAAGCCAAAAAAAGTAGGCTAATCGAAAATTGTTGGGTGAAGGGTCAGGTATCTAGAAATTGAGTAATCACTGTATTTTTAATAAAGAGAAGATATTATCTTACTCAAATAATCTATACAGGAAAAGCAAATAATAAGGGTACCGAAGTACCCTTTGATAATAAGCTTAACAATTAAAATATATGCCCTATAAAGACAATACAAAGATAAGTATAATTTTTTAATTTTCCAAATATAATTTACTTATTTTCAATTAGTTCCGGAAATGACGAGAGAGGAGGATTGAGGTTGGAATGGAGGGTGATGAGAAGTGCTGCGATTGTTTATTGACGAGAAGTTAGTATCTTGTATATCGCTTAAGTTTCGCAGTCATGATAACCGATCTATCATACGATGCTTTCTGTAGAAAGTATATTGGTTTCGCCCAGAAATCAGCAAAAATTGCCATTGCTAGCTATATCGAGAACTATGGTGAACAGGATGCTTCCATTGATCTCGATTTAGTCAAGGATATAAGCATTAGCAAGGCTTTAGAAAAGGCATATAAGACTTATGATCCAGAAAACGAGTCTAAGGCTTCAATAAAGACATATCTAAACACGATACTCCGAAACCAGATATATACTGAGATTGGGAAAGAAGTAACCGCAACTGGCGTTAACATGAAGTTTTCCCTTGATGAGAGTTACAATGAAGGAGGAAAGGCTTTATCCGAAGATGAAGATTCGTTGAGTGGTAATTATGATTTTACTGGTGCTCAGACAGGCTCATTTAACCAAGAAGATGATGACGAGAAGAGAGAAAAGAAAAACAAGTTGTCCTCATATATAGAACGTCTCAACCCAGAAGATAGGATTATCATAGAGTGCTTTCTATTGAGCGGGAATTCCTATACTGACCACGCATTGGAAAAGTTAGGCTGGGATGAAAGCCGGCGTGAACTCGTCCAGAAAAGGAAAGAAAGAGCTGTTAATGCTCTGAGAAGCATGAATGAGGAGGAAAGCCACGAAGAAGAGCAGATAAATGAATCTGCCCAGGAAGAGGAACCAATAAAAGAAGAACCAAAACAGATATATGCTTATTCTTTAAGACTGGAGGAGATGAAACCTTATGTTGAGAAAATGAAGGATTACTTCGGTCTCAACCATCCCAACCTGGACATGGAACTGTTACTCTTGGAAGATGATCCAGAAAGGGAGTTCAAACTGACTGCATATGTCACCTACGATGAGATTAGAGACGCTTTTATCAAGGCATCATTCAATCAAGTAGGGGATGTGGAAGAGTATGTTAGTTTGCTTTGGACTGTCGCAAACCTATACTATGGTGATCTGTTCCAAAGGTATGAGGAATATGAGATGGAAGAGGAAGAGGATTATCTCCGGTGGAAATGCATCGAGGAGGATATTGTCCAGTTGTACCGATTCATGGCCAACCATAAGACTGAAGAACCAGTCACAGTCAAGATTGGCTCGGATAGTATCGAATTGAAGGATTACTTTAGATGGTTCCAAGCTCTCATGGATTATCATCTCTTCCCGAATTGCATCCCTGATGTCACAAGTGTAGAACAGGCAGACAAGTTCCTGAAAAAGGACCAGGGTAGGAAGATCGAAAATAAGGTTGCTTCCGCAATCATTAACGGTGTGGCAAATCTGTTCAAGGACAAAGGATTGGTTACAGCTAGGGCTCCTAAGAATCTTTGCCAGTTCCTTCAGAGGCTGCTGACCTTGATGGATTTGAAAGATAGTGGAGGCAGGGAATACAAGGACGATGTGATCAAGTCGACTATCAACAATATCCAAAGACAGAAGGGTGATCCCAAGATATTCACCCCAGAGATAAGAGAAGTGTCTATAGAGGAATTAAAAATCATTCCATTTAACGAAGCTAGAGAACGCTGGCTTTTCAATCCCGAATAGCCAATAACAACATATTAAAAAAAAGAGCCGATCAGTGATGCTGGTCGGCTCTTTCGTTATAGCTCATTATCAATGGTTTAAAAAGGGTTATAAAACCCAACATATTTAAAAAACTCAGTTTCCGTCGTTTCCGCCTCTCCTTTCCGGTAAGTAAGTCAAACAAGCTCATTGACAACTCGGAGGTTCCAGACGGCTACCGTAAAAAGCCGACGGAGAGATTAACGCCTAAGTGATCGGCTGGAGCAAGCCGGGAAAGGCAGGAGAAGCGAGAGACTGAGGGACCCGAAGCCAAGGGGACGCGGCCAGGGTCAAGAGAGAATCCTGATGAGTACCGGTGGAAGTCTGGTTCAAGAGTTCAAGGTCCCCCGGAACCTAAGATCCAGGACGGAATGAGCTGCCGAAGTAAAGTGCCAGAGGAGAGGCCACCTCCGAACCTCGCAGTTATTTAATTATGTATAATATTAATTCTTTTGCCGGCACACAGGCACATTTCAACAAGTACAACAACATTCTTCAGGCATACGCCTCACAGATCAACAAGAAAGAGCTCAGCTTGGATATATCCGAGTGGATCGAATCTTTCAGCAGGTATGACAAGTCCTCATCCTGCTTCATCCTCACAGTTGTTCAGAGACCTGGATCTCGTGAACAACAGATCATTCCACAAGAGTACAAGAACATGTCAGCCGCATGTGTGGAAAGTACTCGACTCCTTGCCGAGGTCATGGCTGAGGTTGGTGCAAGACACATCACCTCAGAGATCCGGAATGACCGGTTCTTCGTTATCACAGACAACAACGTGAGGATAACGATGGTCCTCGACTAGGGCCATGCTTCAGACGCAGGTGTTCTCAAACCTGCTAGTATAAGGGCCCGCCGGAGCCATTAATCCGGCACCTAATAATAAATGTTTAACCAGGGAGAGGAGCGAGCCTGGATGCTCATGACCGAGCGCCTTAACAGCCCACTTAGTTATTCCATATGAAGTATTATGGTAAAAAGAATGGTAAGTCTCGCAAGGCGAAGGCTGCCAAAAGGAATCTGATCAATGGCAACATTTCCAACAAGGGAATGAACCAACAAGAGAAGGTGAGCAAAAACGATGAACCAATCGAAGAAAGCCCAGAGGAGAAAATCGTCCGTAAGGCTTACGAGCTTGCCCCCGAGTGGAAAATCAGTCAATCTGCCAAGCGCAGATTTATGAGCCTCCCTTCTTCATTCCAGACAAGCGAGGGAAAAGAAGCCTGTATCAAGGAAGCCCTAGCTGCGCATAAGGAATGGATCCCAGATCCAACACGTTATTGGATATGGCTAATTGATGAGACCGAAAAGCTCATCCGAGTGTGGGACTTCAAGGATACCTGCAAGGATGCAGGCGTGAATCCTCTCACTGTTGCCCAGCACCTAATCCTTGAAGGCAAGATGGTATGCAATGCCATCCGAATGGAAGGATTGAAGGCCTATGGCTCCAAAATCCGCATGTTTGTGGATCCTCTCTTCGAGGATGAGTTCGAATTCTTCGGTGCTAAGAAACAGGAGGTGGCACATGAGTAGTGAAACCCTTCTGCTAGGCCTGAAGGAACTCCTTCAAACCATTGTAGAGGATGCCGTCAAGGAGGCTTTTCAGCGTCAGGCTGAAGAGTCTCCTCGGTATCCCGAGAAAGTAGCAGTTGAACTGGCTTCAGAGATTACAGGGTACACCAAGAACAGCCTGTATCAGATGCACTCCAGGGGCCAGGTACCCGGAGCACTCAAAGTAGGTGGCAAGTTGATGTTCGACACTGCGACGCTCCAGCAGTGGGTAGCAGAAGGAGGTAGGCGATGAACAGGCTTTACACGATCACCAATGGCCCTCAGGTAGTTAGGGGCCTCATCTCTCCCGGAGAACTTCCCAATCTCATGAGTGATTTTGATTGGCTGGCGGATTACTATGGGGCAGAGAAGGAAGTCCACGACAATCAATTGATAGCGCGGAAGAACGAGACTGAGATCTCACTAACGATAGGGCCTCACCACAAAGCCATTCCAGGAAAGCGCGTCCTTTCAGCCCTTGTCCAAATGATGGACGAATCATTCAAGTCATAAAAGAAAAAATAATCCCACATACCATCTCGGTGTGTGGGATTATTGCGTTTATAGGCTTTCTATTCTGACAGGTCGATGTCCGTCTCCTCAGCCATCTTGGTCGTACTGAACTTCGCAAGGTAGTGTTTAGTCGTCTCGACGGACTGATGTCCAAGTGCTTGGCTTATTATCTCGACTGACTTGCCTTTGTCCAAAAGAGCCATGGCAAAACTATGGCGTGCATGGTAACTGGTCATGCTAAGCTGACTTTCAGGTAATTTCAGCTCCTTGGCAATTGCCTTCAGTGCATGGTTGAACCTTTTCCTCTTCTGAGACAAGTAACCGTTGATTTTCTCCGGACTGATCTTCTTCGTAATTATCGGAAGGACATAATCCGAATAAAGCTTTGTATTTTCCTTGAACCAATCTAATTCTTTTTGGATATTCGGAACAACCAGAATCTCAAATTCACCTTGAGTCTTTGAACGACGATACCTCAGGACTGTCTTTTCCTCCCCTTCTGTCGTTGTAATCTTATGGAAGTTACGATTGGTCAGCTGCGCCATATCCTTCCAGTTTATTCCCATGCAGTAGAAAGAGAACAAGAAAAGATGCTTATCCCGTTCATAATACGCCTTATTAAAAGTATGGTTAGCCAATAGCTTCAGACTCTCAATCGGCAAAAACTGATTAGTCTTTGTGAGTTTGGACTGAGGAGGTTTGTATTTCCCGTCATCGGCTCCATTACTGAAAGGGTATTGGTCGCGAGGGACAACCTTATCTCGAATAGCAATATTGAAGATCCGTTTGATGACCCTGACCCTTATGCTAATCGTGCCTGGTAAAGCTCCTTCGCCCCGACAGAAACTATCATAATTCTCAAGGTATTTTGGCGTTATTTCCTGGAATGTTCTTTTCGCAAGGGAATGGTCAAACCTCTTCAGGGAGATAATGGTATACTTGACTGTATCAGCTGTTGAATACTGTCCTCTTTCACGGTACTCTTTCTCCACAACGTCCTCGGCGAACCTTAGGAAGGTGTCCCTTTTGGGAGCATTAACGAAGTCAGACCTGAACTGGTCCATACTCCAATCAATATGCTTCTCATTATAACCCTTAAGGATAGCAGAGGCCCTTCTCTCCAAATCAGCCAAAGCATCATTGGCTTCCTTGTTGGTGTATTCCACCAAACTTCCATCCTCCTCCTTCCTTGTCACAGTGAAGGATTTGACTCCTCTCCCCTGAAGGAACCTGCCACCGCCTTCATTGCTATCATCGAACTTGCTCTCATCCGAAGAGAATCCTGTCGCGAAGTAGGAACGCTTCCCCCGATCGGAGAGCATAAGCAATACCGGATGCTTCCCATCGGAATCTTTTGCGCTTTTCAGAATTGTCCTTATTTTTGCCATTAGTCGCAGTATTAGTCGCAGTTTAGTCGCAGTTTTGGCTTTAAACCAGTATAAAAGCCTTATAACCAAATGTGCCACACAACTGCGCGAAGTTAATGATTTTCAAATAAAAAGCAAAAATTTTTAGAGGCCTAATCCTTGCTTGACAGGCAAGAGGTCGGCAGTTCAAATCTGCCAGTCCTCACTCCAAAAAAGACACCTGCAGAAATGCGGGTGTCTTTTGTTATACGTCGGCCCGGCTCGACCGGAGATCTCCCCTTTCGACTGCTCACCGTCATCCTCGCGGTGCAGGTAACGTCCCACGGACTGGACCGCCACCCTCAAAAATGGCCGTATTTGAAGGTAGTCTGCCATTTTATGGACCGCTACCCTCAGTCATGAAGCCACCGGAGGCCGCATATTACGGCGGCGACGCCATTTCGCCAAACTGCTGCACGACAACAGGCCTCTCACGGCCCTGCAGGGCAGGTCAGCGTGCAGCCAGGGCCGAAATTGACGGGTGGTGCACAACGTTCTGCCTCTCACGGCCCTGCAGGAGGCATGACCGTGCAGCTGTTTGGCATACTTTTTCTGGAATTCTATCAGGCCTGGCAGATAACTTATCCATAATCAGGCATAGAACTTTGCAACCGTACTATTTTGGGCACCGTTGCTCAAGTGATTTGATTAATAGTCAATGACTTAACTGCCAGGATCCGTGTCGGTTCGCTACCACTTTGTCAGTCCGCTACCACTTGTCGTAATGGATATTCTCCGGCTTCCATTTGTCCTTCGGCTTGTCATCGCCGGCCGGATGGCCGACGGGAACGATGCAGTATGGCTTGACGTTGTCCGGAAGGGCAAGAGCCTCGATGGTAGGCGTCATCCGGTCTTCATATGGATAACATGCCGTCCACACTGCGCCAAGGCCAAGGGCCTCGGCAGCCAGGAGCAGATTCTCCGTAGCGGCAGCGCAATCTGCTGTCCAGTTGTTATTCGGCTCCCCTCCATCATTGGTGACCTGCCCGCAAACGACTATGGCAACCGGGGCCTTGGCAATCATCTTGTTAAAGCCGACAGCAAGCTTCTCCTTAACGGCCTGCTCCCTTACCACGACAAAGCGCCAGGCCTGCAGATTCCTGCCGGAAGGAGCTGCCATGGCTGCCTTCAATAGGGTCTCCACCTGCTCAGGAGAAACAGGTTCGTCAGTGTAAGAGCGGACGCTCTTACGGGAGAAGATAGTCTTCAGGACGACCTGGCTGTCATCCTGCTGCTTCGGGGCACATCCAACGATACCAACCATGGTCAACAGTGTTAGGATCAATAATTTCAACTTGTTCATACCATGACAAATATAGTATTATATTTGTATTCATGAAAGCAAAGACCCTGGTCATCCTCCACGCCGCCGTGTTCCTGGCAGGGTGGACCGGCATCTTCGGAAGGCTTATCTCTCTCGGAGGTTTGCCTTTGGTATGGTACAGGATAATGGTCAGCGTAGCAACTCTCGCAATAGTCCTGGGTCTTACCGGACGGCTGCATAGACTCTCCTGGAATGCATTCGCCAGGATCGCAGGATGTGGAGCGATACTGGCCTTGCACTGGGTGGCGTTCTACGCCAGCATCCAGGCATCCAACGTTTCTGTCGGAGTTGTGTGCATCGCCACGTCCAGTTTCTTCGCCACACTGTTGGATCCCCTCATCAACCGTAAAAAGATCTCCTGGATAGAGGTTCTCATCAGTTTCATCGCCATTTCCGGAGTCCTGCTCATATTCAGCCTGGATATCCGCTACCGGCTCGGAATCGCCCTTGGATTGCTGTCAGCTGCACTATATGCCCTGTTTGCCATTTTGAATATAAACGTGGCTGAAAGAACGGGACAGGACAGTGCCACCATGCTCCTGAACGAACTCATCGGAGGTGTATTCTTCCTGTCACTGCTGATTCCTTTCCTTCCGGTGGCCGAAATAGTACCCCGGCAAACTGACATCCTCTGGCTCCTGTTGCTCGGTTCAATCTTCACCGTACTCCCCTTCCTGTTCCAGCTGCAGGCCCTGCGCTCATTATCGGCGTTCACGGTAAGCCTCGCCTACAATCTGGAGCCGGTCTACAGCATAGCATTAGCTGCAATCCTGTTCGGAGAACTGCAGGAAGTGAACTTTTCCTTCTGGTCAGGAGTTTTCCTAATCATCATTTCGGTCATCATCCAAACCCTTCGTGTCCGCCGGTCCGTACCGTCTTGAGCCACCATTTCTTCATGATTCCCGAAATAATCGTTATATTCGTTTCATTATCGCGGATGAGTAATGAAGAAGGTCAGGATTACGGCTCTGCGCCAGACTGTTTACAAGGATCTCATAGAACGTTATGAGAATCCTATCGAGCATACCTGCAATGTAAAGGAAGGGCAAGTGTGGATATCGGTGGACGGAAAGCGTCCCGAGGGCCTGTGTCCTTCTGCATGGGGTTCTATGAAGGAATTCGTGGAATCCCTGTCGCGCGGAGAAGGCAACTTCTACGACGGCTGGATGAAGGATCCGATGAGCGCGATGATAAGCTGCAATGACGGATTCCGCCCCTTCAGTTTCTATATCGAAGTGATTGAATAGTGAATATGATAAACCTTTATTTATTATGAAATAAAGACTCTTCCTGTTTTTGCTTCTCGCTGTGGCCTGCACCATTTCATCCTGCAAAGGAGATGATAGCCTCGATCCGGCTAATACATTTGTCGGGGCATATTCATACGAAGATAGTTATCAACTTTCATGGGGGCCTTCAAGCGGTTCGTACACCGACAACGGAGCCTTCGTCATAAACAAGGTCTCCCACAACAAGGTAGACTTCTCCAATCCTTGGAAGACGACTGCTACCGTCACCGGCAACCAGTTGACTATCGACCCTGTAAAAGAAAGCAGCAGTGACGGTTACGTGAATTACACATTCGGTACGGCCACTTTCGAGGCCGAAGTCTTGACATTTACTTACCAGGGATCGGGTTCCATGAAACATGTTGACGGACGCTCCTACCCGTTCAGCATCCAGGGAAGCATCGTCGCCAGGAGAACGAGGAAGGAATAAACCGTCGGTCAGGCTATCTCCCAATGGCCTCCCGGACCGAAGAGGTAGTTTTCCAGCTCATCCTGGATGCCAAGGCGGTAGATGATGTCGGCGTTCGTGAAACGGCTCCGCATATACGGTATCCGCCTGAAAGTGTCACGCAACCGCTCTCGGCTGATTCCAATCAGTTCCGGCTCATCCGGAGCCCCTACCCTGCGCAGGTAATCATGGACAGTCTCGAATGGATATATCTGCTGGCGTACTTTTTCCTTCAGTTCAGGCCAATGATGGACGAAAGCTTCCAATTGCCTTCCGAGTTCATCTTTTCCGACATATTTATCACGGGTTTCCTTGAGGGCCCTGGCCAGATGCGCAGGCTTCCCGTCAAAGAGCATACGGATCCGTCTTTCCATACTGTCCCAATCCGGCCAGGTTGAAACGGCTCGTTCAATATCTATTGTATTGACCGGATAGTCGATCAGGAATTCCAGGCTGGCCGTCGAAACGAGGGTCCCGATTCCAACCTTGAATCCGTGGGATACGTGCTTGCCGCCCAGACAAAGACCGTCCATATCCCAGAAATGGGAGTATTGGTGTTCTGTTCCCGATGCAGGGCGCGAAGACTGCAGGGCCTGCATAGCAAAGCCACTCATGATCAAGCCTTCGGCAAGTGCTTCCGTCGCCTGGACATCTCCTGCGTTTATCTTGTCGGGTGCCGACAATGAAGCTCGCAGGTTCCGCTGGACCAGATCCCAGGTAAAAGGATCGATAGGTTCGACGCCTATGCTTTCTGCAATCATCCAGTCTGCTCCTGCAGGAATCTTCGCTATCAGGTCCGCATATCCAGAGGCGGCAAGTTCCTTAGGGGCCTGGGCCGAAATTACCGGGTCAAGGATCATACCCTTCGGTGCCGGACAATCTAGCGTCTGTTTGTTCCCGTCTATGCTGATAGATGCTCCATATGCGGTATATCCGTCCATTGAAGCAGCCGTGCCGACTATCATATACCTCCGGCCAAGAGTGTAGGAGACATATTTGGTCAGGTCATTGATCACCCCGGAACCGACAGCGACCGCGATGGCATCGATTCCGGAGAGATAATCTTTCAACCGACACGCAAATCCCCATTCAGCAAACAGGTCGGGATCATCGAATATGAAAGGCTCGGCTGCCTTCAGGCCGGACTCTTCCAGAATCGAATCCACTTGTTCTCCCGCGACACGGAAGGTGTTCGTATCCGCTACGACTACGCCCTTCTTCCCAGGGAAAAGTTCCTTGAACATCTGGGCAGTCTTGATGATGACTCCGGGACCCAGGAACAACGCCTTCGTATCAGTGGTCCTCTGCAATGCCTTTTCTATTATAGTCATTCTTTACCTCCTTTTCCTTGACCGTAATAAGCCGCCGGACCGTGCTTCCTTGCGTAGTGCTTGTCTTCGAGTTCTTTCTGGAACACGGCATCAGGATTAAGGTCGAGGGTAAGCCTTGCCATAAGCGCAACCTCTTCCAAGACTCGGGCATGATACACCGCTTCGGCAGCATCCCTGCCCCAGCAGAACGGGCCGTGGCTCTTTACTAAAGCAGCTGGCGTTTCCATAGGGTCCAAGTGCAGGAAAGTCCTGGCTATCAAGCGTCCTGTGGCAGCTTCATAATCCCCGGCAATCTCCTCGGGAGCAAGGTTGCCGGTACAAGGGACCGGTCCGTGGAAATAATCAGCATGGGTTGTCCCCAGCGCCGGAATATCCCTTCCGGCCTGGGCCCAGGCAACTGCTTGCGTGGAATGGGTGTGGACAACCCCGCCGATAAAAGGAAAGGCCTTATAAAGCTCGATATGTGTGGGAGTATCGGATGAAGGGCGCAGATGCCCCTCGACCGTCCGGCCGTCAAGGTCGACGACCACAAGACTGTCCGCCGTCAAATCCTCATAACGAACACCGCTCGGCTTTATGACAACGAGCCCCTTCTCCCGGTCAATCCCGGAAACATTGCCCCAAGTGTAGAGGACAAGTCCTTGACGGACCAACTCCTGATTGGCCTCCAGCACCGCTTCTCGCAGATCTTCCAGCATAGTTGAAACTTTATTCTAATAACCTTACTAACGACACCTGAAGATGCTACACTTCAAATATACTAATTATCTTCAATCTCAAGTATTCTACTCGTCCTCGATCAGTACAGGAGGCGGCAGAGGCGGCGCGAAATGGATCGGTCCGGTGACAATGCTTCTGGTCGTACTGGATGATTCATTGTCACGGAGAGGATCGTCCGTCTTGTCAAGGGCAAGCCAGGAATCGAACGAGAAGTTTTCCCCTTCGCCGGCAAGGGTCATTATACGTTTGGCGATCAGATAGCGCTGCCAGGCCGAGAAATACGGCCTGTTGTCGATCATGCAGCTGGTCTTCTCGCTGCGCCAGATCTTGAACATTACAACATTCCCTCCCTGGAATTTCCCTATGCGACTGTAATGGGCATCCTTGGCTACGAGTTCATCCCAATGGTCCAGGAATTCCTGCCAAGGAACGGTGTCGTAGCTGGCCGACAGGTTCAGACGCATCGGGACACTCCATCTATGACCTGAAATAGTCGCACTTGTCCAGTATTTGAAAGAAAACATGTCACCATACCAATATTCATCTCCCAACCTTCCGAAACCGTGCCCTCCGAATTCGTGGATAAAAGTATTCTTCCAATCACCTCGTGAACGGCCCAATTCCGAATACACTGATGAAGGAGTCTTCTCCACCACCATCGCGCCATCTTCATCACTGCTGGCTTGATAACCAGGATAACCCCAATAGATGGGCCGCCCGGCATAAGCATAAGGGATTATACAATAGGATTTCCCCGAAGAATAGCTTATGCACATTCCGCCATATCTAGTATCATTCACCAGTAGAGCGACAGGTATCTGGCCATGTGCCTGATTCTCATCAAGGGAGATGCACAGACTGACCACACTCCAGATCTTGTCGGCATTCGAAGACATATCGCTATAGGAGTTCGCGCCCCAACGGGTTTCAAAGTAACTGTTGACATACTTGGTGATTTTCCCGTTACCGTCAGTCTCACTGATTCCCGACTCCTCGGAAGGAACGCTCAAGATGAAAGCGTCGAAGTACTCGGCATATGTCTTATATGGTTCGACCGTGAACAGGAAATCATAACACTCCATCGCATGCTGCCGGAATGTCTGGAGTTCACTTGAAATGAATCCATCTGAGAGGATCACAAGCGGGACTCCCGCCTTCCCCTTGGTATGCTTCTTATAGAGCATGACATCATAGACGAACTTGCCTTCTTCTTTATTTATGTTCCATCCTTCCGGCACGCCATCTGCTCCGGTTATGTCCCAGACTGCCATCGAGTTCTTCACGAAAGTCCCTTGCGGCGCAACTCCCTGGACCCAATCCTCGGTAAATGGTGATCCGTCCGATGAACCTGGAAGGAACATTGCCTTGATGTAGCTCAAGTTGGAGCAGCCCTTGAACATTCCTGTATAGCAACCTCTGGCCGGGAATTCCGCCGGGAGGTCAGGTGCCTTGGTCAATGACGTACAACCGGAGAACATCTCGTAATAACAATAATATTGCAGCGTCTCCGCCGGGAGGTCAGGAGCCTTGGTCAATGACGTACACCCGGAGAACATCTGATTGTAGCAATAATCAGCCAAAGTCTCCGCCGGAAGGTCAGGAGCCTTGGTCAATGACGTACAGCCGGAGAACATGCCTTCATAACAAACAATTTGCAGTGTCGTGGCCGGGAGGTCAGGTGCCTTGGTCAATGACGTACACCCGGAGAACATCCTTCTATAGCAATAATTGGCCAGGGTCTCAACCGGGAGGTCCGGCGCCTCGGTCAATGAAGTACACCCGTAGAACATCCTGTCATAGCAATAATTGTCCAGGGTCTCCGCCGGGAGGTCCGGCGCCTTGGTCAATGAGGTACACCCGTAGAACATCAGGCCATAGCAAGAATATTGAAGCGTCGCGGCCGGAAGGTTAGGAGCCTTGGTCAATGATGTACAGCCGTCGAACATCCGATAATAGCAGCTGGATGACAATTCAGTTGCAGGAAGCAAAAGATCTTTCTCGGGGTGGTTCCTTATCTGACGGTTGCTCATAAAGAGCATGGCCAGGGCGCACTCCCCTACCAGGCGCTTAAGTTTCGGGAAATCATTGGAATCGAAAAGGCTCATGATATTCCCGTATACGTAGCAAGGTGAATTGCTTGAGATCCTGGTAGCCGTGTAAGAAGAGTTCGCAAACTTCGCGTAAGCCTCATTGTTTCCTCGGAAGAACAGCTTCTGGCCTTGTTTCAAAGCGATGCTGGCGGAAGTTGCAGTGGAGACCCATTCCGTGCTGTCTATGCTGTATTCGATGGTCAAATCCAATGGATTCATGAGAGTGACAGTCCCGTCTTCGATGGCTTCCAGAGTGAGAGGCTGGAAGTTCTTATGAGGGATAGGCTCAACCTCCAACGCTGACATCCTCGAGCGGATGCTCCTTCTGATTTCAAGGCTGCTCCTGGTGGATTTATCGAATACGCCATCTTTGTCGTCCTTGAGCGTTACCGTGAAACCATTCTTGAAGACGGTCGGAGGGACTACGAACCAGAATGTCGTCGCCTCTTCTGCCGACGAGCCTAGTTTCACCGGTTCGTCGAACTCCATGGTAATCTCGTCTGTGGCTTCGGAGGCATTGAAAACCATAGATGGTATCGAGTCCAAGATTGCTGTGACAGAGGCGCTTCCGGCGAGGAGTTCACCATTGTTCCCTTTGATCGTGAGAGAAGAGACGGTGACATCCTTACCATACAGGCTGATTGCAAGATAGCCACAAAGGTTCTTGAATATCAATTCATTGTCCCTGGATATGGCAATCATCGTATTTGCTCCCCTTCCGAAGGAATCCTCACGATATGCCTGCTTTGCCGGAAGATTTACCGTAAGGATGCCGTCTTCGCTTATCTTGTTAGATTCCTGGTATGGATATACAGAATAAACAAGAGTCAAAGGATTGCCTGTCAATGAGTTCCCATTCTGTACCTTGGAGAATGTTCCGGAATTGTCACCATCGTTCCCTGTAAAGGCATATTCGTGATTGGAGGTGTTCTTATTGAATATGGACACCCTGTCGTCGGCATTCCAGAGAACCTGAAGCCTCTCATCTACGTAGGCTCTTGACGGTTCGCCTTCTATTGAGGCATGGAATTCCACATCGTCATCCTCGGTCCCTGGAACCGGGACCTCCGTTTCCTGGACGGAGCAGGAAACCATCAAGGCTGCCAATAACCAGTATGTATATTTCAGGCACTTCATAATGTCGTGTTGTTTAATCCCATCCGTGTTCGTTCCCGTCATCGCCGATCGGCTCCGTGTTGGCCGGCCTCTTTACCGTTACCGAACAAGTGGCCGTCTTGGAGCCATCCTTGGTGGTTACTGTTATGGTCGCATTACCCAGATTGACTGCTGTCACCTTGCCGTCCTGGTCCACCGTGGCTACAGCCGTATTGCTGGATTGCCAGCTCACCGCCTTGTCCGTCGCGTTGCTTGGACTG
>JBGVAE010000008.1:0-8922 GCA_045224215.1 Candidatus Cryptobacteroides sp. | reverse complement strand
GCAGCCTCTTCCGGTGTGGTTACTATGGCCTTCTTCTTCCCGACTACCTCAGGAAGACCCACGTCGGAAGGAGAATCCTTGAAGAATATCAGGAGGAATATCGAGCCGAGTACGGCTACAGCTGCCGGGATCAGGAAGCACCATCTCCAGGCTCCGAAATGCTCGGCGAAGGCCAGCACCTTCGGATCGGCCGGATCCAGTTTGACATTGGAAGCAATCATGGCCACGGTGTCCGGGTCCGCGCTCATATTGATTCCCAGGTGAGGCATGATGAACCAACCGCAGAGGGCCATCGCCAGTCCGGCTCCGATTGAGTGGGACATGTTCCAGATGCTCATCTTGGTAGCTAGTTCTCTCGGATGTATCCACTGGGTAAGGGTCTTGGTGCAAGGAGGTACTCCCATTCCCTGCAGGAAGCCGTTGACCAGCCATAGGGCGCCCATGATATAGACCAGGACAGATGCTATGGCAGCTCCGTTGCCGGCCTTACCGGCCAGTGAGATCACCCAGCCGGCTACTACGTCACTCGTTCCAAAGAGGATGTTGACTATGGCGCAGAGCATCAATCCCAGGGACATCACCTTCCTGGCACTGTTCCGGTCGGTGATTATTCCTACCACGAACCTCGAGAGGCCGTAGATGACTCCATGGAGGGTCAGGAAAATTCCGAGCTGCGTCTTTGTGATGCCGAAGTCGGCCTGGAGGCCGGGCATCGAGAACGAGAAGTTTTTCCTTACCAGATAGAACATGGCATAGCCGATCATCGTGACGACGATCGTGCGCCACTGCCAGTACTTCAAGGATTTGTTTGTCTGCATATTCCTAGAAATCGATTGCTTTCCTGAATTCAGGGATGGTGTCGCGGATGTCCATCCCCTTCCTGTAGATGCCGGCGGTTCCGCCGACGAAAATGTCCGCTCCGAGTCCGGCCATGTAATGCGCCCTTTCAACGCTCACCGCTCCGTCAACGCTGATCGGGACATCTTCGCATCCATGGGCGTCCAGCCATTGCCTTGTCACTCCCACTTTCTCCATGGCGCCTTCGACCAGCTTTCCTCCGGCGAAGCCCGGGTGGACGGTCATCAGCATCACGAAATCGAAATGCCCCAGATGACGCTCGAGGACTTCCGGAGGGGTCTCCGGGTTGAGGCATATTCCGAACTTGCCGCCCAGGCCGCGCACCTCTTCGCTCAAAGCCTCGTAGCTCCTGTCAAGTTCCGCATGGACTGACAGCAGGTCTCCTTTCCGGAGGCTGAAGTGGCTGAATATCAATTCCGGATCCGTGACCATGAGATGGATGTCCACCGGAATGGTTGCCTTGGACTGGATGGCCTTTATGGCATCGGTGCCAAAGGTAAGGTTCGGAACGAAGTGGCCGTCCATCACGTCGATGTGCAGCCAGTCTGCTCCGTTTGCTTCGAGGATTTCGATGTCCCGGCCCAGATTCATGAGGTCCGAGCACATCACCGAGACTGTGATTATCCGCTTTTTCATTGTTTAGATAAAGATTACCTCCCGTCCGTGGAACAGGAAATTGCTTCCGGTGACATATTCCCGGCAGGTAGGGGAGAACTGGTCTTCTATTGAAATGTGGAGGTGTCCGGAGAGGATGCACTTAAGAAGGGGCTCCTTTTTCAGATATTCCACGAAGCCGGAGGTGACAGGGTCTTCCATCTGTCTCTTGAAATCTCCTGTAACTTCCGGAAGGTCACCGCTTTCCATCTTGCCTGCTTCGTTCCAGTAGCGGTGGTCAGCCCGCCAGATGTTGTCCGTGTAGAACGGTACGTGCATGCAGAGGACTATCGGCAACCCCTTGCTGACTTCTTTCTTGAACTGTCTGACCTGTTTCTTGGTGACATATCCATAGACATTGTCCAGGGTGACGAAGTTGACTCCGTTCACGACCTGTGACTGCAGGCTTATGTCGAAAGGATAGACCTCCTGGAGTTTCTCCCTTGAGAGGTTCTTGAACTCCTCGTTGTGCTCCTCTTTCGGATCGCTGAGCCACATGTCCGGAGTAAATTCATGGTTGCCGAGCGAACCGGTCATCCCTTCTCCGAAGTACTTCTTCACCAAGTCGAAATTGGCTTCACTCTGCCAGTCAATGAGATCCCCCGTGTGCACTACATAGTCCACGTGCTGCTTGGCCCATGAAAGGGAGTCCCTGAGAGCCTCTTCTTGCCTTCCTCCGAAAGTCTTGGTACGTCTTTCGTTGAGAGTCAGCTTGTTCTGGTTTTCATCCGAATATGCTGCCGTGAGATGTGTATCTGAAATGTGCAATATCGAGAACGGTTTTTCGAGCCCTATCTCCACCGTGGCATAGCATATGGCGAGCCTCTCGAACCTTCCGCGCTCCGGGAATATCTCCGGCCGGTCCTGCATAAGTTCACGCCCCTGTGTTTTCTTTCCTCCGGTTGCGGCTCCGGTCTGTACCGGTCTTTCTTCTGCCAGGACTGGTAGCTGCGAAGTGGCGATCAGGGCGCCGGTCCCGGCCAGCACCTTCATGAAATCCCTTCTGCCTAGCGTCTTTTTCATTTGAGTGATACTTTAAAGTTCCTTTACGAAATCGTTGACCTCCCTGGATGCATAGTGCATAGGAGAAGGTGCTGCACCGTCTGCCTGGTAGCCGCAGTCCAGCAGGAATGCCGGGCAAAGGTTTTCAGGAATATCGAAGGCCTCGGCCAATTTAACCGGGTCGAACCACTCTACCCAGCATGTTCCAAGTCCTTGCTCGGCGGCCTCTAGCATCATGTGCGTACCTACTATGGAAGCATCCATCTCGCCGGAAGTGTGGTCTCCGTTCAGGGGATTCTTCCAGGCGATGTCCTTGTCGTAGCATACCACGAACACGACCGGGGCTTTGTAGGCCCGTGAAGTGACTTCATTCACCTTGGCGATGGCTTCAGGACTTTTCAGTACGTATATATACTGCGGTTGTTGGTTCTTTGCCGTCGGGGCTAGTTTGGCTGCCTTCAGGATGGCATCGATCTTTTCCTGCTCGACGGGAGTCTTTGCATAACTGCGGACGGAGAAGCGGGCCTCCGCCAGTTCGAGGAATGACTTGTACATAGGTTCTTCAGTTTCGTTCTCTGTTTTGTTCCCCTTCGGCCCACCGCATGCTGTCAGCAGTACGATACCAACGGCGACCAAGATGATATTTGATGATTTCATTGTGTTTGGAATAATCGTACTAATATAGTCATTTTTTCTCTTATCATCAACTTGCTCTTGTCGTCATATTGCAGGTGACTTATCTTAAGCCTTCAGCCCAGGCCTTGATTTCTTCCTTGGATTCGTTGTTCAAGGTCTTTCCGGCCTTCCAGTTGATATTCGGGTAGGCTGCCATGAACTCTTTGTTTGCCCTATCGATATTGCTTCCTCCGGATGTGGCGAAGAATACTACGGTCTTCCCTTCGAAGCCGTATGCCTCGATGAAGGTGTTGATGATGGTCGGGGCGGTGTACCACCAGACCGGGAAGCCTATGAATATGACATCATAGGAATCAGCATCCTCCAGGTCCTTGATGATTGCCGGGCGGGAAGTGCTGTCCTGCATTTCAAGGGAGCTGCGAGAGTCCTTTACCGTCCAGTCCAGGTCGACTGCGGTGTACTTCACTTCAGGTTTGATTTCGTAAAGGGTTGCTCCTGTGACCTCTGCAAGGTCCTTGGCGACGGCTTCCGTTGTGCCGGTCGCGGAGAAATAAGCGACAAGTGTTTTCATTTCGGTGTCCGTTTTTCCTTTCTTGTTCTGGTTTTGGCCGCAGGCCGTGAGAGCCAGTGCAGCGATGAGTGTCAGGGTGATAATTCTATTCATTGTATAAAAGATTTAATTAGGCTGAACATTTGACGATCAATCGGCAATTTAAGAAATAATAACGAAAGATGCAATCTATCCCGGAGGCTTTCGTCCGGCCATTCAACGTCCATACGCATGCAGGAATATGCGGATTTCTGCTATATTTGTATTTATGAACCACAAGATTAGGCTGATACTGGTAATACTCCCTGTCCTGGCATGTTGCTGCGCCAGACATGATAGTGCATGCGTTACTGTTTCGGAAAACCCTCTGAACACCGTACAGACCAGACCTGAGAAACTTAATGAAGGGGCTGTCATTCCTTTTGTCAATCCGCTTCCGGCCATGGCGGTGGAGGGAAAGTCGAACGGCACCTACAACAATGTAGAACTCGCAGTCCCCGGACTTCTTACAACCCTGGACCCCAAGCTGGGCCTCATGATCAAGCAGCTACGGGACAACATCCACTCCGGGCGGCATACAGTGTTCGTCGAGGGCAAGGCTATCCCGACGTACAAGAACTGGATACGCGACCACGTCCACACGATGAAGGGCGCCAAGCATTGGGAATACGACCAAAAGCCCTATCTGGACTTCACCATAGATCACCAACGCCCGGATGGAAGCTTCTATGAACTGATAAAACAGATGGACGACCCACACTGGTCGTTCGTGGGAGAAGACGACATACTGTTCTTTCCGGAAGACAACCTTTACATGGCCCGGCTTGACATCGAGTCGGACATAGAGTATCTGGTTGTGGAAGGCGCCACTGAGTATTACAAATGCACCGGGGACCGCAAATGGTTGCGGCGCACCCTTCCTAAGCTGGAAAGAGGGATTGACTATTCTACTTCCCATCCGAAACGATGGGACCCGGAACGCGGACTGGTTAAAAGGGCATACACGATCGACACATGGGATTTCTCATATGCCGCTGATGGCCACAGTGACCGTCGTATCACCGACAAGACACCGATGTCCATCATGCACGGTGACAATTCCGGAGTCTACCAGGCTATGAACCAACTCGCATGGTTGAATGATGAGATGGGGCACAAGTCAAGGGCCCGTGAGTGGCGGAACAGGGCTGAAACCCTGAGGAAGAACGTCATAACCTATCTTTGGAACGGCAAGTTTTTCAGGCACCAGCTCCCTCTCGGATGCCCTCCGGCAGACGATAAGGAGGATATACGTCTCACGTTATCCAATACATACGACATCAACCGTGGTCTCACCGACCTCAAGCAGTCACGCTCGATCATCGAAGAGTTCATGCTACGTCGCGACACTACTTCCGCTTTTGCAGAGTGGTTCACGATAGATCCGCGATACTGGCCGAAATTCGGTGATGCATGGGCTCATCCTGGCTATATCAACGGGTCGATAACCCCATTTACTGCAGGGGAACTGGCGAAGGCGGCATTCAACTGCGGTTACGAGTCTTACGGCTGGGACATCATCTGCCGCCTGCGGGACATGATGGAAGAGGATGGAGGAAATATCTATTTCCTGTACGACCGGCTGACTCGCAAGCCGGCCAATGCCAAGCTAGGGCCCGCCGCGTGGGGAGCTGCATCTGTGCTATGTGCCATAGACGAAGGTCTGGCGGGCATAGAGGACCTGGATAAGCGGTACCGCAGTCTGGGATTCTCTCCCCGCTGGCCTGTGACGCCTTACTCCGAGTTACGGTATTTCAGCGGATATGAGCAGACAGGAGACATAGTGGACGTGCGCTATATCCTGACTGAGGAGGGTATGCGTTACTGTATCGATTCTCCGGCGAAGGACATCAGTGCCCATATCCTTCTGCCGGCAGGAAGGGAACCGTCATCAGTCCTGTTGAACCGAAAGGAAATCTCGTTCAACATCAATCCTGTCGGTGAAAGCATTTATATAGACTTCAAAGCCGTGCGCCTCGATGGCCGTGCGGACATAGAAGTCCTGTTCAGATAGTCTCGAGGATTTCGTCCGGCATAGGGACTTTTTCTCCGGTGGTGCGGTCCTTAGGCATCGAAGCGTCCCAAGCGCGGAGTCGTTCGCTGAGGGCGTGGGCGAGCTCCCGGACCTTGGCCGGATAATCTGCAGCCAGGTCACGGGTTTCACCGATGTCCTCCTTCAGGTTGTAGAGCTCAAGCTTCCTTTCTTTCATCACATAGACAAGTTTCCACTCATCGCGGATGATGGTGCTGAGGAAGTCCACCTCGCGCCTGTATTCAGGCTTCCACTGGTGTGGGTAATGGAATATGATGTCCCGCTCCCAGCCCGTCTGCTTGCCTTTGAGAAGAGGCACGAGACTCCGGCCGTCAATGTCCTGCAAAGTGCTGTATCTCTTTATGCCGGCCATCTCCAATATGGTAGGGAAGAGGTCCTCAGGCATCACCGGAGCATCGATTATGCTTCCGGCTTTGGTTTTGCCAGGCCAGTAAACCGACATCGGAACACGGATTCCGCCCTCATAGCAGGAACCCTTACCTTCGCGCAGTGGAGCGTTCTGGGTGTGAGGGACTCCTCCCTTCGACTTTACGTCCGCATTCCCTCCATTGTCAGCCATGAATATGATAATGGTGTTGTCGGTCAGTCCATTGGCCTCTAGATAGTCCAGGACGTCCCCCAGACTCTTGTCCACCCCTTCGACCATCGAAGCGTACTTGGACTGTCCGTCGTCCTGCCCCATTTCCTTGAAACGGCGGAAGAACCGCTTGTCTTTCTGGATCGGAGTGTGGGTGGCGAAGTGCGACAGATAGAGGTAGAACGGCTGTTTATGCTCCACAGGCCATTCCAGGGCCTTCAGGGCTTCCCGCGTGATGGCTTCGGTGAGGAAGGTGCCCGTGCCGTAATATTCATACAAGTTCTGGACGGCGCTGAGGTTCCATTTCTCCGGAGTATTGCCGTAGTTGTCTTCTGAGAGGTAGCTTTTCGGCAGACCGGCTGAAGAGCCGGCTATGTTGATGACGAATCCCATGTTGAGGGGGCTGGCTCCCGGAGTGCCGGCGGAAGCCCAGTGAGCCTTGCCGACATGGATGGTGTAATAACCGGCATCGCGCAGGAACTGCACCATAGGGGAAGCGAACTGGATGTGGTTGAGCCCCAAGTCTGCGCTGTCTGGGCGGAACCTCTCCGGGCATATTCCGTTATAGTTCCATTCCGGGCGGTCCATTCCGGTCGAGGCTGCGATCTGGTCATAGGTCATTGCTCCGTTCGTTCCTCCCACGGCGTCGCTTGGCTCGTCCTTGGCCATTGATGTCCAGTTGGTTATATGGCTGTGCACGGCATTCATCCCGGTCATCATGCTGGTGCGGGTAGGGGTGGACACCGGACAGGCGTAGGCGTGAGAGAAGCGGACTCCCATCTCGGCCATCCGTACCATGTTGGGCGTGTAGAAGCGGGAATGGTTGGGATATTCCCGGCCATCGTAAGGGACCTGGCTGTCCACCCAGCCGTAGTCGTCCACGAGGAAGAACACGATGTTGGGTTTCTTTGCAGCCTGGGCCGGTGTTGCGAATTGACTTAAGGCGAGAGGTGCCATCAGGGCAAGCCCTCCGGCGGCTTTCAAATGGTTTTTGATATTGCTGTCCATCTATTGGGAATTTTTCTTTGTAAATGCCACTGAGTCTCCCCAGGCATCGTAGAGGATCTTGTGGCCGATTGCGGCCATCCTGAAGTCCAGTCCGGTCTTGCACTGCTCCGGCCTGTCATTGACTGAGGCCTTGTCCGGATAAATGAAATAGCTCTCGCGATACTCTCCGGGGGTTAGGTTCGGCATGATCACGTTCGCTCCGGCTGAGATGGCCTTCTCTCGTCCCTGCGGGTCGATGGTCTGGTTGGCCGTAGCCGCCACCATGTTGATCTCCGGCATCATAATCCTCAGGATGGATATCATCTTGAGAGTCAAAGCCATACGCTCCTCCTTGGAAGGAATGTCATCCTTCAGCCGGTAAAGCGGAGTGTCTGGATGGGGAATATAAGGTCCCAGCCCGACCATGGCTACATCCATCTGCTTGAAGAACAGCAGGTCAGCTGCCAGTTGGCCCAAGGTCTGTGAAGGAAGACCGACCATCACTCCTGTGCCGGTCTGGTAGCCAATGCGTTTCAGGGCTTCCAGACACTCGACACGTTTGTGGAAGTCGTGCATGCCGTTCCTCGGATGGATCTTGTGATATAGCCCTTCGTCCGAAGATTCGATTCGCAGGAGATATCGGTGGGCTCCGGCGTCGAACCAGCGGCGGTAGGTCTCTTCGCTCTGTTCTCCAAGCGAGAGTGTGACTCCCAGGCTTCCGCCGTCTATCTTTTTGATTTCCTTGACGAGACGTTCAATCCTTGCTATGTGTGCAGAATCGTTGAGTTCACCTCCTTGCAGTGCGACTGAGCCATAGCCAAGTTCGTGGGCTTTACGGGCGCAGGACAGGATTTCTCCGTCGCTCAGGGAGTACCTTGCCACTTTCTTGTTCCCGCACCTCAGGCCGCAGTACAGGCAGTCCTTCTGGCAGACGTTGCCCATTTCGATGAGCCCTCTAAGGTGCACGTAATTGTCCAGATGGCTCAGCTTCACTTCAAGGCCCCGTTTCAGGAGCCTTTCCTGACGGGATCCTGAGGATGCAAGGAGGACTTTGATGTCTTCCTTGCCAAGGTCCTGCTTGTAGAGTATTGTCTCGAAGTCTGCGCTCATCTCTAACCAATCTTAGCAAAGATAATGATATTCTGAAACACAAAAAAACGGGCGGCATCGCTGCCGTCCGTAAGTTGGTGATAGGTATTCCGGATATTAGAACTTCACAGCCAGGGTCATACCTGCAGTAGGGGTGACGCCGTTGCCGTTCTGAACCATGTTGACTGAAGGATGGATGTCTGCGGAGAAAGCGTGCTTGCCTCTCTTGTCCTGGAAATACTGGTTCTTTACCTTGGCGATCCTGACTGCATCGATGCAAGACCAGATATGTATTCCCAAATCTGCCATTGCCAGGCTTCCGAGAATGGCTAAATAATTGTTCACCTTATCCTTGTTGGCTTCCGGGATTGTCCATTCGCCGTTAGAAATCTCAATGAGAGGGAATATCTTATCCTGGTAGATGATGCTTCCAGCGGCTCCGAGAACTGCGCTCGCCCCGAGGAATGCCCATCCGCG
>JBGVAE010000007.1:0-24242 GCA_045224215.1 Candidatus Cryptobacteroides sp. | reverse complement strand
CCGTTGGTCCAGGTTACGTTGCTGGCGAACTTGCTGGCATCATCTCCTCCGCCGCCAGGGTTGGTTCCGTCATCGGCCTTGATGTCGGTGGCGATGATATAGAGGTACTTGCCGTTGGAAGCGAAATAGAGGAAGTAACCGGTCACGGTGACTGCCTTGCCGTTGAAGGCTGAATAATCCCCGTTAGGCTTCACGAGCGCACCGATGACGGTGTCGGAGCCTTCCACTGCGATGTTGAAGTAGTTGCCGGAAATGGTGAGGGTGCCCTTGAAGGTCACATATTCACGGGAGTCGGAGCTGTAGCTGCCGAATGAGGAAGTGATGTCCTTCGCCGTAGGATAAGTGACGGTGTTGCCCTTTGAATTGACAGTGACATCGGACACGTTCGTGAGCTGTGCCACGCCTCCATATTCCCCGCGGGTTGCGGTCACGGTGACATTGTCTCCGACAGCCACGGTATTGGTGCCATAAACATAGAGCCTTGCGCCGTCCTGCTCGATCAGGAATCCGGCAGAAGCGGCTGCTACTACGAGTGCAGGGCCGACCTTGAGTTCAGCGTCCTTCTCGGCAGCGATCGCACCTGCGACGCTGACCTCCTGGACCGTTCCTCCCTGGCCTTCCACGAAGGAAAGGATATAGGCATTTACGACCTCGTGCTGTTCCTTGGCTGCATAGTAGTCATACTTGCCGGCAAGGGTCACGGTTCCTCCGTTCTTGACCTTGTTCGACCATTCGTCCTTGTTGGCCACGCTGTAGACATAGATCTTGCCGCTGGCATCTGTCAAGTCGAAGCTGCAGTAGGTAGCGTTGAAGCCGCTGACTTCTCCGGTGAGTTTGTAGTATTTGTCCTTGTCGGCCGCAGCGATGAACTGTGCCACGGTCTTGGCCTCTGCATTCTGGTAGTCATCTCCGCCGCCCTGGCCTTCCTCGAAGGACAGGATCATTGCGTTGACGACTTCGTGCTGCTCCTTGGCGGAGTAATACATGTACTTGCCGGCGAGGGTCACGGTACCGCCGTTCTTGATCTTGTCGGACCAGTCGGACTTGTTGTCAACACTGTAGACATAGATCTTTCCGGTTTCATCTGTAAGGTCGAAGCTGCAGTAGGTAGCGTTGAAGGAACTTACCTTACCGGTGAGTTTGTAGTACTTGGTTCCGTCAGCGGCTGCGATGAACTGAGCCACGGTCTTTGCCTCCGCGTTCTGGTAGTCATCTCCGCCGCCCTGGCCTTCGGTCTGGCCGTTGAGGGAATAGATGTAGCTTCCGCCCTTGCTGACAGTCTCAGGGGTGTCGCCCTTGTAGTAAACTACCTTTCCGCAGATGATAACTTCGTCTCCGACCTTCACGTCAGGATTGCCGGAAGTCCACTTCTTGTTGCCGAGATAATAGGTCTGGAAGCAGTAGAATTGGTTCTCGGCCGTAGTGCTGCCATCTCCTGAGATGTAGAAGGTGGCGTTGCCATAGGTTCCGCTGGCTTCGAAAGTGGTCGTGACCTGGCTGATGATACCCTTAACCCATATGTCTGTGGTGGTAGGGTCGTCGGCTGCGAGAGTCTTGATGTAGGCGATCACGCCGGCAGCATTGTAAGGATCTGCCTTGGTGCCGCTTCCGGCCGGCTTGTCAACGGTGTCCTCACCCTTGTCGCCCGGCTGGGTGACGGTGATGGTCTTGTAGTCGAACTCAGTGCTGACGGTAACGGTTCCGGTACGGTCGTAACCCGTATTCTGGAGCGCAGTCACCGTTACGGTAGCGTCCTTCTTGGAAGCACTGCCATAAGTAGGATTGACAGCAAGCCAGTCTGCGTCAGCCTTCACTGTCCAGTCACGGTTGGACTTGACGGTGATCGTCTGGTTGCCGCCGGACTTGTCAACCGTAATCTCGGTAGGGTTGACGGTAAGCGAAGGGAGCTCTGAGTCCTCCCCGGTCTCCTTGCAGCCAGCGAAAAGCGCTGCTGCGGCAAGGATTGATAGAAACAGTTTTTCGAGTTTCATTTGTCTTTGTATTTGTTTGATTGCTTTAGTCTGTGCATATTCATGCAGTTTGTAAATATACAATGAATTATTCAATTCTCAAAGGTTTAGCTCCAGCTCCACGGGGCAGTGGTCGGAGCCGAAAATCTCGTTGTGGATCTCCGTCGCGGCGACCTTGTCCCGGAGGTTTTCAGAGACCAGGAAATAGTCGATGCGCCAGCCTGCGTTGTTCTCGCGGGCGTGGAAGCGGTAGGACCACCATGAATATTTCACCTCTTCGGGATGCTGCATCCTCCAGGTGTCCACGAATCCTGAATCCAGAAGGATCGAGAATTTTTCGCGCTCTTCATCAGTGAAGCCGGCGTTGCGGCGGTTGGAAGTAGGATTCTTGATGTCGATCTCCTTGTGGGCTACGTTAAGGTCGCCGCAGATGACGACTCCCTTCTTCGCAGCCAGTCCGAGGACATATTCCCGGAAAGAGTCTTCCCAAGTCATCCTGTAATCCAGGCGGCGCAGGCCGTCCTGGGAGTTCGGGACATAGACGCAAACAAGGTAGAAATCAGGCATTTCCAGGGTAATGACCCTCCCCTCGTGGTCGTGCTCTTCCACTCCGATGCCGTAGGTGACGGCGAGCGGCTCGTGCTTTGAATATATTGCCGTACCTGAATATCCTTTCTTTTCGGCGGAGTTCCAGTAGGATTTATAACCAAGATATTCCAGGTCCAGCTGACCCGGCTGAAGCTTGGTCTCCTGAAGGCAGAAGAAATCTGCATCCAGAGCACTGAACGCCTTGTCAAACTCGCCCTTTCCGGCACAGGCCCGCAGCCCGTTCACATTCCAACTAATGAATTTCATGTCCCATTGCTTTAACTCTAACAAATATACCAAAAAGATTCATCTCTCCCTTCATCTTTCCCAATCCTCACACACCCCGCCTTCCCGACCCAGTCCACCTATTTCTCCTGCACACTCTTAGCCACACTCTACAGCTCCATCTTCACAACTATCGACACCACCTCTCCTGCTCCATCTTCACAACTCTCGACACCACCTCTCCTGCTCCATTTCCCTCAGCCTCTCCTCCTTCCGCCGGAACCGCAAGGAGCATGGGCATCAGAGTCACCGGCTCCTGCACCATCTCCCTCAGCCTCTCCTCCTTCCGCTTCAAAAGACGCATCTCCATACTCTGTCACTGAGCCATGTGGTCCATTCTTCGGCACACATGGTCCGGTCAGGCGGCCTCTGCGAGCCATGTGGTCCATTCCACGGCACACATGGTCCAGTCAGGGGGCCTCTGCGATCCATGTGGTCCATTCCACGGCACACATGGTCCGGTCAGGCGCCCTCTGCGAGCCATGTGGTCCATTCCACGGCACACATGGTCCGGTCAGGGGGATCTGAATAACTGAATTGCGCCTAAATACTTTCCAATATTCCTGCAACATCAGAATAAGAAACACCTATCACCCTGGCAATCTGGCTAACGTCAGCAAAGAAACTTCGGCGTATACTAAAAATGAGTTCTGCCAATTCCTGCGCACTTAATTCAGATACAGACCTTTTCTTGAAAACCGTCCGGCATATGTCTGGCACAGCTGCCAGAATAACTTGATCCTTGAATGAAGGAACCCCACTGTCCAATCCATTCAGCCTCTTCTTGGCCTTAGAAGAATTCACCATGAAGTAGTTAAGTCTCTTTGGCGATCTGAATATCGATTCCACGAATCCCACAGGAATATATGATTCCGGCAATATGTATCCATATTCCCCAATCATTGTTTCTCCTGGAATATCTGACTTGGTATGAAGAAGTCTGCGACGGGCACGCCTAGAAAGATCTCTTGACAATATACCGTTGGAGGGACGGACTTTGAAATAAGAACTGGCACTGCTCCAAGGATAATCAGAAGCATTCAAGCATATATTCGCGGAAACAGGATTCATCAACGTGTAGGCTATCGCTCGCTCAAGCGACTGTCCTTCGAAGTTAACTTCTTGAATATCAGTCTTGTTACGACGAAGGAACTCAACGGTACCATAACGTCTGCTAAGATATTCAGAATAACGCCTTTTCAATTCATTAATAAACCAGATCGCCTCTGCTTCAGAACATTGAAGCACAATGTGGACATGGTTGGACATTAGAACGAATGCCAGGACTTTGATACCGGTGAGGAGAGAGATTATTGCGATATAATTCATCCCGACCTTGAAATCTTGCTCATCCCTGAACCAAATGCTCTCCGTAAGATGGTCGGTGGTCACGAAATAGAATGAGAGTTTGTTGTTTATTCTCATGATAGTTTAAGTTTATTTCTCTGAATATACGGATTTCTTCCCAAATGTCCAAATTTCAAGGCGTCTGAATAGAATTTACGCTCCCCAGCGGGACATGTGGTCCATTCTTCGGCACACATGGTCCGGTCAGGGGGTCTTAGCGGGACATGTGGTCCATTCCACGGCACACATGGTCCGTGCAGGGGGTCTTAGCGGGACATGTGGTCCATTCTTCGGCACACATGGTCCGGGCAGGCGCCCTCTGCGAGCCATGTGGTCCATTCTTCGGCACACATGGTCCAGTCAGGGGGCCTCTGCGAGCCATGTGGTCCATTCCACGGCACACATGGTCCAGTCAGGCGCCCTCTGCGATCCATGTGGTCCATTCTTCGGCACACATGGTCCGGGCAGGGGGCCTCAGCGGGACATGTGGTCCATTCTTCGGCACACATGGTCCGGGCAGGGGAAATACCTGACCGGCCAGGAGATTCGGAAGAGGTGAAAGCAGCGTAGGGAGTGGTGGGCGTGGAGATCCAGAGGATGTAGAGAATGTAGAGGATGTAGAGAATATGAGGGAGGAGTCGGAAATGCCATGTATATGAAAAAGCAGGCGCCGTCTGAACCCGGCGCCTGCTTTAAAGAATGGATCAAGTCGTTATTTCCTGCTGAAGAACTCTCCGGCATAACCTTTAGGGTTGCACTGGAAGAAGTTTGCGTAGGCGTTGACTGTCTCGCGGTTAAACACATTGGAGTTGGACAGGACGGTTCCGAAGCCACAGATCGCATTCATCGTCTTTGATGAATACTGGGTCAGGGTCTGGAACGTAATCGCAGCCGAAGTCCTGTTCCTGTACATGAGGGTATTGAAATCCTCCGATACAGTGAACCACATCCAGGAATAGTCGGGATCTCCCTGCTCCGTCTCATAATAAAGCCAAGGCTGCCCCCAAGTCGAGCTGGAAGGAGTGCAAAGCCCAGGGAAGAACGTGACATATTTTCCGTTCACAACCTGCCCGGCACCATCCCTTGTGTCCAGGAACAGACCTACCTTCACGCTCATGGCATCGTAGTCGATGTCTACACAACCATCCAGGACAGCATCTCCAAACAGACCGGTGATTCCGATATTGTTGGTACGGGAAACGCCATCTGCATCTGTCAGCGGACCGGACACGCGAGGTCCGGCTACCGTAACGTTGAAAGTCTTCGGATCTCCTGCAGTGGTGATCGCACCGGAGCCTGCGAATACCTTTGTCACGAAACTCCACTCTCCCTTGAAGTCATCGGCTCCGATCTGGGTAACGGTGCAAGAAGTCCCGTCAGGAAGAGAGATCTGAGCGCTCCTAGGAGAACCGGTGGTGTTCGCAGTCCAGGAAAGCTTGCCCGAGGAATATGACAGCCAACCCTCTGAAGCAGAGCCGGAACCAGCAGCCAAATCCTTGCTGCCGGCACCGTCGCCTGTCCAGAATGCCTCTGTCTTGGAAGGATTGACCGTCTTGCTGAGAGTCGCCGAAGCACCCCAGGAATCATTGGCCACCAGAGTCACCTCGAAAGGAGAAGAAGTCGAGACCGAACCAAGAGCCTGGGAATATTCCTTCTTCATGGAGGAGAACTTAGGATACTTGTAGAAATCGGCAAGGATCTTCTTGGTGGCGATCACGCTTCCACCCTGTTTGAGGGTCACGACATAATCGTGCACGAACTCGTCATCCGTACCGGCGGCCCACTTCGCGGTAACCGCACCGTCTTCAACGGAAACCTCCAAGGTAGAAAGTTTCGGAGCGGCGTTGGAAAGGCTGAGGGTAGTGTGGTTGTACCTGGTGAGATTGGCCTTGGTCTCCGGGTCAGGGAACTGCATGGTCAGAGGCTCCTCGATCACCGCACTGTTGTAGAAGTCCATCCTCAGGATCCTCATGTTCCCGTTCTTGTCGAACTGGAGCAGGTTGCCCTGGGAGAATTCGTTGCAGTCCTTCATGACCGTCTTGCTGGACATCTCCTCATAACCACCGGCCTCTATGGCCATGTAGCGCACGGAAGCGCATCCCAGCACGGTGAAGCCGCCCTGCCAGACCGAACGAGGGTCCTGCAGCGGGAAGTGGAGATGGCCGCCGAAGTCAACCACCTGTGGATATTTGTTGAAAATATCAGTAAGCGCCTTCGTGGCCCAGTAACCGGAAGTGGAAGACCATTCTCCACCGGCCTCGCCGAGAAGGCTGCCGTAGACGGTGTTGTAGATCATCGGATGGGTGATCACAACGACATACTTGTCAGGTTCAGCAGTCGTCAGTTCGGAAAGCTTGTTATCCAGCCACTTGAGAGCATCGTTATCATAGGTGATAGGGCTGGTTCCGTTCGGGCTGATGGCCAAGACGTTGTAGTCACCGATCTTGCAGTGCCTGCACTCCTTGGACACTCCCATCTCCTTGTCCTGGTCGAACAAGAAATAATTGTCTCCGAAGGTGCTGCGCATGTAAGCAGCCTCGCTTACCATCGAGGAAGTCCACCTGTAGTTGTTCACATCGTGGTTACCGACAGTGTAGACCATAGGGATCTTTGTCGGATCGAACACGGATTCATACGTCGTCTTGAAAGTCTGCAAGTACGAAGTATTCGGGTTGTCGATAAGGTCACCGACCACCAGGACGCCAGCAAGACCGTTTGGATCCTGCTCGGCAGCCTTGTCCCGAAGCTGCGTAAGGGCGTTCTTCCACTTGTTGGTCTGGGCCGCTGCGTTGTTGATGTGCACATCGCTCACGACTCCCATCGAAAGCACGATGTTCGACGCATCGAAGCTGGTGGATTTCTCGATCTCACCACCATAAACGAGCGGTACATAGTGAGAAGCCAGGGTGCTGATCCCATTGGAAACGTGCAGCGAAACCGAGGCTCCGAGATCACCTGCGAGCAACTCCTTGCTGAGTTTGCTGCAATCCACCTTGACATTCAGGTAACCTCCCGTGACGTTCACTGAAGTCACAGGAAGATCGACCATCTCACCGGCAATAGCCCTTGTCTTGGTGTATACAGCCTTGGCCGACCATGTGGTGGACTTGTTGCCATACAACTCATTCAGGACGTTCTCGGGAAGGATTTCGTACTTCATGGTTGCATAATAAACCCCGCCTGTCTTGAATACCCTTGCAGCACCGTCCTGATACTCAGGAATATACACAAAGCTATCCACAAGAAAGAGAGGGCCGCCGGTAGACAAAGGGATGGAGAGCGAAGTCCCGTCTGCGAGGACCACCTTCAGGAAACCTCCGTCAACGGTCACGCTCTTGAACATTTCTTCGCTCGAAGCCTTGCCCAGCTTGGTCCACGACTTGCCGTCATAGGACACATACCAGTCGTTGTTCTCGATCTTGAAGGTCGGAGTCTTCCCCTCAGCTTTCACTTTCTTTCCGTCGGAAAGCAGCCAATCTCCATCCACGGTCCAGTAATACTCCCCGTCGGAATCAGCCTTGATTCCGATGGCAGGAGTCTTGCCGTCGGTCCCGTGAAGGATGTTTATGGAGCCGCCGGATTTGAAAGTGATCACGTACCCGCTTCCATCCGCGAGCTCCTTGAAGCCGGTAACATAGTCGCCGTTCTTCACTGCATCGGCGAGAGTCTGAAGCGAGGAGGTGTTCGTGTTGACTTTCGACTCAAGGGCGGCGAGCTTGCTTTCAAGGTCTGAAACTCTCTTGCTCAGGGCGGAATCATCGTACCCTCCGCAAGAGATGAATAGGAGGAAAGCGAGGAGGATTGAAGGAATATGCATCTTTAATATTCTCATCTTTATTAAGTTACGTTTCTTTGGAGTTGCTTTTTTTCAAAATCAAGCCGGCCCTGACCAGGCCGGCTGTGATCAGAATATTGCGGTCAACCGCTAATTGTCAAATACAGGATTGCTGGTTCCGTCTTTCCACTTGAGATAGAGATTCGGAGTGGAAGTAACGGAAGTAATCCAAGCATTGAGAGCAGGCACCGGCTTGTCGTAATCAGTTCCTGCGATTGTCACTGCATTCTCAAGATACCCGTCAGGCTGGACCTGTCCGGTTATTTCCCCAACGACTCCCGGAGGCTGATTTGCAGGAGTATCGGTAGCAATCGGAAGACCGGTCTTCTTGCTGTACACATAGTTGAAAATAGCATAACGGCCAAGGCAGGAAACGATTTCAGCCCTGAGCTTTGCATCATATTCATTAGGCTCACCGGATGCTGGTTTGACAGCACCTGCATTGAATGCATTGTAGATACGGATCTTTTGGTTGTATCCTACGATACCTGCAGCATAAGGGCCGCTGCCATCATTGTATGCCGTCTGATCATAGAGGATGTCTCCGTCGTTGTAGCAGTTGATGATACGGTTCGTAGCACCATCGACCACCTGGCCGGCAGGGTAAGCACTCGTAGCCCATCCAACGATACCTGCAAGTACGTACGGAGCCTTGACGGTACCGTGGTTCTCGCAGTTGCGGACCTCGAAGCCTGAATTCTCGAAACGGTCGAAGCAGACACCGGCGATACCTCCGGCCCTGTAGAGTTTGGTCTCGACTGTTCCGTTGTTGACGCACTTGTCAAGATAGCCGTTACGGCAGTTGTTCATAGGGACTGCACGCATTCCGACGATTCCACCGACAGCCTGGCCAGGAGCTGTGATATTTCCGTCATTGACGCAGTTCGTCATCTGCACGCAGCGGTTTCCGGCTCCGTTGTAGTACTCCTCGGCAAGACCGGCGATGCCACCCGTAGCACTGGTATTGTTGAAACCATAGTTGTAGAATCCGGTATTGACCATTCCGGTACTTGTAACGTTTCCGGTATTCTTGCAGTTCTTAACGGTAATGATACCGTTTGAAATACCTGCATTGAGCATACCGGCAATACCTCCGACAGCAGCGCGGCCAGTGACGTTACCGCTGTTGGTATCATCGACGTTGTTGGTGTTGGTATAGCACCATCCGACGATACCGCCGGCAAAATCATTGGAAGCGGTTATGGTACCGGTATTCGCATTGCCGTTACTGGTACTCCAGTATAACGCTCCCGCTATACCTGCCACCTTAGAAACACCTGAAACGGCAGCGGAGTTGGAGCATTTCGAAATCGTGGAATTCTGGACCCAGCCGGAGATACCTCCGATACCCTGGGTGGAGATTGTATTGTAGCTAGTGTAATTGGTTCCGTCAAGGTAGCACATCCTGTGTTGGTTCACCTTCATGAGGAGAACCCTTCCGCAATCTGCCTTACCGGTAATCACACCGGAGTTGGAGCATTCGGTGACGTTATCAAAATACGCATAACCGAGAATACCGGCGACATTGGTATTTCCGGTCAGTTCGCCAGAGTTCTTGCAATTGGTAATGTCAGTGTAGCAAGCGTATCCGGCAATACCGGAAACCTGGTTTGCACCCTGGACCTTGGCAGCCGATTCGCAGTTGTCGATGGTCACGCGCTCATCCGAAGTTCCCCTTGAATAAGCGACAAGACCTGCGGCATAGTTACCGGTGGTTGTAGCAGTTCCGGAAACCTTGACGTTCTTTACTACCGCACCCTCTCCGAGAAGGCCGAATGCCGCGATGTAGTTCACGCTCTTGCTGTTGTCTCCGTCAAGAGTCAAACCGATAGTGTGATTGTTGCCAAGGAAAGTTCCGCGGAAAGCTGCCTGGTCGTCGGCAGCGAGGTAGTATCCTACAGGAGTCTTGACCTCGTCAAGATCGGCAGAAAGGCTCACGAACTTGCCGGCATAAGGGTTTCCAAGGTTGACGGAAGCAGTGAAAGCCACAAATTCAGCATAACCGCTGATGACATAAGGATTACCTTCCGTTCCTTCTCCGGACAGACCGGTGGAAAGGTTGCTTCCGATGCTTCCCATGTCAACGATAGTGTTGATTGCAATCTCGTTGGCCTTCGTGGAAGTCAGGGTCTGGTAACCACCATTGCCCCTAAGTGCAGTTGCAGTGAAATTCTCGGCATAAGTGCCAGGAGCTACCGGAATATAGTAATCACCGTCCACACCACCGACAGCAACAGTAGCAGCCCTTGAACCGGAAACCGCCGTCAGTACAGGAGCACCCTCGCTCAGATCGACGGTATAGGTTCCAACCATAGGATTCTGGGCGCTGAACTGCAGGATTTCAACCACGTTGCCGGAGTTTACCTTGAGCTTGAGGATTGCAGTTGCATTGCGCATGGCAAGGGTAGTGCCGCCTTCACCGGTCTGCGCGACGCAGATATTAGCGCTTGCGAACAATCCGTCAGGATTGCTTGGAATCTTGATGCCTATCTTTCCCGAGGAGATACCGTTGGCAGCCTCGACCGGATAGACAGCATAGTATGCATTGTCCTTCATGTTAACTTCCACCTGGATGGATGCCTTGCCAGCATCTGCCTCGGAAATGGTAACATCGTTGTAGAAAGTTCCGGTACTGTTGTAGATACGGACCTTGTCCCCTGCAACCCAGGCGGTCTTGCCATCTACGAGGGCAGTCCTGGTAGCATCGAAGGAGAGGGTGAGAGTGGTGAGATCTTCCGGATTGACCGGGACGAGTTCTTCCATCTCAGCCTGCTCGCAGGAAGCGACTGCAAATACACTTGCAGCTGCAAGAAGGAATAAATATATCTTTTTCATGTTTTCGGTCATTTAGAAGTTAGACATTACCAAGTCCATTGGCCGTTACCGTAATCCTCGAGTCCGCCGAGTCCAAGTACGGACTTCGGGATGAAGATCCCGAATACTCCGTCAAGGGCATTCTGCTCGGAATCAGTAAGTTCAGGAGCGCCTGACTTTGCGATGTTGAAGCCCCTGAAATAGAAACTTCCCCACCAGGCATCGGTAACCTCGACGACACCGGTGGTAACGTTGCCCGGCCTGGAAGCCGAAGCTGTTGCAGTTCCAAGGGCGGTCCAAGCGTCAGGACGATATTGGTAACCTTCCTTGATCAAGATAAGGGATCCGATAGGAATCTGAGCCTTAGGGAAAATCTTGGTAGCAGCGAACTTCGTAAGGTTGGCATCGGATGCAGCAGTACCGTTGAATCCAGTCTTAAGGGTGGAACTCTCAGTGGATGCATAGTAAGAGTTGTGGATGATCGTAACCGGAGCTTCTACATATTCAGCAGGGTTGTAACCGGCTGCAGTAATCATATTCTTGGCAGTAGCGTCATCGATCTTGACCTTGAGAGGCGGATACTTCACACTTTCGGTAACCTTGAACGGAGTATCGATGGCGGCGTTCACAGCCTCCTTGATCGCCGGGAGGTAATAAGACTCGTACTTGTATCTCTCCGGGTTGAATGTGTAGCTGACAGCATCGATATTCTTGCCGGTTATCGCCTTTGCAGTCGTAAGGGCAGCGGCAAGACGTCCGATGTTCACGGAAAGTTTGACACCGTTGCTTGTCAGGTTGTCCTCGAAGAAACTCGTACGGAGGTTCTGGACAGCCGTTCCGACAGGGAGGATCTTTTCAAAGTCGGCCTTGCCTTCGATCTTGTTCTTGACAGCGGTCACGATTGCATCGTACATTGCAAGCTGATCATTGTCGTAAGCCTTGAAGCCGGCATTGGTGGAAGAAGCCTGGTAAGCCCAGGTCATGTACCAGGCGAAAGGAACATACTCGCAGGTCTTGCGGACAGTCTCGACGATCGTCTTGATTCCAGCGTCATATGTGGCATCCAGACCTCCCTCTGCGATGGTTTGGCCGAGGATGACATAATCCCAGTCGTCCACTTTGAGGACATCTGTAACAAGGGTGTCGACATTCTTCCAATCGCCTTCGGAATCTGTGTAGTAGTATTTAAGGGTCGCATTTTCAGCGGAGAAAGCCTCTGCCTGTGCATCAAGGTTGCCATCTACGAGGAAGTAACCCAAAGTCAACTTGGTATAGCCAAGGCCCTTCAGCACAGCAGGGAGATCCTGCATGGCATCCTCTACTGCGGTATTGGCCACTGCAAGAAGCTTCAGGGTGTAAGGGTCCACATTGGCAGCCTTCTGGGTGATGGTCACCGTAGCCTTGACATTAGGATCGGACTTCGAGCTGAAGGTGATCGTGCCTTCCCTAGGGGCGCCGGTGTCATTGAGATCGATTTCAATCACATATCCTTCAGCGGTCACTTCCTTGAGCCTCATCCACCTTCCAGACGGAGTGACGACCACGTCGTCGTTGCTGGTTACAGGGATGACGATGGTCATACCGCGAGGATTCGCAGTGCTGCTCTCGATACCTACGGAAACCGTTGCATCTCCAGCAGCCTGTGTTATCTGCACCGTGTGGGAAAGCGTGGTGCTCTTGATGGTGACGATGCCGGTACGCTCTTTCGGAAGCGGGTTGGCACGGTAGCCGATAGTAGCGACATGGGACTCTACGGCTCTGGTGGAAGCAACGTAAAGCCAGTCACTTGCATCGCTGGAGACGGTAGCAGTGAATTTGTAATTCGCCTGCAGGTCGATGTCTACGGTTCCGTCATTCTTGTCCACATTATAGGACAGTGTAGGGACCACGAGGACCTCTTCCTCTGGTGGCTCCGGTTTCGGATCCTCCTTGTGCTTGCAAGAGAAAGCAAGTACGGAAGTAAGAGCCAGGAGAACTAATAAACCTTTCTTCATGGTGTTTAAATATTAAGTAAATAGTGTTATATGGATTATTCTTTTGGCTCAACAAAACCGAAAGCCTCGAACTCCCAAAGGTCGATGAATCCGGTGCTGTTAAAAGAGTTACGGAATACAATGGCTATGTAACGGCCGGATGCCATGACATCCGGAGTGAATTCCTGGACCGCTTCGTTCGTGTTGAGCGTAGCCTGGAGGACCGGATCCCCGAAATCACGCGTATAATTCGTGTTGTCAGGATTGAACTTGGTGTCGCTGACATAAACGTTCACGGCACGGATGTACCTTCTAGTCTGTCCATCCGGATCGGGATCCTGATAGAAGATGAAGTGATTGAAGGTCTGGGCATTTTCCCCGCTGAGCTTTGTGTCTATCACCAGGATCTTCGGGAACCTGTTCCTATAGGCTGCAGCATTGGAACTGAACCAGCGGCTGTTGCCGTCGTCCTTGATGCCGTCCAGGATAAGGTCGGGTACGAAATTGTCGCGAATCTGGTTCGATGTGACAGACACTGTAGCGACGCTGCCGTCCACGTTGGTCGCAATCGGATAAGATGACCTTATCCAATTGGATGTCCAGACCGTATCGATTCCTCCGGCTGGGCAATATGCAGACTGGTATTCGAAATACTCCCACTTCTTTGCATCAGGAAGGATTATCTCGTCTTGGTCCGATGTCAGATATTCCTTGCTCTCAACAGTCTGCCCTGAGGAATTGACATAGCGGAACTTGGTCACTGCCACCTCGTCGGTAGCCTTGCCCATCTGGATCCGGGCACCGGAACCTTCCATCTCGGCAAATCGGACTGAACGCTCTGCGTGTGACACCAGCCAGCTCTCTGCGAAAGGAGAGGTGGTGATTTCAGCCTCCAGGGAACGGTTGCCGTCCGAATCGAAATTGACGATGTCAAAAGTATAGGAACGATCCTCAAGACCATCTATTACAGCCTCGATGACTCCTGAAGGATATTCGGAATAATTGAATTCCTTCTCGAAGGTATAGTTGTCCCAGAAGAGTTTGGCGGTCCGGATGGAAGGGTCCATCGGACGGGTCCACTTCACGACGATTCTCTTGTAACCCTGCTGGGCCTCGACATTCAGCGGTTTGGCAGGATAGATGTAACCGCCTTCCTTGACCCACTCCTTGTAAACGGTGTCCTGCTTGGCACAGGAAGCAGCCGCGAGAGCAAGGGCCATAATCGTAAATATATAATATACTTTCTTCATGACGGTCAATCGATTATTGGTTGTCCGAACGGAGTCACCTCACCGGTCTGCACCTGACGGTTCTTGGTGAAGTGGCCGTACTCAAAGGTAGAGAATGTATTGACGAACACCACTCTCAGATAGCGGACTTCGTCATTGCAGCGAGGGTACTGGACAGGATCCAACTCGAAGTCGTTTCCTGCATTGAAGGTCTGGCTGTCTTCCGGAGTGATATCTCCTGGAAGGCCGTTCGAGAGGTAACCGGAAGGCTTGGCCTGGGTGAACTTGCCGAGGCAGAACCAACTGTCGTCAAATCCGTATGGATTGTCCACTGTCACTTCTGCTTCCTTTCCGGTAGGAGCTACGCTGCCCCAGAACTCATAGTCACGGACAGCACCTCCGCCATAGATGACATATCCTATTCGAGGGAGAGTAGTGATACGGCTCAATCGAGCCCTGTTGCCAAGGTCGATGGTCAGCCAGGTCGGGCTCGGGCCGTCTTCCTCACTCACGAAGAAGTGAGGGATGGAACTGAGTCCTGAACCGTCCCACAGGGCTTCGACAGGATAATAGCTGGTGTTCGTACTATGGCAGTTGTCATCCGCAAGATTGGCATTCTTGAAGACGTAATGGAGTTTCCCGTTCACCTTGACAGTGTCAAGTTTGGACTCAACGATAGGTGTGAGGATCGTCGTCAGGGTGTCGGATACATTGCCCCAGTGGTCACGCAGGTAGAGTCCGAAGATGGCTTCCTTCGGTTCAAGACCACGGCGTGAGAGATAAATGTCCTCCGCTGCCGTGAAGAGCGTGGTAACCTCCGTCCACTTCATTGTGCTGAGTTTCTTGCCTTGGTCCGAGAGGTCATCGTCCTTCAGGATGCAGATCGCAAGGTCCGCCCTGGAAGTATTGTTCTCGATATGTACCTTGACTCCTCCGAAAGACTCTGCCATGGACGCTTTCACGGTCAGGATTGCAGGAGCCAGAGGTGTGAACCTCACCTGGACCGGCTCGGAACGCTCTTCATTGACATTGAATGAATAGACTTCGACAGTGTGTTCCTGCGTGTCGGCGTAGCCTTCCACAAACAGGCTATCGACGTATCGGGAGATCTTCGTATTGACCTCGACTCCTCCCCTTTCATACACCGCGACGACTCCTTTCAGATGGGGATCATCAGGAATGGACACCTTGATGACGGCTCCACCGCTGATCGGCCTCACGTCAGTGACAGTCACCGGAGAAGGAACCGGTACGTTGGCGTACTGGTCGATCCTTCCTCCGAGGTCCTGTGCGCAGGAAGCCACGAGTACGACAGCGATCGGGATTATTATTCTGGATATTTTCATGTTCTGCTAGTTCTTCTTTGTTTATAAAGATCCTTCACTTCGTTCAGGATAACATTACCATCCGAGGTTCTGGACCAGGTTAGGGTTCTTGTAAAGATAAGTAGTGTAGATTGGCCAGAAGTAATCCTTGAGGCCGAAAGTCTGGGTGGCCACGAGGTTCTTCACGTAGTAGTCTTCAGGAGAGGAACCGGTCACAGTGTAACCGTAAATGCCCTTGGAATATTCCTGAGGAGCCTCCTTCCAGCGGCGGATGTCCCAGAATCGCTGGCTCTCGAAGCTTAGTTCGATGAGGCGCTCCCTATGGATGATGGAGCGCATACCGTACTGGGAATTGTAGTAGCCAGGGTTGTTGCTGTACTTGTCCCAAGACTCCTTGACGCCAGGGATACCGGCCCTCGAACGGATTGCATCCAGGCACTCGAACATGTCGTCCCTGTGCGGACCATTAGGCCCTTCCGCCTCATTGATCGCTTCCGCGTAGAGCAGGTACAGATCGGTCAGGCGCATCGTAGGCCAAGGGAACCAGTAAGTTGAGAATGAATTGTTTCCTATGAACATGCACTGGAACGGATAAAGCTTCTTCGCGAAATATCCGGTCACAGGACCGACTTCTCCTCCGGACTTGCCCTGGGCGCCTCCGTTGCGGCAATCGATGAAAGGAATGTCTGAAGGCTGGAGGTCGTTGTAATTCGAAATCTGTCCGAGCCACTTGCCGCCGTCGAAGCCGAGGAAAGCATAGAACCTAGGCTCGCGGTCGAAGTTCTGGGCAACGGTGGTGTAGCCCTCCTCGAGATAGTAGTTGTACTCGGAAGTGACCCTGCGAAGAGCCTGTGTGTTCACTCCCTGCCAAGCGAGGTCGTTCTCGATAGGAAGCCCGTGATTGGTGTAGAACTGGTCTACGATCTTCATAGGAACGCCGATGAAGCGGTAGCCGCCGGTAGAGTGGGAATAGTCAGACATGTTCGGCATGGTCCACTGCTGGAAAGCCTGGATAGAACCGTAGTTGTTGACATCCCTCTGGGTATTACCCCAGATCAACTCCTGGTTCCACCTGAGATTGAAGGCACAACGGAGCGTCAAATCGGTGAGCAGTGAGTCGCACATACGGAAGTTCGCCGCTATCGTGCTCTTGTCGAACAACTGGAAGTTGGCTTGCTGGGCAACGGCGATCGCTTCTTCGCAAGCAGTTACGGCATATCTCCAGCGCTCGAGCTTCTCTTCCTCGGTCTTGGAAGGGAAAAGCTGGACCCCGCGGTCATCCACGAGGGTAGACTCTTCTTCATTACCGTTGAAGAGAGGGCTGGCCGCATAGACGGCGACCCTTGCCTTCAATGCGGCGCAGATAGGCCTCGTAATCCTTCCGAGCTCATCGTTCGACTGAACGGTCACAGGAAGGTTCGGCATAGCCTCGTCAAGCAAAGAGATGATGAAATCGAAGCAGTCGTCGATGTTGTCACGGTACATTCGGACAGCCTCCATTTCGGAATCGATCGGGAGGCTCTCGTGGATGATCGGGACCGGTCCCCACTTGCGCACGAGATGGAAGTGGTAGTAGGCCTTGAGGAAGGTAGCCTCGGCCTTCCACTGCATTTTCTCCTGGAGAGTCATGTCCGGAACCCTGTCGATGTTCTCCACAAGGATGTCGCAGCAGCGGATGCCTTTGTACATGTCAGCCCAGTCGTTGGCCCTGACATTGGAAGCACTCTGGTATCCCCTTGCGATCTGGAAATAACCGTTCGGGACACGGGCGTTGGTGTTGGAAACGATCCTTCCCACAAGATCCCAGAGTTCATCGCCGGTCAGCATCGCGGAATCGTGGATCACGTTGCCGTCCACCGGCATGTATGAATAGCAGGTTCCGAGGTAACGGATGGCGGAAGAACGCAGGTTGAAAGCCATATCGATACGTGCCACTCCGTCGTCAGGAACCACGTCAAGATATTTGTTGCAAGACACGGTCGTGGAAAGAACCACGGCTGCCAAGGCGAAACATTTCAGTATATTCATATTCTTCATAGCTCTCAATTATTTGAAGGTCACGTGGAAACCTATGTTGAAAGTACGCTGGATCGGGTAGTTGAGACCTGATCCTGCAAGTTCCGGGTCCCAGAGCTTGAAGCGGCTCCAGCAAAGCATGTTGTTGCCTTGGAAATATACCCGGGCGCTCTCGATCCTCCATTTCTCGGTGAGTTTGAATGGAAGGGTATAACCTACCTCCAGCTGCTTGAGACGAAGGAATGCTCCGTCACGCATCCACCAGGTGCTGGTGGCGGAGTTGTTCGTGTTGGAATATGCGCTGTAGCGTGGCCAAAGGGCGTAGATGTCACGGTTGTCTTCACTCCAGTGGCTGTCGGCATAAGCCTTGAGCAACTGGGTGTTATGGACGAACGGAGCCGTACCGGCAATGTTCTTGGATGGGTTGTAATTGGTGCTGGCGTCGATCCAGAAGGACTCGTTGGCCAGTCCCTGGAAGAACACGCTGAAGTCGAAGCCCTTCCATCCGAGCGAAGCTCCGAAACCGTAGATGATCTCAGGAGTTGTCGGAAGTCCGATAGGCACCATGTCGGCTTCGTTGATGATTCCGTCGCCGTTGACATCGGTGTACTTGATGTCACCTCCGCCGTACTGGCTGCCGAACGCTGCCTGGGAAGGAGAGTTGGCCGCCTCCTCGTCATCGATGAACAGACGCTCGGCGATATAGCCCCAGGTCTGCTTCAGGGAATATCCCGGATGCTGGCGGTAACTTTCGGCATATTCAGGCTCCTCATATTTAAGGTAGCGGCTGGTGGAATATGTGAAATTGCCTCGGGCGGAAGTCCAGAAGTCCTTGCTCCATACCTGCTTGTAGTCGGCCTGGATGTCCACACCATGGGCCTTGGCTTCTCCGATGTTGGCTGAGATGGCTGCCTCGAGACCCATGGTCTCAGGAATGTCGGCCCTGGTCATGAAGATGTCGGTACGGTGCTCGGTGAAGTACTCTGCGATGATGTCGAGTTTCTTGAACAGGCCGAGCTCAACCGCGAAGTTGCTCTTGTAGGACTTCTCCCAGGTGATGGCTTCGTTGGCATAGCGGGATACGCTGATACCATCATAGCTTACACCCTGGAATTCACCGAAATAAGCCCTGCGGGCCGAACTGTTCATGTTAGTCTCGGAAAGATAGTAGAACCTATTGCTGGAACTACCGATGTTGTCGTTACCCACGAGACCGTAGGAAGCACGGAACTTCAGGTTGTTGACCACGTTGGTCAAAGGCTTGAAGAACTTCTCGTTGGAGATCATCCATGCAGCACCCACTGAAGGGAAGAAACCCCAGCGGTGGCTCTTGTGGAAACGCTCGGAACCGTTGTAACCGAAGTTGTATTCAAGGAAATATCTCTTGTCGAAACCATAGGTAAAACGTCCGGAAAGACCGGCGTTCCTAGATGGCAGGGACTTTTGGAGGGAACCTGCGTTAGCGTTGAGCTGCTCGCGGGCGGTGAGGACCAGAAGTCCGGACACGTCGTGGCGGCCGAATTCACGGGACCAGTTCAGGCGGCTCTCTGAGTACATCGTGTTTGTGATGGTCTTATCACCTTCCGAATATGACAGGTAGTCGGTACCGTTGTCATTGATCCTCTGCACGTGGTACTCTCCGGTGTAGGAATCGTAGGTGTCGAGGGTATAGTAGTACGGATGGAACTGGCGGTAGACCTGGTAGTAGCTCAGCCTCGTCAGGTTGAACAGCGTCATGAAGTGCAGGCCCTTGGTGATGAAGTCGAGGTCCTGGTTGAGTTCCACGGCTGCGATCATCTGGGAACGCTGGGTGTCCTTGTAACCGCGCACAAGGTCGGCGTAAGGGTTCGAATACGAACCGTCATCGTAGTTACCGAACATGATGTGCTGGATGCCCACGTGGTCGTCATCAGCCGGGAAGTAGGCCGGGAACAGTACAGGGTCTGAATGGACTACCTGCTTGTACACGGCGTCGCCACCGTTCAGAGGTCCGGTGTAATCGGTGAAGTTACCGGTCAGACGGACGGCCAGCTTGGTGGTCGGGGTGATATTGATATCGACGTTTGACCTAAGGGTATAGGTTTTCTGGTCGATGTTGTTGTTGAACGAGTTGCGCTTGTCCACCTTCAGGATACCCGTATCCTCGGTGAAACCGCCGGTGACATAGTAGGTAGCCACCTTTCCACCACCTCGCGCCGATACATTGGCCCTATAGGCGGTAGAGAAATTCTTGAACAGCATGTCATACCAGTCGTTGGCCGGATAGATGAGCCTGTTGGCTCCCGGCTTTCCGGTCTGCTCGATCTTGTCGTAGCTGTACATCAACTCTCCCAGGGGATCACGGGTCGAGATAGCCTCGTTGTATGACTTCATATAGGTCACTGGGTCCGCAAGTTCCACGGTGGAAGTCGGGGCGGAGATGGAAGTCTCCACACGGGCGAAGATCTTGGCAGGCCCTTCCTGACCGCGCTTTGTCGTGACATAGATGACACCGTTCGCACCGCGGGCTCCGTAAAGGGCGGTAGCAGTAGCATCCTTCATGATGGAGAAGCTCTCGATGTCGTCCGGCTGCAACCTGGCAAGGTCGGTGGAAGTCAACTCGATGTTATCGATAAGGATAAGAGGGCTGGTGTTCGCTCCGAAGGTCGTGATACCTCGGACGAAGAAGTCTGCATTGTCCTGGCCAGGCTCACCCGAACGCTGGTAAGCGATGATACCTGCCACGTTACCTGCAAGAGCGGTGGTAAGGTTGCTGGACGGAACCTTCAGGGTCTGCACATCGATGGCGGTCACGGAGCCAATCACGCTTTCCTTCCTCTGCTTTCCGAATGCGACCACGACAGCGTCTTCCAGCTGGTTCTTATCATCGGCAAGCTTGATGATGAAGTTGGTCAGATCTCCGACCTTGACGATCTGGGCGACCTTTCCCATAGCCTCGAACTTGAGGTTGTCGGAAGGCTTCACCCCGGCGAGCGTGAAAGAACCGTCCGCGTTGGTCGCCACACCCTTGGTCGTGCCGGCGATCGTGACTGCTGCCCCAATCATCGGTTCACCCGTTTCGTCCTCATATACAATACCTTTCACGGTTTTGGTCTGTGCAATGGCCGTCAAGGTGGCGAGGGCGAAAAAGAGTGACAGTACAATTTTTTTTACTGGCATAGCAATAGAGTTATATTGGCACTTACTTACAAAATTAACCATTTCGTGTGAATAAACAATAGTTTTGCTTATCTTTGAAATCATGAGACAGCTAATTCCCATCGCAGTTTCCGCACTGCTTTTTTGCGCGATTTCTTCCGCGCAGAAAAAAACAATCACTTCATATGTAGACCCTTTCATCGGCACAGACGGAATGGGACACACCTTCCCGGGAGCCTGCGTTCCTTTCGGCGGGGTCCAGCTGAGTCCCGACACCGACACCATCCCGCACAACATCGGCGGGAAGTACCAACCGATGGTTTATGAAACCTGCGCAGGGTACCGGTATTCAGACCCGACCATCGTGGGCTTCAGCCATACTCATTTCAGCGGAACCGGACACTCCGACCTGGGAGACATCCTCCTGATGCCGACCACTGGCCCTCTAAAGCTGAATCCGGGAACAGCCTCCGACCCTGACAGCGGATTCCGAAGCCGCTTCTCCCACGACAGCGAAAAGGCTGAAACGGGATACTACGAAGTTACATTGAAGGATTATGGCATCAAGGCCAGGCTCACCGCCACACAGCGGGTCGGGGTCCATCATTATACTTTCCCTGCCGGTACCGACGGCCAGGTAATCCTGGACCTGATCCACGCAATCTACGACTATGACGGCAAGACCCTCTGGGCTGAAGTCCAGGTGCAGAACGACCATCTCGTCACCGGCTACCGCATCACCGACGGCTGGGCCCGCACCAACTACACCTATTTCGCCATCTCCTTCTCCCAGCCTATCATTGAATATGGCTACAAGGACAGGGAGAAGGTGAACTACAAAGGCGGCTGGAGCAAATTCGACCAGTCCCGGAACTTCGCGGCCATGGCCGGACGCAAACTGGTCGCCTGGTTCAGGTTCGACACCAGAAAGAATCCTGAGATCACCGTCAAGGTGGCCCTTTCCGCTACCGGAACCACCGGAGCATTGAAGAACCTCAAGGCCGAGGCCGAAGGAAAGACCTTCGAGCAAATCCGCAGCGAGGCCCGCTCCGCCTGGGAGAAAGAGCTTTCCCAGATCAAGGTTAAGGGTACCGAAGACCAGAAGAAGATGTTCTACACATCTCTCTACCACACGATGATCAATCCTTCGGTGTATATGGACGTGGACGGCACCTATCGCGGCCTGGACCACGAAATCCACAAGGCCGAAGGCTTCACCAACTACACCGTTTTCAGCCTCTGGGACACCTACAGGGCCGAACATCCTTTCCTTGCCCTGTTCAAGCCTGACCGGGACCGCGACATGGTGGAGTCGATGCTCGCCCACTACGACCAGAACGTCCTGCGGATGCTCCCTGTCTGGAGCCACATGGCCAATGAGAACTGGTGCATGAGCGGCTACCACGCCGTCCCGGTCCTGGCCGACGCCATCACGAAGGGACTAGACATCGACAAGGCACGTGCCCTCGAAGCAATGGTCACAACCTCCCGCCAGCCATGGTACAGCGGCCTCGGAGAATACATGAAACTCGGCTACGTCCCTTATGACCACATCACCACCGCAGCCAGCAACACCCTTGAGTATTCCTACGACGACTGGACCATCTGGAACACCGCCCGCCTCGCCGGAAACAAGGAGATCGAGGAGGAATATGCCGCCAGGGCCCTCTACTACCGCAACGTCTTCGACCCCGGACTCGGCTTCTGCCGTCCGAAATATGCCGACGGGTCCTTCAAGGAGGATTTCGACATCATGCAGACCATGGGTGAGGGATTCATCGAGGGTAACTCCTTGAATTTCACCTTCCACGCCCCCCAGGACGTGTATGGCGTGATGAACCTGATGGGAGGAGAGAAGAAGTTCATCGCCGCCCTCGACGAACTCTTCAGCGAGGATCTTCCTGAATATGCCTACGCAACCAACGAGGACATCACCAAGGACTGCCTGATCGGAGGCTACGTCCACGGCAACGAGCCGAGCCATCATATTCCTTACCTCTACGCGTGGACTTCACAGCCGTGGAAGACACAGTACTGGATGAGGGAGATCATCAACCGGATGTACCGTCCCGAGATCAGGGGACTCGGTGGCAACGATGACTGCGGCCAGATGAGCGCCTGGTATATCTTCAGCGTCCTGGGCTTCTATCCGGTATGCCCGGGAAGCGACCAGTATGTGTTCGGAGCTCCTTACCTGGAGGGCGCCACCATCGCCCTTCCTAATGGCAACACCCTGGAGATCAAGGCTTCAGGAGTGTCGGACAAGAACCGCTACGTGAAGAAGGTCCTGCTCCGCGGCAAGGAATATTCCAAGATGTACATCACTCACGAGGATCTTCTCGCCGGCGGCACCCTGGAGTTCGTAATGGCCTCCTCGCCGAACAAGTCCCGTGGCCGCAAAGCCGCCGACAAACCGTACTCCATGACCGGCAAGGTGCGTTAACCTGTCATCTCCGGCTCACTAGTCATCCCAGGCTCCGGCCGGGGATCCCCGCCGAACTGCTGCACATGAAGATGCCTTACTGGCACCTGTGTGATGGGTCAGCGTGCAGCAGTTTGGCAAGAATCATTATCGCAGGAAATCACTATCTTTGTGTAGAAACTAAACCATCATGATACACTTGAAGAGAATCCTGTCGGCGCTGAGTGCTGCCATAGTACTGTCCGTATCACCTGTTTCCGGGAGTACCCTCCTCCCTGGAACCTTCGAGCCTTACGGCTCTCGTCCCACCACCGGCTTCGCCGGCGGTCCCCCCGTTCACGTGGCCACGGGCGGCCACGGTTCCCGTGAGGAGGGTACTCCCGGGACAGTCGGACAGGGAAGGTTGATCGATGACGTGAACGTATTCGTGGGGACGGATGGGTTCGGGAATGTCTATCCGGGACCGCAGATGCCGTACGGAGCCATACAGATCAGTCCTGACTGCGATGACAAGGACTATGACTGCGCCGCCGGGTACAAATACTCGAAGCCGTACGTACAAGGCTTCAGCCTCACCCACCTCAGCGGCACCGGAATCCCGGACCTCGGAGACTTCCTTTTCCTCCCTGGAATGTATGACAAGCCAGAATATTCCAAACTCGACCATTCCAAGGAAAATGCCCATCCTGGCTACTACGGAATCGAGCTGGACACCAGGGTAAAAGCCGAAATGACAGCGGCCACCAACTCCGGAATGTTCAGGTTCACCTATCCAGGCAAGGAAGGAGCGCTTGTCCTGATCGACCTCGACCATACCCTCAAATGGGACTGTGAATGGTCCGAAGTCCGACTTCTGGATGAATATACCATCATCGGCAGCAAGGTGGTCGCCGGCTGGAACCCGGGCAGGAAGGTTTTCTTCGCCGCCAGGTTCTCGCAGCCTATCAAAGATTTCACGATCCTGCAGGACGGAAAGCCGGTAATCTACGACACGAAACGTTTCCGCAGCAACCTTGAGGCTTGGGGCCGCAAGCTGCAGGTCCTGGTCAGGTTCTACGGCGATTCCACTCCGTTCGAGAACCGTCCTGAGATCGCCGCTTCTACACCGTCCGGACAGATTGCAATGGTATCCGGCGAGGACAATGCCGCCCGCGGCACCAGCAGAGCGTCCGAGCTGCTACCATTCCAGCTGGAAGTCAAGGTCGCAGTCTCAGGAGTCGGCACCGACGGAGCCTTACTCAACCTCAAGGAACTGGACGGCAAGGACTTCCAGACCGTCCTGACCGAAGCAGAAACCACT
>JBGVAE010000006.1:0-4479 GCA_045224215.1 Candidatus Cryptobacteroides sp. | reverse complement strand
ATAGCTCAGCTGGTAGAGCACCTGCTTTGCAAGCAGGGGGTCGCCGGTTCGAATCCGACTATCTCCACAGAAATCCCTTCTAGAGTGTTCTAGAGGGGATTTTTCTATAAAAGTGTATCAAATTATGTAACAAATCATCCCCGTTTTGGGTATATCTCTTCACCTGACTGTACTTGTCTATTTGATACTATTTTAAGATGATCCAGGAGCCGTAACGATCACCACCTTTGCGTTTGATATACTCGTGTTGCTTGAGCGAAGCAAGGATTCTGGAAATGGTACGGACACTGATCCCGGTGATGGACTTAATTTGAGCCTGACGTATTTCTGGGTTGGCTTTGATGACATTGTAGACAGATCTTTCTACGCCATCTACTGCGCCAAAATCAAGAAGGAACTGTTTGTCGAATTCGTTAAGTTCTTTATTATCAGCTTGTTCTTCTGCGCCATTCACTGCGCCATCTTCTACGCCAACTACTGCGCCAAGGTTGGCGATGTTACGGGGGCGCTGGATAGTGACGCGGACACCGCCGCAGTTCTCTTCGAAGACCGGATCCGGAAGACCGACCCCTTGGAGAGAATTGCGAATCTTCTTGATACCGCGTCCCCAGGTCTCTACGAAGCCGGCAAGGAAGAAAACATTAGCAATAAGTGGATTTCGCTGGCGTGAAGAATGCTCTTGCAAGAGCATTTCCACGGGGAAGCCCTCGGGAAGGGTTCCTTCGTTCCAGACGGAAACACGGTCGTTATATACCTTCATCTGAACAAAGGTTCCCGTGTATAACCTATGAATGAGGGAATTATAAATGATTTCTCGCAGGGCAGCTTCAGGAATTTCCAATGGCTCCGTCCGTTTCATACCTTCGTAACCGATGTAGGAAACGAGGTATTTTGACCTGAGGACAGCCATAATCCTATCGGCCATCCGGATAATATCTCCTTGGATAATGTCCTGGAAAAGAAGGTCGGATTCATCGCTGATGAAGCGGCCGATGCGGAAGTCTATGCTTCGAACATATTTCTCCGGATGTGTCCCGAAGAGAATGATGGCCGCAATGCGAAGTTTACCGTCATCAGAAATCAAGTGTAGATTCTTAAGGACGGTCTGAGTATCATCATTGATGGAATCTTTGGGCAGTCGTTCTTCTTCGATTGCTTTCTTCAGGAAGTAGTCGACAGCCTCACGGTCAATGTCCTTCTCAACGGTGGCGTTGGGGATTTCCATTTCGTCCCAATGCATTCCCATCTTGGACAGAAGAAAACGTTCCAGCGCTTCACCACGAAGAGTCTGATTCGTGGCCCCACTTCTGTAATAGATAACACCATCCAGGGTAATGGCCACATTACTTGGGTTAACAGAAATCTCGATGTAGTCGATGCCGTTGAGAGTACGCTTGTTGACATCAGAAACAATGCCGAGTTTATTGATGATCTTGTTGGGGAGCTTCTCCAGCAGAGATTTGATATCGGCCAGCCCAACAGGTGTCCCATCATCCGAAGTGCCGACATTCAGGATGCCTCCTTGCGCATTGGCAAAACCGCAAATCCATTCCAGCCACTCGTCTTTCCAAATGGTTTTGTTCTCAACAATATGCGTTTCCTCCATCATAACCGTCGTGGTTCGTATTCACAAATGTAAGGCTTTGTGGCAAGAATAGCAAAACAATTATTATTCGTACATTTGTAGCAGATGTTGCAGACAAAGGAAATAGAGATCCTTTTCCGGACGTATTATCGCCCCTTGTGCCTATATGCACTCCATTATCTGGGCGATCCGGAAGCGGTAGAGGATGTGGTCCAGGAGAGCTTTACGGCACTTTGGCGGCAGGAGAATCCGGTGGCTAACGGGAAGGCCTGGCTGTATTCGGCCGTCCGGAACCGTAGTATCGATGCGCTTCGCCGGACCGGGAAGACCGAGCCTTTGCCCAGTGACCTGGATGGTCCCATTTCTGATGATGACGCAGAAGCGCGTTCCGCCTTGGAGGCCCGCCTGTGGACAGCCGTGGACGCCTTACCTGAAATGCGCCGCAAATGTCTCTTGCTGGCTAAGCGGGACGGCTTGTCCTACAAGGAGATAGCTGACGAACTAAACCTCTCTGAACATACCGTGCGCAACCATATCTCCCGGGCGCTGGAAACCCTCCGGGAAGGTGCGCCGCAAATGCTCGACTTCATTTTTTCATTTTTCTGATGGTACTTTTTGCGGAGAGTTGCGTCTTATGGGTGTATGAACCAGATTGACGAACAAAAACTCTCTTTCGTTCTCCGCCATTACCGGCCGGGATTGTTTGATACGCAAAAAGCCTGGGAGAAGGTCTCCGGCATGACTTCCCGCCACCCCATGCGGCGGATTCTGCTCTGGGCTATGCCAATCGCCGCAGCACTGATATTCGGTGTATTCTTCTCTTGGCGGAACACATGGACGGAATACAATGCCTACGATCTGGCACAGGCCTTTACCCTGAAGGACGGTACCCATATAACGCTGGCACCCGGGTCAACCCTCCGCTATCAGCCGCATAAAGCGCCGCGGCAGGTGGAGATGACCGGTAAGGTGCATTATGCTGTCGCCCGCGACGAGGCGCATCCCTTTCGCGTGACAGCGCCCGCTGCCACCGTAACAGTCCTTGGAACCGTTTTCCAGGTATCAGAGGACCGGGTCGATGTGACCGAAGGCCGGGTACGGGTCGATGGTCCCCAAGGGAAAGGAGTTGTCTTGACCGCCGGCCAGTCGGCCAGGTTGAAGGACGGCGTCCCGATGCTGGAGGAAACCACCCTGCCAAACCCGTCGGCATGGGCTACCGGAGTCTTCCGATACGATGCAACACCGCTTGACGACGTATTGAAGGATCTGTCGACCTACTACGGTGCTCCCCTCCGGGTTAAGGGGGATTCAACAGGGAAATCCCTTACGGGCGAATTCTCGACGGAGAACTTGGATGAGATTTTGGAATTGATTGGATTGGCTCTGGACGTGGAGCTTGTCCGCGAATAAAAGACGTATTATCATGAAAAGAATTGCAATTATCATGGCTGCATGTTTTTGTTTGCTGCCCTCACTCTCCGCTCAGAAGATTAGGAAATATGAAATAGGCGCTGGAGCGTCATACGGTTTCAAAGTCGATAAGATTAAGGCCAACAATTACGGATTTGAACTATTCGGAGGATATAAGATTAACGACCATTTTTCCGCTGGAGTCGGACTTAACTATTTGAACTTCAATGGTAGGATGGATCTTCCTAGCGGGATTGAGAATGTTAGTATCTGGACGGAAAACTACTCGGCTTATCGCCCCTTTGTCTATGGCCGATACGACTTCCTGCCAAACCGGAAATGGACTCCCTTTGTCGGCATACGTTTGGGATATGCTTTTTTCAATAATTCATCCTTGCATTTTACAGTGCTTCCTCCTTCAGGATCGGGTTATGATCCCATCGATATGTCCAAATATGCGTATTTGACGGATCTGGACCACACGCTGGGCGTGAAAGGCAATGTTTTCGGAACCATAGACCTAGGTGTCTCCCGTCATATCGGAACAAAGGGCGGGAAAATCTCCTTCGGCGTATTTCTGGATTTTCAACCCGTCAAGTTTACGTATTACAAGAACGAGCAGAAACGAATCAATACGACGATTGGCCCCAAAATTGGTGTGACTTTCTAAGCATGCAAAAAATGAGGAAAACTGTCGTGACCCTGGCCTTCCTGTTCGTCGGGGCGGTCCTTTGGGCACAGACGAGCTTGCGGGATGATATGGCCGTGCTGGAGAAAAAGTACGGCATCCATTTCGTATACGATGCCTCTCTCCCGCTTGAAAGGAGATTGGGCCAACCCAATGGGACAACGCTGGAAGAAGCGTTGGCTCATCTATTCGAAGGATCGGATATCCGATATGAAATAAAAGGGAAGCATGTAATCCTGAAGAAGAACCGGAAGGTAACCATCAGCGGTTTGATTCTGGATGCAGCATCGGGAGAGACTCTCATCGGTGCGGGTGTTACTTCCGGAAAGGACGGCGCTGTGACAAACAACTTTGGATTCTACTCGCTTTCCATCCTCGGGAAGGATGATAAGGTTAGTGTTACTTATTCTTACGTAGGATACACGACGAAGACCATTTCGATCCAGGTGCAGAAAGATACGACCATCAATGTGAGGTTAAGCCCGGGTGCATCTTTGGAAGAGGCCATCGTTACAGCCCCGCGGGAATCCGGCGTCGCCGCCACCAAGATGAGCGCAATCGAGGTCCCCGTTGCAGCTATCAAGAGCGCACCAGCGCTCTTTGGCGAAGCCGATGTCCTAAAGACTATCCAGTTGCTTCCAGGTGTCCAGGGAGGAACGGAAGGATTCTCTGGCTTGTATGTCCGTGGCGGCGGTCCGGATGAAAACCTGCTTCTGCTGGATGGGATTCCCATCTACAATGCGGAACACATGCTGGGCATCTTCTCCGTCTTCCAGCCGGAAGCCGTCAAGAAGGT
>JBGVAE010000005.1:0-4254 GCA_045224215.1 Candidatus Cryptobacteroides sp. | reverse complement strand
ACCATTGTGTCAGGATAGCGGCGGATCGGCGACGTGAAGTGGGTGTAGTACTTGAACGCCAGGCCGTAATGGCCGATATTCTCTGTTGAATACACTGCCTTAGCCATTGCTCGGAGGGCGATCATCTGGAAGGCGTCGCACTCCGGCTTTCCCTTGGCTGATTCGAGCAGTCCGTTGAGAGATTTGGCAATCTCCCGCCCGTTGCCGGTCGGGCCCAGCTTGTAGCCGAAATTGCCAACGAATTCTCCCAGTCCGGCAATCTTCTCCGAATTCGGTTCGCCGTGGACACGATAGACGAAAGTCTTGGCATTCTTGTCGGCCTTGCCGTCCATCCTGCCCGAAGTTGCGATAAACTCGGCCACCGAGCGGTTTGCAAGCAACATAAACTCCTCGATCAGCCAGTTAGCTTCCTTGGAGACCTTCTCATATACCCTTACCGGGCGGCCTGCAATGTCCACCTCAACCTTCATCTCAGGACGGTCGAAGCTGATGGCTCCGTTGGCGAAACGCTTCTTCCTGAATATGGTGGCAAGCCTGTGGAGTTCCAGGATGGCCTCCTTGATCTCCCTTGGAATCAAGCAGCCTTCCAATACTCCTTCTCCCATCGCCGCGGCATTCCGGTCTTTCGATTTGGCAGCAGCCTCAGGAGATGCCTCGAGAACAGGATCCTTGACCGGAGCAGTCTTGCCGTCAGTGCCTCCACGGAGTTCCATCTCGAGGGATTCCTCTCCGTTGTCGATGATCTGCTGGGCCGTCTCATAGGCGAAACGATAGTCGGAGCAGATCACTGTCCGGCCGAACCATCTGTCGACGATCTTCCCATCGCGGGCAATTTCAAACACGGCGGAGAAAGTCAGCTTGTCTTCGTTCGGACGCAGGGAACATAGCCTGTTGGAAAGCTTCTCCGGCAGCATCGGGACCGTCCTGTCCACCAGATAGACGGATGTTCCGCGCTCCTGGGCGACCTGGTCCAGAGGCGAACCAGGTTTGACATAATAGGAGACATCGGCGATATGGACTCCGACTTCGTAGTTGCCGTTGTCCAGTTTTACGAAGGAGAGAGCGTCGTCGAAGTCCTTGGCGTCCTCCGGGTCTATGGTGAAAGTCAGGACATTCCTGAAATCGCGTCGGCCTGCCAGGTCCTTGGTGGTGATTTTCTCGGAAATCTCTTCCGCAGCCTTCTCCACAGCAGGATCGAACCTGTAAGGGAGGCCATATTCAGCGAGGATGGCGTGCATCTCCGTCTCGTTCTGGCCCGGCTCTCCGAGGACATCCACGATGTGTCCTGTCGGGTTCGGTTCCTTGCGGTCCCAGCTGTCGATCACTGCGGCCACCTTCATTCCCTTCCTGGCGCCTTCCGGCAGAGTATTGAAATCTATCGAGATGTCATAAGGCATCGTCTTGGACTGCATGAGCACCCAGGCCTGCTTCCCTACGGTGTGCAATATTCCTACGAAAGGAATATGGCTGCGCTCCACGATTTCCACTATCTCTCCCTCGCGGCGCCTTATGGTCTCCTGAGGCTGCTGGGCCTTGCCCTTCGAGCCCTTTTTGACACCTTTTGCCGGTGCGGGTTTCTGCTGGGTCTTCTCACGGGTAATCACACACCTGACGGTGTCCCCGTTCAAGGCACCCCGGGTCTTGGAAGCCTTCACGAATATATCGTTGTCAGTCTCCCCCTCCACAATCACGAACACATAGCCGTCACGGGTCATCTGGACCCTTCCGGTAACCTCTTCGAACCTCTTCTTGGCGGCCTGCTTGGAGCCGAACTGCTTTTCGCGGCCTTTCTTCAAAGACTTCCTTCCTTTCTTCATTTCGTAATAATTGTCAAATACCTAACAAAGTTACTAAATTCCGACTATCTTTGCATATAACTTTTTTGGAATATGTCAGATATCAGAAACGACAGCCGTATCGTCCTGACTCTGGATGCCGGCGGAACCAATCTGGTCTTCGGCGCAATGAAAGGCGGAGAGTATTACGGAGACACCCTCACACTTCCTTCAAATTCAAGTAACCTTGACCTGTGCCTGCAGGCGATGGTCCTCGGATTCGGAACCATCATCGAAAGGCTCGGTGATGAGAAACCGGTAGCCATCAGCTTCGCCTTCCCGGGCCCTGCAGACTACCCTAACGGCATCATCGGCGGTTTCCTGCCTAATTTCCCTTCCTTCAGGGACGGAGTGGCACTCGGCCCTTTCCTAAAGGAGAAGTTCGGAGTCCCGGTGTTCATCAACAACGACGGAGACCTCTATGCCTACGGCGAGGCCCTGGGCGGAGCCCTTCCGGAGATCAATGCCAGGCTTGCTGCCGCGGGCAGCGCCAAGCGCTACCACAACCTCATCGGCTACACTTTCGGTACAGGCTTCGGCATCGGAACCGTAATCGACGGACGCCTCAACAGGGGTGACAATTCCTGCGTGGAGACCTTCTGCCTGAAGCATCCGGACTGGCCTGACATCATAGTTGAGGACGGTGTCGCCATCCGCGCCGTCAGGAGGGTGTACGGCGACCTTTCCGGCGACAAGGACCATAACCTTTCCCCGAAGGAGATCGGTGCCATAGCGAGGGGCGAGGCTCCGGGCGACAAAGAGGCCGCAATCAAGGCTTTCGACAAGATGGGTGAAGTGGCCGGCGATGCAATGGCAACGGCCGTGACCCTGATCGACGGCCTGATCGTGATCGGTGGAGGAATAATGAACAACGCCGAATTCCTGATGCCTGGTATCCTCCGCTCGATGCGCTCCAAGATGCATCAGCTGACCGGCGAAGAACTGAACCGTGTCCAGATGAAGGTATATAACCTGGACAACGCTTCGGAGTTCGAGGACTTCGCACGCGGTGAGGCTCGCACCATCAAGGTTTATGGCAGCGACAAGGAAGTTGTATATGACCCTCAGAAGCGCGTGGGAGTCATGCGCTCGAAGATCGGAGCCAGCAAGGCTATCTCGCTGGGAGCTTATGCCTTCGCCCTGGCTGAACTTGACAAATAACCTGTAATGGACCTGTATCCCCTTAAATTCAAGCCATGGCTCCGCACTATGGTGTGGGGCGGCGAAAAGATAGCTAAGTACAAAGACATATTCACGACCATCAACCGCATCGGCGAAAGCTGGGAGATCTCTGCGGTAGAGGGCCACGTGTCCGTAGTGGAGAACGGACCTCTTGCGGGCAAGAGCCTGACGGACCTGATGCACATGTTCAACTCGCGGCTGGTAGGGCGCAAAGTCTGGCAGGAAACCGGAGACGAGTTCCCGCTGCTGATCAAGTTCATCGACGCAAAGGACGACCTCTCGATCCAGGTACATCCGGGCGACGAGCTGGCTGCCAGGACAAATCCCGGGATGAAGGGCAAGACCGAGATGTGGTACGTGGTGGGTGCGGACAAAGGTGCCCATCTGCTCAGCGGCCTGACCCAGGAGATCACGCCTGATGAATATGAAGAAAGGGTCCGTAACCATACCATCACGGATGTGCTGGCCAGGCACGACATCGCTCCCGGAGACGTCTACTTTCTCCCGGCCGGACGTATCCATGCCATTTGTTCCGGCTCGTTCGTGGCTGAAATCCAGCAGACTTCGGACCTGACCTACAGGATCTACGACTATGGTCGGCTTGGTCTGGACGGGAAGCCTCGTGACTTGCACATCGAACAGGCGAAGGAGGCTATCGACTACAAAGTCTATCCGGATTACAAGACCGAATATGAGAGAAAGAAGAATGTCGAAATTCCTTTGGTGAGTTGCAAGTACTTCACTACCACACTTTTCGACATGGACAAGGCTTGCTCGAAAGACCTTTCCGGATTGGATTCATTCCTTGTGGTGATGTGTGTCGGGGGCAACGGAACCCTGATTGATTCCGAGCAGAACGGCCTGGACTACGCCGTCCCTCTCCGCCAGGGTGAGACCGTCCTCATCCCCGCCACCTCCAAAGGTATCTCCTTCCGCCCTGAAACCCCGATGACCTGCCTCACCAGCTGCATATAGTTCAGCCTTCCTTGGTCCCAGCGTGACATGTGTGCCGGGGAGTGGACCACATGGTCCGGAATAGGGGCCCCAGTGTGACATGTGTGCCAAAGAGTGGACCACATGGTCCGGAAGAGGGGCGGAGGGATCAGCTGAGGACCGGCGGGGGTGTCAGCGGAGGATGAAGGTGTGGGAGATGTCGCGGGAGTCGCCGGCGTGGAATTCAATGGTAATGTGCTTGCGGGATACGTTCAGTTTGTAGGAACCGGCGGCACGAGAGAGG
>JBGVAE010000004.1:0-5608 GCA_045224215.1 Candidatus Cryptobacteroides sp. | reverse complement strand
CCCTCGACTTGCATGTGTTAAGCCTGCCGCTAGCGTTCATCCTGAGCCAGGATCAAACTCTTCTTTGTATATACACTTATAATTCTCTAGTCAGATCCCGACAGCTTTCCAAAGAAATCAACGCTCTCGTTTCGTTCTCGGTACTTTTTTGCTTGTACTTCCTTCAGTCTTTTCAATGAACTTTTCGTTTGCGCCTGAGGCGCTAAAAAATCCCATTCGACTCGCGAACGGGATTGCAAAGGTAGCTAGATTTTTTGAATCAGCAAATTTTTTTGAGATTTTTTTAATCTTTTTTCTGTTTTTTTTCATTCATCCGGATCCGGGCTTGGAGCTCCCAAGTACGTATCCTGTCCTTATACAGATTGTTAGCATTCACTTTCTCGATTTCCAGGGCAGCGTCGGAATTATCTTCCCATCTGCGGCAATTGTACATCACATCGTAAATCCTGCCGATCTGGTATTCCCTGGATATCCTCAGGCCGACGGCATAATCCTCCCCATACTTGGTAGTCGGAAAGTTGAAAGTCCTGAGCAACGGCACGTAAAAACCACGAGGGGCTCCCAGGCCGTTTATGCGCAGGGCATTGTTGCGTCCGTTCTCAGGAGTCCACTCCCGATGGTCGATGATCCCCGGAGGCAGGGTATTCATATTGATGTCGGTCATCCTGTAGGTTCCGACCACCATGGCGCAGTTCTGCTCGTGGAAGGCATCCACGAAACGCTGCACGGTGTTCTCGTCGGAATAGACATCGTCCGAATCCAGCTGCAGGGCGAAACGGCCGCAGGAAGGATGGTGCAGAGCTGCATTCCAGTTGCCGCCAATGGCGTGGTAGGTCTTGTCCTGGGCAATGTAGATGAGCTTCGGGTCGGAAAGATATTCCTTGATCACATCCACGGTCCCGTCAACGGAATTGTCATCCACCACGATCACATTATACTTGAAGGTGGTCTTCTGGGAAAGGGCGGATGCAAGGGCATCTCCAATCGTGCGGACCCTGTTCTTGCAAGGGATTACGACCGAGGCCTCATATTCAAAGTCCCCTTCTTCGAACGATATCGGTTTGAATTCCGGCTCAAGGTATCCTCCTACATCCTTGAGATGCCGGGTGCATGCCTTCTCCATCTCAACCTGGACCGCCCGGTTTTTCGGATCGACATAATCGAACAGCTTCTCCCCTGACGACCTGGTGTCAGTCTCGATCTCGTAATACAGATATTCATTGATATGCACCAGGCTCCCATTCTGGGAGACTTTTAGACGGAGGTCATAGAGACCTGCGTATGAATATTCCTCATCCATCCTGGAAACGGCCTCCTTCAGGGCGGAAGTCCTGTAGACCATCACCGAGCCGAAATCGAAATCGTCCCTGAGTGAGCCCATCTGGCAGTCGATCACCGGGGCGAACGAACGCACACCGTCTGTTTCGTTGAAGTGGTCCGAATACACCATCGCCGCACCGGAATCCTCCGCCACGTCCAAAAAACGCTCAAGGGCGAATCTTCCGAAACTCAAGTCTGTAGTCTTTGTATATATCATCGTGAACGGCGCAGTGGACATTTCGGCTATCTTCCTTACGGAAGCAGTGCTCCTGAAACCGGATGCATCCAGAAAGAAGACATTTGAAACCTCTACCTCGGCCCGTAAGTTAGCCGAAGTCACACCAGCCTGCCCTTCATTGACGAATGGCACGAAACAATCTATCCTGTTCATATACTATCGGAACTAAAATCCAGCGGAACAAAAATAAGGATTTTTCGCCTATTTATAATATATTTGTATTTTGTGAATGGCCCGAAGCCACATTAAACAACCGATTATGCAAATGGATTTCAGAAAGACTCTCGTCCTGGCGGCAGCGATCATGCTCGTATCAGCCTCACTCAACGGACAGGAAACACCAAGATGGATCAGGAAGAACGCTATCTCCCCAGACGGGAGCACCGTAGCCTTCTGCTATAAAGGTGACATTTTCACAGTCAGCGCCAAAGGCGGAAAGGCTGTCCAGATAACCACCAACCATGCTTATGATTCCGACCCTATGTGGACTCCGGACGGGAAGAGCATCGTATTCTCTTCCTACAGGCAGGGGACGAAGGACATATTCATAACCTCATCAGAAGGCGGTTCCCCGAAGCGACTGACCGACTTCCCCGGGAACGAAACCCCTTTATGCGTCATCGAAGGAGGCAGGGTCCTCTTCCAGGCCAACATCCAGCAGGATGTCCGCTACGGAGGCTTCCCTTCAGGCTCACAGGTCTGGCAGGTGGACCTTTCCGCAGGCAGGCCGCTCCTGGTCACATCCCTCAACATCCCTGCGATGAGCGTCAACCAATCCGGAGAGGTCGTCTATGAAGACTTCAAGGGATACGAAGATCCTCTCCGCAAGCATCACACCTCATCCGTAACCAGGGACGTCTGGCTCTACAAGCCTTCAAAGGCACAAGGAGAGAGGTTCCGTATCACTGGTGAAGGCTCTTTCACCAAGCTCAGCAGTTTCCAGGGCGAAGACCGGAATCCGGTTTTCGCAGCAGACGGCAAGACATATTATTACCTTTCGGAGCAGGACGGTACACTGAACGTCTACAAGGCAAGCACCAACGCTCCGGGACAGTCAACGCAACTCACCAAGTTCAAGGACAATCCGGTAAGGCACCTTTCTGTCTCCCGCGACGGAACGCTCTGCTTCTCCTGGAACGGAGACCTTTACACCATGAAGGAGGGCTCGCAGCCATCCAAGATCGCCATCACCCTGCTGAGGGACGACACCGAGAACGAGATTGAATATCTCACATTCTCCTCCGGAGCTTCCGCCATGGCACTCTCCCCTAACGGCAAGGAAATCGCAATGGTCATAAGGGGCGACGTATTCGTCACTTCCACTGAATACAAGACCACCAGGAGAATCACCAACACCCCGGAACAGGAGCGCAATGTCAGCTTCTCCAAGGACGGAAGGACCCTTTACTATTCGGCAGAAAGGAACGGGCACTGGGGAATATGGAAAAGTACCCTTGCCGACAAGAATGATAAGTATTTCACCTACGCCACCAAGTTCAAAGAGGAACTGGTCACTTCCGAAAAAGAGACTTGCTTCCAGCCGGTTGTCTCCCCTGACGGGAAATGGATAGCCTTCCTCCGCGACCGCACCGAACTCGTCATCAAGTCCACCAAGGACGGCAAGGAAAAGTCCCTGCTCAAGGGCGCAAACTATTCATATTCAGACGGAGACCAGAGTTTCGCCTGGAGCCCTGACAGCAAATACCTGCTTTCTGAATATGGTGCAAACGGCGGCTGGAACAACACCGACATCGCCCTTATCGACATCGACAGCGGCGAGATCACGAACCTTACCGAAAGCGGTTACTCCGACGGCAGTTTCAAATGGGCGCTCAAAGGCAAGGCCATGACTTGGCAGTCCGACAAGAACGGCTACCGCAGCCACGGAAGCTGGGGCTCCGAGGAAGACATCTACATCATGTTCTTCGACGGACCGGCCATGACCAAGTTCTTCCAGGACAAGGAAGGAGAAGAGATAGCCAAGGCTCTTGAAGAAGGCGGAAAGGAAAAGACAGAAAAACAGATAGAGAAAGAAGAGAAGAAGGAAAAGAAAGACTCCGTCAAGCAGGCCGAGAAGCCGGAAAAGCTCAAGCTGGAGCTCCAGGACAGGGAATATCGCATTTCCCGCCTCACCCGTACCTCCGGAAGGCTCGGAGATTTCTATCTCACCCAGGACGGCACCAAGCTTTATTACGTGGCACTGCTTGAGAAGACGAGGGATCTCTGCATGCTCGACGTAAAGAAGGGAGACATCAAAGTTATACGGAAAGGAGTCATGGGCTCGATAGTGCCTTCTCCAGACGACAAATTCCTGTATATCTTCTCCGGAGGATCCATTTCAAAGATTACGGTAGCGAACAACTCAGTTACTCCTATCTCATTCTCAGGAGAATATGAATTCAAGCCTCAGGCCGAGAGATATTATATCTTCAATCACGTTTGGAAGCAGGTTCAGGAGAAGTTCTACGACCCTGCGATACACGGAATCGACTGGGCCGGCTATAAGGCCAATTACGAGCAGTTCATCCCTTACCTGAACAACAATTTCGACTTCCAGGATCTCCTCTCGGAAATGCTGGGCGAACTCAACGGATCCCACACAGGAGCCAGGTTCCTCAACCGCAACAGGCACAGCATCGGCTGGCTCGGTGCCCTGTACGACCTTGATTACGAGGGCGACGGCCTCAAGATAGCGGAAATCCTTCCGGGAGGCGTATTAAACCTTGCCGACTCCGGCATCAAGGCAGGTGACGTCATCGTTTCCATTGACGGACAAGCCATAAAGGCCGGCGAGAGCTGGTTCAAGTTGCTCCAGGACAAGGCCGGCAAGAGAATTCCGGTCGTAGTCAGGAAGGGTGGCAAGGATGTAGAGCTGTTCGTCAAGCCATCTTCCAGCGAAAGTTCCCTGATGTACCGCAGATGGGTAAAGCAAAGAGAGGAAATGACTGACAGGATCTCAGGAGGCAAGGTCGGATACACTCACGTCCAGGGCATGGATTCCCCAAGCTTCAGGGAAGTATATTCAAAGATGCTTGGAAAATACCGCACCGCTGACGCCGCAGTCGTGGACACACGCCACAATGGAGGTGGCTGGCTGCACGATGACCTGGCCACCTTCCTCAGCGGCAAGGCATACATCAAATTCATGCCAAGGGGCCAGTACATCGGAACGGAGCCTTACAGCAAGTGGACCAAACCATCATGCGTGCTGATGTGCGAGGACAACTATTCCGACGCCTGCGGCTTTCCTTACACCTACAGGTCCCTCGGGCTCGGCAAGCTTATCGGAATGCCTGTTCCGGGAACGATGACAGCAGTATGGTGGGAAACCCAGATCAACGGAATGGTGTTCGGAATCCCGCAGGTCGGTTCCTACGGACTGAAGGAAGGAAGATACCTCGAAAACATGCAGATCGAACCTGACATCAGGGTGGACAACGATCCAGCATCCGTCCTCAGGGGCGAGGACAAGCAGCTGGAAGCAGCAGTGAAGGAAATGATGAAAACCAAGTGACGAATATGGACAAGAAAGTCGTAATTATCCCAACCTACAACGAGAAGGAGAACATTGAAGCCATCATCAGGAAAGTATTTTCCATGGAAGGAGGATACCATATCCTGATCATCGACGATGGTTCTCCGGATGGTACCGCAGACATCGTCAAGAGGCTGGAAGACGAATTCCCACAGAAACTTTTCATGATAGAGAGGACCGGCAAGCTGGGACTCGGAACAGCTTACCTTACGGGATTCAAATGGTCTCTTGAAAACGGATACGACTACATCTGCGAGATGGATGCGGATTTCTCGCACAATCCGGATGACCTCCCACGGTTGTTCGCAGCCTGCAAGGAATGCGGCGGAGCTGCAGTCGGCTCCAGGTATTGCGACGGAATCAGCGTTGTCAACTGGCCATTAGGCAGGATCCTGATGTCCTATTACGCATCCAAGTACGTCCGCGCAGTCCTTGGAATAAAGGTCCAGGATTGCACGGCAGGTTTCGTCTGCTACAGCCGCGAAGCGCTCCAGGCCATCGACCTGGACGATGTA
>JBGVAE010000003.1:0-109541 GCA_045224215.1 Candidatus Cryptobacteroides sp. | reverse complement strand
CTTGGCCCAGATCTCTATCTTGTAATCGTTGCCCGAGAAGACTACCTCTTTCGTTACACCAATTGACTCCAGAAGCTTCTTGGGGATCGAGATACGTCCGAGCTTGGCGTCAGGTTCGACGATGGCCCGGTTGCGCATGTACTCTCTCCAGAAAGCGGCGTGAGCACGATTAAAGAAATTGAGTTTCGATTTGACCTCTTCAGACTGGCGTTCCCATTCTTCGAAGGAGTACATCTCAAGGCAGTCTTCGAAGATGTCCTTCTTGACTACGAATCTTGCGTCACCTTCGGCGGGGATCAGCGACTTGAACGGCGAAGGGAAGACAACCCTCCCTTTGTCGTCGATTTTCGCTGAATATTCGCCTATGAATGTGATCATGGTTATTTCGTCTTTCACGCTGACAACAAAGGTATGAAATAATTTCCATTTTCTTCCACCTATTTACAAATTTTTCCACATATTTTTCCACAGGCGCCTCCAGCCGTCATTCCCTGCCCCTTCAGCCGTCATCCCACAGGTATTCCTCATCCGTCGGCCGCTGTCATCTTCCTTTTCCTGGTCCTCTTTCCGTCAATACAAGCCGCCTTCCCTTTCCTGGTCCTCTTTCCTTCGGCCTCTGCAGGCACGTCGATGTGTCATGCTGAACGAAGTGAAGCATCTTTCCCCGCTACTTGACTCGCTTAGTGGTCCACAAGTTCGCAGACCAACCGAAATTTGACCCTATACTCGGTTAGTAGCCCACTAAATCGCTGACCAACTGCACTCTCGTGGCCATACTATTTAATCTACGATCAGATTCTCGGGGCTGGTACGTACATCGTCATTTCGGTAGTCAAACGTTTCGGCAAGCCCTGAAATCAATTGACAGAAGCCGACACATTTTCTGTTGCCCTGGAATAGGTTTTACTTTGGCTGAAAATCGAGGTGACGCGCAAAGTCCTGAATATCAGTAGAATCGTTATTCGAGGGGTGGCGATTTTGACCCCTCCTCGAATGCTTTTCTTGTTGATTTACAAAGTGTTGCGCGTCACCTCGAATATGAGTGGCTGGCTATTGGAATCGTATGAATGTCCTGATGATGAATAAGTTGTGCGTCACCAGAAAACGGGAGGCGGACCCTCTGAATCAACTGAATGTTTTGGTGATCAATAGGTTGCGAGTCACCTGGGCTGTATCGTCCTGAAAAGGAACACATCTACCTGCCCACCAGATCCGACAGCTTGATGGCTTGGAAGACGAGTTGGGAGGTGCTGCCTTCGTAGAGGATGCCGATTGTTTGATCGTCTATCATGGACATGCAGGAATATCCCCAACCGGCTTCTTCGTCCAGAAGGAGGGCGTGAGGCCAGGTGTTTCCGAAGTCTTCGCTGCACTTGACCGTCATCATATTCCTTTGAGTCTTGGAATCAGGGTTGGCGAAGAGCAGCAGGTCACCGGCCATCAGCAGGCTGGCCTGGCAGACAGGTTCCTGGAGCACGTTGTTGGAAGCATGCTCAGTCCATGTTTCGCCCATATCCTCGGTCACATATACCTTCCTGAGGCGCTCGTCGTTGCCGTAATTCCTCATGTTCAGCATCAGGACACCCGGACGGATTTCCGCCACCTGGTCCTCGCAGACATGGTCTATGGCCATCTGGGAGACCTTCCAAGTTTCTCCTCCATCCTTGCTGTACATTATCCCGGCTGAAGGAATCTTGTCTTTGTCCCATTCCTGGACAGGAACCACCAGGGTACCGTCATGCATGGTAATGCCTCTTCCGGGTCCCTGGAAGAAGGTAGCACAGGCTGGGTCCTTTACCTGAGGAGAAAGGCTGACCGGACGCGACCAGGTCCTGCCGCCGTCGGTGCTCTTTACCATCGAAAGCTGTCCTACGTCGATCGGATCCAGTCCGCTCTTTGAATTGAATATGATGGTCTTGCCCTCGAAACCGTGACCCCAGAGAGCGAATATGAATATATTCCCGGAACGTTCGTCCACAAGCACGCAAGGATCGCCGCAGCCGTTCTGGTCTTTCGGCAGTCCGCCATATTCCCCCCAGTCCATGGCCACCTTCATCTTGCTCCATGTCCTGCCTCCGTCCTTGCTTATCTGGCATCCCACATCGATGTCGGCCTGGAGGTCGAAGAAACTGGTCCAGCGGATGTCATAGACTGCGATAAGCTCACCTGACTTCGTCCTGGACAGGCCCGGAATCCGGTAGGAGTCGGACCCGTCGTCCCCATGGTTGCGCAGGGCGATGGCGAAGCGCCGCTTGTCAGACGGCCCCTGTTCCTTTAGCACAGCCTTGACTCCATCCAGGGTCACGGAACTTACCCTGCAAGAGAAGGTTCCTGCCAGATCGACCTTGGAAGAAGGAATATTGAGACTTACGTAGAAATGGTTTTCACCCTTGACAAGATCCTTGTTGAAAGGGAGGACAACCGTCCCTGATTTCGGCTTGATCTTGCATAACGTCATAGCTGACCTTGAAGCGTACCATGGATACTCTCCGGCACCCCATGCCCTTGCACTGCTCTTTATTATGTTTGACTTTGTCCGTGACAGGATATGGGACACTGTACCGGTGTAAACGAGGCGGACATCCTTGACTGCCTTTGCCGAAAGGCCATCAAGGGAGATCTCCACTTCTCCGGAAACCCTTCCGGCTGCTTCGCACGGGATGACAATCTCTGATACGACGTTATATTCCCTGTCAAGGACTACCGGGATCCTTGGGTTGTAGATGTCAACCGCAAGGGTGGCGATGAGTGCCGATAGGAAGGTGACCAGCATGATATTATGGTTATCAACTTATGAACAAGAGTTCGCGGTATTTAGGAAGAGGCCAGGTCTTGTTGTCAATCCTTTCTTCCAGTTTGTCGATAGGCCTGCGGAGATCATTCAGGGATTCTGCGATCTTGTGGTAGGCGACCGCCCTTTCATAGAGATCCTCAATGGCATTCGCCATCTTCCTGGCTTTCTTCATGGCCTCTGCTTTAGAACTTATATCTTCTATGTAGCTGTTGATCTGGTTTATGAGTCCGAGCTCAACCGAACAACCTGAAGCATTGCCGAAAACCTCCAGGCTCAATGCAACTTCCTTCAGCAGGCGCTGCTTATATTCGATCGCGGCCGGAATGATGTGGTTGATGGCCATCCTGACCATCACCCGGGACTCGATCTGCACCTTCTTGGTGTACATCTCCCACTTCACTTCATTGCGGGCAGCCAGCTCTTTTTCGGAATAAACGCCGGTCTTCTTGAACATTGCAACCGATTCCGGCCTCTGGAAGACTTTTATCATCTCCGGGACGCTGGTCTCTACGTCCAACCCACGCAGCCTTGCCTCTTCCTGCCACTCCTGGGAATATCCGTTCCCGTCGAAGCAGACGACATCGATCACGGATGCTATTATAGGCTTCAGGGTGTCCATGACTGCCACATTGAGTTCCTTTCCCTTTGCGAGTTCCTTGTCAAGGCTGGCCTTGAAATCAATCAATTGCTCTGCCACAGCTGCGTTGAGGGTCGTCATTGCTCCTGCGCAGTTAGCGGATGAGCCCACCGCACGGAATTCGAAACGATTGCCGGTGAAAGCGAAAGGAGAAGTCCTGTTACGGTCTGTGTTGTCTACGAATATCTCCGGGATTTCCACCAGGCCCACGCTCTTTCCGGTCTTGTCTGCGATCTCGATAGGAGTATCGGACGGCAGTTCGAGAAGCTTGCGCAGGACTTCGGTCATAGTCCTTCCGAGGAAGGCAGATACGATGGCCGGAGGAGCTTCGTTGCCGCCGAGACGGTGAGCATTGGTAGCAGAGGCTATCGAGGCTTTCAGAAGGGCGTTGTGTTTCTGGACGGCAGCGAGGACGTTCACAAAGAAAGTAATGAACTGCAGATTGCCTTTCGGATCCTTTCCCGGAGCCATGAGCATGGTGCCGGTGTCGGTACCCAGGGACCAGTTGTTGTGCTTACCGGAACCATTCACCCCATCGAAAGGCTTTTCATGGAACAGGACTACGAAGCCATGCTTGCGCGCGATGATGTTCATGATGTTCATCAGCAATTGGTTCTGGTCGTTCGCAAGGTTGGTCTCCCCGAATATCGGAGCGAGCTCGAACTGGTTTGGAGCAACCTCATTGTGCCTTGTCTTGAGAGGGATTCCGAGCCTGTGAGCAGATATTTCCAGGTCTCTCATGAACTCCGCAACCCTGGAAGGTATGGCACCGAAATAGTGGTCGTCCAGTTGCTGGTTCTTGGATGAATTATGTCCCATGAGGGTTCGTCCTGTGATCATCAGGTCCGGCCTGGCAGCGTACAGGGACTCGTCCACGAGGAAGAATTCCTGCTCCCATCCGAGATAGGAATGTACCTTGCGGACTTTTGGATCGAAAAGCTGGCAGATCGGAAGGGCAGCTTCGGAAATAGCCTTGAGAGCTTTCTTCAGAGGGGTCTTGTAGTCCAGCGCCTCACCGGTATAAGCTATGAATACCGTAGGAATACACAGAGTGTCGTCCATGATGAACACCGGAGAAGTAGGGTCCCAGGCTGTGTAGCCACGGGCCTCGAACGTGGCCCTTATCCCTCCGTTCGGGAATGAGGATGCATCCGGTTCCTGCTGGGCGAGGGATTTCCCGTCGAATGTTTCGATAACTCCTCCTTTACCGTCATAGTCGATCAGCGAATCGTGCTTTTCGGCAGTGCCTTCGGTAAGAGGCTGGAACCAATGGGTGATGTGGGTCACGTGGTGCTCCATAGCCCATTTCTTCATTCCTTCGGCTACGGCGTCCGCCGTGGCCCGGTCCAGCTGGCGACCATTGTCCATGCAATCCAGAAGAGCTTCCAATGTCTTGGCATCCAGATATTTGTGCATCTTTGCACGATCGAATACCAATTCTCCGAAATAATCCGATGTTTTTTCAAGAGGCCGCTCAGCGGGAATAGCCTTCTTCTCGAAGGACTCTTTGACCAAATCAAATCTGTCAATGCTCATAAACCTGTTGCTTATGTCTGCAATTTATGAAATCCACCACTTCCGTCAAAGGATTTTTTTTGTTTTATCGGTTTAAGTCGTCCGTCAAGTTTTACAGAAGCGGGGCGAATAGACGGAATATGGATTGGATGAGTCGGGATATCCAAGGCCGGCGGGACCACTCCTCAAGGGTGAGTTCCCTTGATTCCGTAAGGTCTGACAGGAATATGTCTCGGTTCAGCAAGGCCGTTTCCTCGTCGTATATATATGAATTTATTTCATAGTTGAGGTCGAAGCTGCGGGCATCCATGTTCGCAGAACCTATGCTTGAGAGGTAGTCGTCGCACACGAAAGTCTTCGAATGGATGAACTCACCATGGCGAAGGAACAGCCTCACCCCGGCTCCGAGGATTTCCTCGTAATATGCTTTGTTGGCCGGTCTCATCAAGAGGTTGTCAGCCACTTCCGGAACCATCAGCCTTACATCAACGCCGCACATCGCAGCTGACTTGAGTGCGTTCAGCACGGGCTCCGGAGGAACGAAATACGGAGTCTGGAAATAAATGTATTTCCGGGCATGCTGGATGGCCCATTCGTAGCTGTATTGGAGGATTGGGTAAGGAAGGTCCGGCTCGTCCGGGACTATCTGCATAAGCTTGCCTCTCATGGTCTTCTGTATATTGCGGTAATCGACAGGGAGGCTTGAGAAGGCCGGTTCCCCGGCCTTGATGTCAGGAACGGCCATGACGTCAGTGTCCATGACGGAGGAGGCAGGAGCGGCCGTAAGTGCCATCGGGTAATATTCAGCCATAGGCCTGTCAATCGTGCCCTGTCCGGTCAGCCAGGAATCGAGGAAGGTGTATTGCAAAGAGGCCACAGCATCGCCCGTAATCCTCAGGTGGGTGTCTCTCCAACTCTTGAAATAATGGTCGTTGATATTCATCCCACCAGTGTAGCCTATCCTTCCGTCTATTACCAGTATCTTCCTGTGGTTACGATAGTTGAGAGTGGTTACGAAGTCTAGGACATGTTTTCTTGGATTGGTGAATTTGATGATCTCGACACCGGCTTTCTTCATGCCCGAATAATACCTGGAACTTATCGGGAGATTAGCCAGGTTCTCATGCAGGAACCTGACCTTGACACCCTCCCGCGCTTTTTGCATGAGGAGATCCTTGATCTTCCTGCTGCCATCATCGTTCCCGAAGTGGAAATATTCGATGTGGATGGATTCCTTGGCCTCCAGGATGTCTTTGCACAGCAGTTCGAACTTGCGCTCGCCGCTGGTAATGATCTCGAAATCGTTTCCCGAGGTGACTGTAGGATAGGTTTTCCTGGACATGAGCCTTGCCAGAGGGCGGAAATCTTCCCGGACGGATTCCTCTTCGGAATGTCCGAACAGGAGCCCATTCAGTTCCGGTGTCGTCTCTTTTTCAAATAGTTCCTTGTATTTCTGATGCCTTCGGTTGTATATCCAGTGATGCCGGTAGTTGATCCCGAACATGAAATACAGCAGGATTCCGAGGAGGGGAAGCACTGCGATGATCAGAAGCCACGCGAATTTCCTGCCCGAGTCACCGGTGTCTACGAGAATGACTATGACAACTGTGACTATGAGCAGGAAGTACAAGATCATGAGGATGGTCCTGAACATGGCTCTTCCTGATTATTATCAGATTATTATCAGAATATGAGAAGGTACAGGACGGCTGCCAGTACTCCGCCGGAGAGAGGTCCGAGGACAGGAACCCAGCTGTATGACCAGCCGCTGTCCCTTTTGCCTTCGAGAGGAATGAGGGCGTGAATGCAACGAGGACCCAGGTCCCTGGCAGGATTCATCGCGTATCCAGTGGTTCCTCCGAGGGACATTCCCAGGGACATGATGATTGCAGTCACAGGGAAGGCTCCTATGCTTCCGAGGCCAACCTCCGGAGTGTTGCCCTTGGTCGCGAGCATGAGGATCAGGAATACGAGTACGCAGGTTGCCAGAAGTTCACTGAAGAAATTGACAGCCTTGTGCTCGATGGCAGGCATGGTGCAGAACGTGCCCAGCACCCCGTCGGGATTGGCTGCAGAAGCCTTGTAGTGGTCGATGTAGAACAGCCATACGAGGCCTGCTCCGCAGAAACCTCCGAGCATCTGGGCCACGCAGTAAGGCAGCACCTCACCCCAAGGGAAGGAGCCAGCGAGGGCTAGTCCCAGGGATACTGCGGGATTTAGATGGGCTCCTGAATATGGTCCTGCAACGAAGACTCCGCACATCACGGCAAAGCCCCAGGCCAGGGTGATGACTATCCATCCGCCCCCTTTGGCTTTTGATTTCTCAAGTGTGCAGGCGGCGCAGACTCCGTCTCCCATCAGTACGAGGATCAGAGTTCCGAGGAACTCGAACAGACATTTGGTCCAAAGTGTTATTTCCATATAGGTCAGAGATTATTGATTGTCCTGTTGATTGCATCCGCCCAGCCTTCCTTGAGAGCCTTGACTTTTTCGTCGGATGCTTCCGGAACGAAAGTCTTCTCAGCAAGCCACTGGCCTTTGATCTGGTCGATGCTGTCCCAGAATCCGACTGCAAGGCCAGCCAGGTAGCAGGCTCCCTTGGCAGTGGTTTCGGTCACCATAGGCCTGATGACATCAGCTCCGAGGACGTCAGCCTGGAACTGCATCAACAGGTCGTCCCTCGAAGCTCCTCCGTCGACTTTCAGCTCGGCGAGCTTGACACCTGCGTCACGCTCCATTGCGCTGACTATGTCCATCGTCTGGAAAGCTATTCCTTCCAGGGCTGCCCTGGCGATATGCCCGGCCGTGGTTCCGCGGGTGATTCCATGAATGCTGCCTTTGGCATACTGGTCCCAGTAAGGCGCTCCCATTCCGGTGAGTGCAGGGACGAAATAGACTCCGCCGTTGTCCGGAACTGTCCTTGCCAGGGCTTCCACCTCCGATGAACTCTTGATGATTCCGAGTCCGTCCCTCAGCCACTGGATGACCGAACCTCCCACGAATATGCTACCTTCGAGGGCGTAGTTGACGGTGTCTCCGATCTTCCATGCTATGGTGGTGAGCAGGTTGTTACGGCTCGTGATTGGTTCCTCTCCTGTGTTCATGAGCAGGAAGCAACCGGTGCCGTAGGTATTCTTCACGCTGCCTTTCGCGGTGCACATCTGGCCGAAGAGGGCGGCCTGCTGGTCTCCGGCGATTCCGGCGACAGGTACGCTGTCTGCGAAAAAGTCGGTGCTGGTGTGACCATAGACTTCGCTGGATGAGCGGACTTCAGGCATCATTGATATCGGAATGTCCAGAAGTTCAAGGAGTTCCTTGTCCCATTCGAGTGTGTGGATGTTGAACAGCATCGTGCGTGAAGCGTTGCTCACGTCGGTCACATGTTTCTCTTCACCGGTAAGGTTCCAGACCAGCCATGAATCCACCGTTCCGAAGCGGAGTTGTCCATTTTCGGCCTTTTCCCTGGCACCGGGAACGTTTTCCAGGATCCAACGGATCTTGGTGCCGCTGAAATAGGCGTCGATGATCAGTCCGGTCTTCTCCCTGATCATGTCGGTGAGGCCCCTGGCTTTCAGGCTGTCGCAATATTCTGAGGTCCTCCTGTCCTGCCATACGATGGCGTTGCAGACAGGTTCGCCGGTCGCTGCATCCCAGACGATGGTGGTTTCCCTCTGGTTGGTTATTCCTATGGCTGCGATGTCCTTGAAGCCTATCCCCATAGAGGCGAGGGCTTCAGTCATCACGCTGGACTGGGAAGCCCAGATCTCCTTCGGGTCGTGCTCGACCCATCCGGGCTGCGGGAAATGCTGGGTGAATTCCTTCTGGGCCACCGACCTGGCTTTGCCGGCATGGTCGAAGATGATGGCTCTGGAGCTGCTGGTGCCCTGGTCAAGGGCGAGGATGTATCTGTCCATATTACTTGTTTTTAATTGTCATTTTTCAGACAACGTGTCCAATCAGGGTGGCTGAAGTGCAGGAGTCGATCTTGACAAGGGCGTAGTCTCCCGCCTTAAGTCCGCATCCTGGGAAAACGCACATCTTGTCGTTGCCGGCACGGCCGCATAGTTCTTCAGGATTCTTCTTGGAAGGGCCTTCCACCAGCACTTCGAAGGTCTTGCCCACGTCCTTTCGGTTGCTCTCCAGGCTGAGGTCGGTCTGCAGTGCGATAATCTCATTGAGTCTCCTTGTCTTCACCTCCAGCGGCACATCGTCAGGATAATGTCTTGCGGCCAGTGTCCCCGGACGTTCGGAATAGTAGAACATGTAGGCGTAGTCGAATCCGACTTCCTTGAACAAGGAAAGAGTGTCCTGATGGTCTTGTTCCGTTTCTGAGCAGAATCCGGCGATCACGTCAGTGGTGATTCCGCAGTCCGGAAGGATTTCCCGGATCTTGGCGACTCTCTCCAGGTACCATTCCCTGGTGTAGCGGCGGCGCATCTTCTCGAGGAGCCTGTCGCTGCCGGACTGGACAGGGAGGTGTATGTGGTTGCAGATGTTCTCCCAGGCGGCCATCGTTTCGATGAGGTCGTCGCTGATGTCCTTCGGGTGGTTCGTTGCGAAGCGCACACGCAGTCCGGGACTGATTCCTGCCACCATCGCCAGCAGCTGAGGGAAAGTCACAATCCTGTCTTCTCCTTTCCAGAGATATGAATCCACGTTCTGGCCCAGCAGGGTGACTTCCTTGTAGCCTTTACTGAATACGTCCCTGGCCTCGTTGACAATAGTTTCCGGATCCCTGCTTCGTTCGGCTCCGCGGGTGTAAGGTACCACACAATAGGAGCAGACGTTGTTGCATCCCCTCATTATGGAAATGAAGGCGGAGACTCCGTTGCGGTCTGTCCTTACCGGAACGATGTCGGCATAGGTCTCCTCATGGGAGAGCATTACGTTGATCTGCGGATTGTCCGGGGAGATCTCCTTCAGGAGCCGTGGCAGGGAGCGGTAGGCATCCGGCCCGGCTACGAGGTCCACTTTCCCAGTGTCTATCAGCTTGTCTTTCAGGCGCTCTGCCATGCAGCCGACTATTCCCACCACCACGTCCGGACGGGTTTCCTTCATCTTGTGGAACTGTTCGATCCTGCCCCATATCCTCTGCTCGGCGTTGTCCCTTACCGAGCAGGTATTCGCCAGTATCAAGTCCGCCTGTTCCATCTCCAGGGTCCTTTCATAACCCTCCTCGGCAAGGATGGAGAATATGACTTCGGAGTCGCTGACATTCATCTGGCAGCCGTATGTTTCAATGTATATTTTCTTGTCCATCGGGATATAATGTCTCAATTACAAAGATATGGATTTTTCAGCGAATAAGTATTTTTTCATATATTTGTACGTTCTGGAGAACATCGACATGAAAGGTAAAGGCAGATTATTCCTCGGTATCATCGCAGCAGTGGCGATGATGGGTGTCCTGTCCGGTTGCGGCAGCCTCAGGAAGGTTCAGGATATAAAAGTGACTTCGGTAGCGCTGGATTCATATTCCCTGAAGGGACTTCGGTCGGCTGATGCCGTGCTGGCGGTAGGTATCGACAATCCTGCTTTCGCCTTCACCGTGACCAGTCTCGACGGTATCCTGAAATACAAAGGTGAAGAGGTGGCGTTGTATTCCGCTGACTCCTTCTCCGTGGATGCCAAATGCGTCAAGGTCTATGACGTTCCATGCACTGCAGTGATAGGGGAGGGCGTGACACTGATGCAGGTGATGCAGATCATCCGCCAGGGGAATCTGGAAGGTCTTACGACAGACATCGAGGCAAAGGTCAAGCTCAAGAACGGGGCCGGAACGAAACTGAAATTCAAGGACCTCGATCTCCAGAAAATGGCTGAAAAACAATGAAGATGATGACTGGAAAACATATTTTGGCCGTCTTGGCCGTCCTGGTTGGGATTTCCTTCCAGGCAGGTGCCCAGAGTCCCATGGTGGATTCAACTCTCGTAGGCAGGAGCATATTCAATCTCCTACCTTCGCGGGAGAAGGGCGGCAAGGCCACCGTGAGTGTGCATCAGTCCCAGGAAATACGCGAAGCATTCAACCGTCAGATTTCGGCCAATGCAAGCAAGAGGGTGGTAGTGTACCGGGTCAGGATATACAATGACAACAAGCAGAACGCCAGGTCGGCTTCCGAGTCGGCCATGAACCGCTTCAAAGCAATGTATCCTGGGGTTTCTGCCTACAGGACCTATGTCAATCCGTTCTTCAAGGTTACGGTCGGGGATTTCCGTTCCAGACCGGAGGCTGACCGGCTGCTCCAGCAGCTCAGAGGATCATTCCCTACGGCTTTCGTGGTCAAGGAGAGCGCATTGGCTTCCGAAGTGAATTTTAACCACAATTGACCATGCTCAAGCAAGGACTCGAACTCAAGCAGCAGCAGAAGCTTTCTCCTCTCCAGATCCAGACGATCAAGTTGATCGAGCTGCCGATCCAGGAGCTGGAGCAGCGCGTAAAGGCTGAACTTGAAGAGAATCCCGTGCTTGACGACACCCCTTCTCCGGACAAGGAGGACGACAACGACGATCCTAAGGATGTCTCCATCGATGAGATTGATGACAGCGATGACATCCCGGCTTACAAGCTGAAAGTCAACAATTACGGCAAGGACGAAAAACCTCAGTACAACACTTTCTCCGTCAAGGAAAGCTTCACCCAGAGCCTCATGGAGCAGTTGGGTTACCGCAATCTTTCCAAGCATGACCATGACGTGGCCGCATTCATAATCGGCAGCCTGGACGAAGACGGATACCTGCGCAGGGACATAGACAGCATCGTGGACGACCTGGCTTTCCGTGCAAACATCCAATCCGATCCTGAGGAGGTTCTAAGGATGGTCAAGGTCATCCAGGAATTCGAGCCGGTCGGGGTCGGAGCCCGGGATTTGAGGGAATGCCTTCTGCTTCAACTCCGTTCGCAGAAGCAGACCAAGGAGGTTCAGCTGGCTGAGACCATCCTGGAGGATTATTTCAGCGATTTCTCCAACAGGCACTTCCAGAAGATAATATCCAAGCTGGGACTCAGCGAGGAAGAGATGAAAGCTGTCATGGCGCGGATCGTCAAGCTCAATCCGGCTCCAGGAGGACAGATTGACGACTCCTACAACGACCAGGCCCAGCAGATAGTTCCGGATTTCATGCTGGAACTCGTGGATGGGGAACTCAAGCTGAGCATGCCGCGTTTCTCGATTCCTGAAATACGCGTGAACAAGAAATATGCGGAGCTTCTTGCTGATGCCCAGGGCTCATCCGAACGCCAGCAGAAAGAAGCTGCAGCCTTCGTGAAGCAGAAACTGGATTCGGCCAAATGGTTCGTCGAGGCTCTCAAGCAGCGTCACAATACTCTGGAAAGCACGATGAGGGCCATCCTTGAATATCAGCACGACTATTTCATGGATGGAGACGAGTCGCACCTCCGCCCTATGGTCTTGAAAGACATTGCCGAGAAGACCGGATTTGACATATCCACCATTTCCCGCGTGGTGAACAGCAAATACATCGAGACCCATTTCGGAATATACCCACTCAAGTATTTCTTCTCGGAAGGACTTGAGAACCAGGAAGGTGAAGAGGTCTCGACAAGGGAACTGAAGAAGGCCCTCCGCGAATGTGTGGATTCAGAAGACAAGCGCAAGCCGCTGACAGACGACCAGCTCGTAGCCGAGATGAGCAAGCGCGGCTACAAGGTGGCCCGGCGAACGATCGCGAAGTACCGCGACCAGTTGGACATCCCGAAGGCCAGGCTCAGGAAAGAACTTTAAAACCCCGCAATATGAAAGTCATCAATATCGGTGAGACCGACTCGGTTCTCAACAACATCATCGCGCAGGTGCGCGACAAGGCCATCCAGAAGGACCGCATGAGATTCCGCTTCAACCTGGAACGGCTCGGCCATATCTTTGCCTACGAGTTGAGCAAATCCCTGGAATACAGCCAGAAGGACATCGAGACTCCGCTTGCTACCGCAACTGTAAGCACAAGCGACACCAAGTTGGTTGTAGCGACCATCCTGAGAGCCGGGCTTCCGCTCCACAAAGGGATCCTGGACGTTTTCGACGGAGCCGAAAGCGCCTTCATAGCAGCTTACAGGAAGTACGACAAGGGTGATGACTTCCATATCAACATCGAATATTGCACTTGTCCGTCCTTGACCGGCAAGACCCTCATCCTCTCGGATACGATGCTTGCCACCGGAGCCTCGATCGAGATAGCTTACAACAGGCTCATTGACGAGAACGGAGAGCCGGCCTTCGCCCATTTCGTCTGCCCTATTGCCAGCATTTATGCAATCGAATATCTCCAGAAGAGGATGCCGGACAATTCCTGCCTTTGGACCGCAGCCGTGGATGAGGAGCTTACAAGCCACTCTTACATCGTCCCTGGCTTGGGCGATGCCGGAGACCTCGCCTTCGGAGACAAACTCTAGGACTGCTCTGCAAAACTGAAATAGCTGTCATCAGTAATAATGACATGGTCCAGGAGGGCTATGTCGAAGGTGTTTGCTGCCTTCTTCATGAGGCTCGTCTGGGTAAGGTCGGCTTCTCCCGGCTCCGGATTCCCGGACGGGTGGTTGTGCACCAGGATCAGGCCTGTGGCGTGCTTGTCCAAGGCTCTTTTCACGATCTTCCGGGGTTCGGCTACCGTCGCGGAGATTCCCCCGAGGCTGATCATCTCCTTTGAAATAACGTAGTTGGCACGGTTGAGGTAGATCGCCCAGAATTCCTCATGGTCCAGTCCTTTCATCCGGGGAAGCATCATCTTGAATATGCTTTCCGGCCCCTTGACGGGAGTCTTTTCGATTTCCGGATCCTCCAGGCAGCATCTTCTTCCCAGTTCGAAGGCGGCGGCTATGGCAGCATAGCGATTGTTGCCTATTCCGCTCAAGGTCTTCATCCCGGCCTGGTCCATCCCGGCCAGGACAGACAGTTTCCCTTCACCCATTACCAGCAGGCGATTCGCGACTTCCAGGACGTTCTCGTTCCGTGTTCCGGAACCGATCAATATTGCAAGAAGTTCCGCATTGCTCATCTTTCCTGCCCCTTCCGCGAGCAGTTTCTCGCGTGGCCTTTCCTTTTCACAAAGATCCTTTATTCTCATAGTTCAGTCTCTTCCCGGATTTGTCGGGATGTGGCAATATAAGGACAAAGATCCGGGATAGAGGTGAATCTTCCCGGATCTTGATGTTTTTTATGTTCTTTGCCGTTTCTTGCCTTCGGACTACTTTCTCTCGAAGACCTTCCTGGCTGCCTCGGCGATGTGCTCGGCGTCGATGCCGTAAGCCGCCAGAAGCTCAGCAGGGGTGCCGCTCTGTCCGAACGCGTCCTTGCCGTTGACAAATTCCATCGGCTTAGGAGAAGTGGAGGCGAGGACTCCAGCGATCAATTCTCCGAGGCCTCCGGCCATGTTGTGCTCTTCGGCCACGACTACTGCTCCGGTCTTGATGGCAGATGCCAGGATGGCATCGGTGTCAAGAGGCTTGATGGTAGCAACGTCCAGGACGTCTGCGCATATTCCCTCAGACTCAAGCACTTCCGCTGCCTTGAGGGCTTCCCAAACCATGTGGCCGGTGGCTATGATTGTGACATCCTTGCCCTCGTTGAGGACATAGACCTTACCGATTTCGAACGGCTCGTCAGGCATGAAGTCAGCCACCTTCGGTCTTCCGAAACGGAGATAGACCGGGCCGTTGTGCTTGGCTGCCGCGATGGTCGCGTTCTTGGTCTGGGTCCAGTCGCAAGGGTTAACTACCACCATGTCAGGAAGGGCGCGCATCAGGGCGATGTCTTCCATTGTCTGGTGTGTTGCACCGTCCTCTCCGAGGGTGACTCCTGCATGGGAGGATGCGATCTTGACGTTGGCCTTGCCGTAGCAGACTTCCATCCTGACCTGGTCATAGACCCTGCCGGTCACGAATTCTGCGAAAGATCCTACGAACGGAACCTTTCCGGAGATGGCCATTCCGGCAGCTACTCCGACCATGTTGGCTTCTGCGATGCCGCATTCATAATATCTGTCAGGGAATTCGGCTGCGAAGGCGTCCATCTTCAGGGAACCCTTCAGGTCAGCGGTAAGCGCCACCACCCTTGGATCGAGTTTTCCGGCTTCCAGGAGCCCCTGTCCGAAACCGCTGCGGGTGTCTTTCTTTCCTTTGTCAGTGTATTTTTTCATGATGTGCTCGATTTTAGAAGTCTCCCAAAGTTTCTTCAAGCTGGCTGAGGGCGCTCTTGCACTGCTCCTCGTTAGGAACATTGCCGTGCCACTTGTGAGTTCCGGCCATGAAATCCACTCCGTGTCCCATCTCGGTAATGAAGAGGATCATCACTGGCTTGCCTTTGCCTCCGGCTGCCTTCGCCTTTGCGAATGCGTCCAGGATGGCATCGAAGTCGTGGCCGTCAGCCACTATGGTCTCCCAACCGAAGGCCTTCCATTTGGCTTCGAGGTCGCCCAGTCCGCCTACATCTTCGGTGCTGCCGTCAATCTGCTGAAAGTTGCGGTCTGTCATCGCGATGAGATTGTCCACCTTATGGTGTGCTGCGAACATCGCGGCTTCCCAGATCTCTCCTTCCTCGCTCTCTCCGTCACCGCAGAGGCAGAAGACGGTGTGAGGGTCCTTGTCTGCCTTCTTCGCCAGGGCGGAGCCTACGGCTGCCGACAGTCCCTGACCGAGGGAACCGGCTGTCTGGGTCACTCCCGGAAGACCCTTCCTGATGGAAGGATGTCCCTGGAGGCGGCTGCCGAACTTGCGGAAGCTGCCCAGCTCTGACACTGGGAAGTAACCAGCCCTTGCGAGAATGGAATAATACATCGGAGTAAGGTGTCCGGCGGACAGGTAGAACATGTCCTGCCCCTTTCCGTCACGGGTCCACTTTGCAGGGTCCTGCTCCATGACGTTGAAGTAAAGGGCCGTCATGAAATCGGTACTGCTCATGGATCCTCCAGGATGTCCCGATTTAGCCTCGACGACCATCCTGATGATGTCCCTCCTGATCTGGGAGGCAATCTTTTTCAGATCTTCTTTCGATTGCATTTTCTTATTTGATATTTTGAATTTGATTTATGCTTTTTATCAACATCCAGGCAAATATAATCCTTTTTTATGTCAGATGGAAATTTTAACTTTGTAGTGATAAAATATATCATAAATGGCACAAGTTGTTATAATGCCCCGTCAGGGCCAGTCTGTGGAAAGCTGCATAGTTACGGAATTCAAGAAGAAGGTCGGTGACAAGGTGGCAGTGGGCGACGTCTTGTTCAGTTATGAGACTGACAAGGCGTCTTTCGATGAAGAATCAAAGGTGGAAGGCACGGTCCTGGCCTGTTTCTACAATGAGAACGATGAAATCCCTTGCCTGAATAACGTGATGGTTATCGGTGAGCCGGGAGAGTCTTTCGAGGAGTTCGCTCCGGCTGCAGCCTCGGCTGGTGAAGCCAAGTCTGAAGAAGTTCCTGTGGCTGAAAGCGTGGCTGCCGGAAAAGATTCGAAACCGGCAGTCGAAGCACAAGGTGCAGCTCCTGTTCCGGGTGCTCCGGTCTCTCCGAGAGCAAGGAAGATGGCTGCCCGCAAGGGGATAGATCTGAATTTGCTTGCCGGTTCCGGCCCTCACGGAAGGATTATTGCCCGTGACGTTGAATCAGTCCAGGCCGGTCCTTTGTCCGGACTTGCAAGGGCAATGGCGGCTGAGGGCGGCCTGCGGGCCCCTTCGCGCGGTTCCGGCCTTGCCGGAATGGTCAAGGGTTCGGACCTGAAGGAATGGACACCGGTTACCTCCGATATCGCCGGAGAGGGCGCGGACTTCACCGTTGAGAAGATGTCCAACATGCGCAAGCTCATCGCGAAGTCGATGTACAACTCCTTGCAGAATTCAGCCCAGCTCACCCATATGCTCGGTGCTGACGCAAGGACCATCCAGGCTCTCCGCAAGAAGGCCAAGAAGGCCCTGGAAGAGGGAAGGGTCGATGCCAACATCACCATCAACGACTTCGTGTGCTACGCCGTCATAAAGGCCCTGCAGAAGTTCCCGAAGGTCAATTCCCATTGCCTCGGAGATTCCATGAGGATATTCAATACAGTCAATCTCGGCTGCGCCGTGGACACCGAAAGGGGACTGATGGTCCCTTGCATCCCTCACGCCGAGAAGCTGGACATCATCGCCCTTAGCAAGGCTCTCAAGAAGGTGGCCGACGACTGCAAGAAGGGAAGCATCAATCCTGACCTTCTCTCAGCTGAGGCCGCTTCCTTCACTGTGTCCAACCTTGGAGGCTTCGGAGTGGAATGGTTCACTCCGGTGATCAATATTCCTCAGAGTGGCATCCTAGGAGTCGGTACCATCGTGCCTCGTCCGAAAGCCATCGACGGGGGAATGGCGTTCGTGCCGTATCTGGGCCTGTCGCTGACTTATGACCACAGGGCACTGGACGGTGGCGAGGCCACCAGGTTCCTCAAGCAGGTTGCTGTCGAGATCGAAACCCTCGACGTCGAATTCTGAATCTGAAAAACAAAAGATATTGCAATGTACGATCTGATGATTATCGGTGGCGGCCCAGGTGGATACGTGGCCGCCGAAAGAGCCGGAGCGGCCGGCCTTAAGGTTGTCCTTTTCGAAAGGAAGTCCCTCGGCGGAGTCTGCCTGAACGAAGGCTGCATCCCGACCAAGACCCTCCTCTACAGCGCCAAGGTGTACAATTACGCCAAGACCGGAGACCATTACGGAGTCTATGCCACCAATCCTGAGTTCAACTACGGCGAGATCGTAGCCCGCAAGAACAAGGTGGTCAAGAAACTTGTCGGAGGTGTGAAGGCCGCCATGAAAGGCAACGGTGTGGAAGTGGTCGCTGAAAGTGCGAATATCCTCCGCCGTGACGGCGAAGGTATCCACGTGGAGGCTGCCGGACAGGAATATTTAGGCCGGAACCTCTTGATTTGCACCGGTTCCGAGGCTGCAGTCCCTCCGTTCCCGGGCCTGAAGGAAGCCGGAGATGTCATCGTAACCAACCGTGAGATCCTGTCCCTTACCGAGAGGCCGGAGGAACTCGTGGTGATAGGCGGTGGAGTGATCGGGATGGAGTTTGCTGCGTTCTACAACACTCTTGGGACGAAAGTCACGGTGGTCGAGATGCTCCCTAAGATCCTCGGTCCTCTGGATGACGAGATCAGCGCCCTGCTCCAGAAGATATATGCCAAGAAGGGTGTCATTTTCTGCCTGAAAAGCAAGGTTACCGGAATCGAAGGCAAAACCGTGGTCTATGAGGATCCGGACGGCAACGTGCAGAGGGTTTCCGGAGACAAGATCCTGGTTTCCGTCGGCCGCAGGGCCAACCTCCAGGGCTTCGGACTGGAGAACCTCGGAGTCGCTTTCCTAGAGAACAAGGCCGGGAAGCCGGTCGGAATCAAGGTGGACGACAGGATGCGTACCAACATCCCGGGCGTTTACGCAGCAGGTGACGTGACCGGTTTCTCCATGCTGGCCCACACTGCCAGCCGCGAAGGAGAGGTTGCCGTCAACAATATCCTCGGAAAGGAAGACCACATGCGCTATGACGCCATCCCTGGTGTAGTCTATACCAATCCTGAAGTTGCCGGTGTCGGACTCACTGAAGAGCAGGCCGCAGCTTCCGGCAAGGAATATTCAGTCGTCAAGCTCCCTATGGCTTATTCCGGACGCTTCGTTGCGGAGAACGAGGGGGGCGAAGGAATATGCAAGATCATCGTCGGCAAGAAGCATCACGAAGTCCTCGGAATGCACATGCTGGGCAATCCTTGCTCCGAGATTATCCAGAGCGGCTGCATCGCCATCGAGACCGAGATGACCCTCGAGCAGCTGAAGGAAGTGGTATTCCCTCATCCTACGGTGTCCGAGATCATCAAGGAGACAGCCTTCACAATCAAGTAAAACCAAAAAAGATAAATAAATATGCCTAAAGCACTTTACATCGATCCCAACGAGACACTGCGTCCTAAGGAACATGTGATGAAGCTTCCTGAGATACCGGTGATGCAGTACAGCAAGACGGTGAAGGAAGAAATCGAAGAAGGACACTACACCAAGGAAGACCTCCTGAGAATATACCGCGACATGTCATACATCCGCGAGTTCGAGACCATGCTCAATTCGGTCAAGACCACCGGAGGCTACAATGACGTCGCTTACAACAACCCTGGTCCTGCCCACCTTTCAGCAGGACAGGAGGCCGCTGCAGTCGGTATGGCCTACGCCCTGGACACGGACGACTTCATATTCGGAAGCCACCGCAGCCACGGTGAAATCCTTGCCAAGGGGCTCAGGTCCATCCAGATCCTTCCTGACGGCGAGCTCAAGAAGGTGATGGAGGATTTCTGGGACGGAGCTACCCTGAACGTAGCCAAGAAGGCATATTCAGGAAATGATGTCAAGGAACTGGGCATCCGCTTCCTCCTCTATGGAGCCATGGCAGAGATTTTCGCCCGTACGACCGGCTTCAACAAGGGACTGGGTGGTTCGATGCACACTTTCTTCACTCCTTTCGGCATCTATCCAAACAACGCCATAGTGGGCGGTTCCGGATCCATCGCCGTCGGTGCTGCCCTCTACAAGAAGGTGAACCGCAAGAAGGGTATCGTGGTAGCCAACCTGGGTGACGGTGCAATGGCCCGCGGTCCGGTGCTCGAAGGAATGACCTTCGCCTCGATGGACCAGTTCAACACCCTTTGGGAGGGCGACATGAAGGGCGGTCTCCCCGTGCTCTTCAACGTGATGGACAACCAGTATGCCATGGGTGGCCAGACCAAGGGCGAGACCATGGGCTACACCTTCCCTGCACGCCTGGGGGCCGGCTTCAAAGCTGACGCAATGAACGCCGAGAGGGTGGATGGTTACAATCCTCTCGCAGTCATCGACGCATTCGAGCGCAAGAAGGCATATCTGCTCGAAAAGAAGGGACCTGCCCTCCTGGACGTCGTGACCTACCGTTACTCCGGACACTCCCCGAGCGACCAGAGTTCCTATCGCACGAAGGAAGAGATCGCAGCATGGGAGAAGGAAGACTGCATCATCGCTTTCGGAGAAAAACTCAAGGCTGCCGGGCTTGCTACCCAGGCTGACCTCGACGCTATCCGAAGCGACGTGAATGCCAATATCTTCGAGTGCTACAAGCTGGCTATCGACTTCGACCTTTCCCCTAGGATGGACCTCCAGGGCCAGGACGAACTCCTGGGTGACATGATGTTCTCCAACCAGAGCATCAACTCCCTCAGCGATGCCAAGCCTGACGTGCTGATGCCACTCGAAGAGAACCCTCGAGTCAAGCAGATTGCCGGCAAGGAGAGGTTCTACCTAGACAAGGACGGCAAGCCTGTCAGCAAGATGAAGGTATACAACATCAAGGACGGTCTCTTCGAGGCCATCGTGGACCGCTTCTACAAGGATGCTTCCCTCATCGCCTACGGTGAGGAGAACCGTGAATGGGGCGGAGCCTTTGCTGTCTATCGTGGCCTGACAGAGGCTCTTCCGTACCACCGTCTCTTCAATTCACCTATCGCCGAGGCTGCCATCATCGGCACGGCCATCGGTTATGCGATGTGCGGCGGAAGGGTCATCCCTGAGATCATGTACTGCGACTTCCTCGGATGCTGCGGAGACGAGATATTCAACCAGCTTCCTAAGTGGCAGGCTATGTCCGGCAACATCCTCAAGATGCCTGTAGTGGTGAGGGTTTCCGTCGGTTCCAAGTATGGTGCACAGCACTCTCAGGACTGGACTTCCCTCTGTACCCATATCCCAGGCCTCAAGGTCTGCTTCCCGGCTACACCTTACGATGCCAAGGGCCTCATGAACTCCGCACTCCAGGGAACCGATCCTGTCATATTCTTTGAAAGCCAGAGGATCTATGACAAGGGTGAGATGTTCCACGAAGGCGGCGTCCCGGAAGGATATTACGAGATTCCTATCGGGGAGCCAGACATCAAGCGTGAGGGTAAGGACATTACCTTCCTGTCCATCGGAGCCACCCTTTACCGTGCTCTCGAGGCGGCTGACATGCTGAAGGAAAAGTATGGAATGGAGGCAGAGGTGATCGACGCCCGTTCCCTCGTTCCTTTCAAGTACGAAAAGGTGCTTGCATCAGTCAAGAAGACGGGGAGGATCATAATCGCGGGAGATGCCTGCTCAAGAGGTTCCTACCTGAACGACCTTGCAGCCAACATCACTGAAATGGCATTCGACGATCTCGATGCCGCTCCGGTCGTCCTCGGTTCCCGCAACTGGATCACCCCTTGCCACGAACTTGAAGAAGCCTTCTTCCCTCAGCCATCCTGGTTCCTGGATGCCATCAACGAGAAGATCGTCCCTCTGAAAGACTATGTCCCTACCAGCAACCAGACATCCGCACAGCAGATCATCCGCGCCGGAAGGGGAGTTTAATCAATATTGTAAGAGTATGAAAACCAAAGCTGTACGCTTATATGGAGTTGAGGACCTCAGGCTCGAGGAGTTCGATCTTCCGGAGATGAAGGAAGACGAAATCCTGGCTGAGGTCATCAGCGACAGCATCTGCATGTCCACCTACAAGGTGGCTCATCAGGGTGCTGCACACAAGAGGATCCCGAATGATGTGGCTGAGAATCCTACCATCATGGGGCATGAGTTCGCCGGCAGGATCCTGAAAGTCGGGAAAATGTGGCAGGACCAGTTCAAGGAGGGGGACAAATTCTCCATCCAGCCTGCAATGAACTATCCTGACGGCCCTGTAGGCATTCTTTCCGCACCTGGATATTCCTACCGTTACGCCGGTGGAGATGCGACTTACATCATCATCCCTCGCGAGGTGATGGAGATGGGATGCCTGCTTCCGTACAACGGCCCCGGTTTCTATCCGGCTTCCCTGAGCGAGCCTTTGTCCTGCGTCATCGGTGCCATCCATGCCTGCTATCACGTAAAGCAGGGCTGCTATGTACATCAGATGGACATCCGTGAGAACGGCAAGATGGCCCTTCTGGCCGGAGTAGGCCCGATGGGACTTGCGATGATCAACTATGTCCTTCACCGTGAAGACCGTCATCCATCCCTTTTCGTGGTCACCGACATCGACCAGGCCCGCCTCGACAGGGCTGCTGAACTCTATCCAGTGGATTTTGCCGCTTCGAGGGGCATCGACCTCAGGTACATCAATACCGGTAACATGGAAAATCCGGCTGCTACCCTCAAGGAGATCTCCGGCGGTACCGGCTACGATGAGGTGGTGGTCATGGCTCCTGTGCCTTCAGTGGTGGAGCAGGCCGACGACATCCTCGGATTCGACGGTTGCCTTAACTTCTTCTCGGGTCCGGGACGTGCCGATTTCAAGGCTCCTTTCAACTTCTACAATGTCCATTACGCCCTGACCCATGTCGTAGGAACCAGCGGTGGAAATACTGACGACATGAAGGAAGGCCTGAAGATGATGAGCGAGGGCCTCGACCCAGCCGGTCTGGTGACCCATATCGGCGGATTGAACGTGGTCCCAGAAACCACCATCCATCTTCCTGAGATCAAAGGTGGCAAGAAGCTGATCTACACCCATGTGGAGATGCCTCTGACCGCTATCGCCGACTTTGAGCAGAAAGGCAGGACCAATCCTGTCTATGCAGAACTTGACCGTCTCTGCAAGGCTCACAACGGGCTCTGGAATGTCGAGGCGGAAGAATACCTGCTCTCACATTCAGACCAGCTGAACTAAGAGGGCTAGCAATTCCTCCGGACTCGTCCCGGGTAAATAGGAAGGGACATCCGATTCCTTCAATACTTGATAGATTTCACTCGCCTCGAAACGTTTTCCGACAAGTTTCCGGGCGAGTTTTTCTATCGGTTCCCCGAATATGAAATCGCCAGAGAATACCAGTTCCTGGATGCGTCCGCGATCCAGGAGGAAGGAGGCTTCCACGGTTCCGCAAGGCAGTTTCGCCTTCCTTGAAAAGTCGGCTTCCCTGGAATGTCCGTAGATGAAATCCCAGGTCCTGAACTTTGAATCCGCCAGCCGTTGTACCTTGCCCAGGTCTTCCTCTGAAAGTTCCATGGGCCCGTCTTCGTCGGCAAGGATGTCATGCAAGGCATCCTGGAGTCCGTCCAGCGATGAGAATCCGGGCAGGTAGTCCTTCAGGTTGCATACCCTGCTCCTGACCGATGCTATTCCTTTAGCCTGCATCTTCGATCCCGGGACATCCAGCACGTGGGTGAGAGTGTCCAAATCGACATCGTACATGAGGGTGCCGTGGATTATCTCCCTTCCGTGCGAAACCCTCCTGGCATATCCCGAACATTTCCTTCCATCTACGAATATGTCGTTCCGCCCGGTGAGGGCGGCTTCGACTCCAAGGGCCCTGAGCGCCTCTGCAACCGGTTCGGGGGAAGGGTTCTTTCCGATGATGGTATAGTTCAGGTTCTGGAGGTCGTGGTAAACGGCTCCTCCGCCCGTCACCCTCCTGGCCAGTGTGATTCCGTGTGAATCCAGGTAGGAGAGGTTGACTTCCGAGAACACATTCTGGTTCAGGCCTACGATGACTGAAGGCCTGTTCCGCCAGAGGAAGAAATAATCCTCTTCGCACCTGACGCTTTCGAGGCAATATTCATCTAATGCCAGGTTGAAATGAGGGTCGGTGGATGTGTTAGTGAGGAATTTCATTCAGGATGACTGGAAGGATGTATTGTTTCGTCTGTGGATAGTTGGGAAGGTGTGTTCCGGGGTAAATGTGACTCCTTCCCGGGTAATGGAGTTCGAACTCCTGGCGGCAGTCCACAAGTTCGTCATTGTCGGCGAAGACTCCGCTGGTAAGGGCGATTTCTTCAGGACCCAGGTCCTCGAACTGCCTTTCTTCAAGCTTCCGGTAGCCTTCGCAAATCTCTTCGTTCAAGAAGAAACTCCTGGCTCCGTCTGCCCTTGGGGACAGATATTCCACTTCCCCGATCTTGGTCCGCATGAGCTTCGATACATGGAAGTCAGGATTGACCAGCACCTTGCGCCGGCTGCGAAGTTTCTGTGCCCAGAAGCCTCCCAGGGAGAGACCGACCACGAGGTCGGGATCCTCGTCCCTGCATATTCCTTCCAGGAGATCCAAGGCCTCATCCGGCTCTATCGGTACGTCCGGGGCAAGCACTTGGCTTCCCTTGAGGAGTATCCTCAGGGAGGAGGCCATCTTGTAGGCTCCGGAAGAAGCGAGCCCGTGGATGAAGAGGATTTTCATCGTCAGTCCTTGCGGCTTTCCAGGATCAGGTCGCCGAGTTCCTTCAGGTCACGGCAGATGAAATCGGCCGTTCCTACCTCCAGCGCAGTTTCGAGAGTGGTTTCTCCTGAGAGTACAAGTACGCTGACTGCGCCGGCCCTGCGGCCCATCTCTATGTCGGTGTAGATACGGTCTCCAACCATTGCGATCTCGTCTGGCCTGAGGCCGTTCCTGTCGCGGATCCCGTCCAGCATGGTAGGGTCCGGCTTGCCCATGACCTTGTCCGGCTTGCGACCCGTGGCCGCTTCGATGCATTTCTGTAGGGAGCCGCAGTCCACGAGGATGGTCCTTGCGTCGGTAGGGCAGACCCAGTCAGGGTTCGTGGCGATGTACGGGATGCCTTGCTTCGCCCACCAGGCTGCGCGGCAGAGCCTCGGATAGACCAGGGTGGTGTCGAAAGCGACTATGAGCATGTCAGGGACATCGTCCGGATCGTCTGCGCAGGCTTCGAATCCGGCCTCCACGAACTGCTCCTGCATGCTCGGAGTGCCCAGCATGAACAGCCTCTTGACTTCAGGATAGGCCTTCTTTATGTAGTCGATCGTGGCTATCGGGGTGGTGTACATGTTGGCAACCGGACATTCGATGCCCATCTTTGCCAGCTTGGCGATGTAATCCCCGACGGATCTGGTCGGATTGTTGGTCAGGAAAGAATGGTCCACGCCGTTGGCTTTCAGGGTGTCCAGGGTCGGGATGGTGAACGGGAAGATGTTGTTCTCCATGTAGATGGTCCCGTCCATGTCCAGGGCCAGGTGCCTTATTTTGCGCAATTTCGCCTTCTGCTGAGGCGACAGCGTCTTGTTGTAGTTCTCAGTCTTGTTCATGACACAAAATTAGCGATTATCTTCAACAATACGTTGTTGATAAATAAAAATAATGTCGGGTTCAATACCAAAGATATATTTATTAAATTTGTAAATGACCAAATAGGCATGATGCAGAAAGACAGATATTTCCTGATGGCTGCGCTCGCAGCCTGTTCCGGTGTCGCCGCCCAGGCGGCGGAGTCCGGACGTGCTTCCCGTCGTCCCAATGTCATATTCATCTTGATGGACGATGCCGGGCACGGTGATTTCGGCTGTTATGGCCAGACCAAGATCGAGACTCCGAACATCGACGCCTTGGCGCATGACGGAATATTGTTCACCGACATGAATACGGCTTGCGCCCTGTCGGCTCCTTCTCGCTGCTGTCTTCTTACCGGACAGCACACGGGTCACGCACAGATCCGTGACAACAAAGAGGGCGTGAACGCTCCGGAGTCGGCCAATATCTGGGACTACAGGGCCGTGGACCTGGATCCCGCCCTTGAAGGCCAGGCAGGCCTGGCGGCCGGGACTCCGACTCTGGGTACCATGATGCAGCAGGCCGGCTACGTGACCGGAATGGTGGGCAAGTGGGGACTCGGCGGGCCGGTTTCCGAAAGCGTTCCGTGGAAGATGGGCTTCGACTACTATTACGGCTGCATCTGCCAGAGGGTGGCTCACAATCATTATCCACAGTATTACTGGGAGAACGACAAGAAGGTGTATGTGAATCCGGACGCTCCCGTCCCGGGCACGGCGCTGGATCCCGGTGCCGATCCGCTAGACGAGCACAGTTACGATAAATACAGGGCTGACGGTATCTACGGTCCAGACGTGATGTACGAGAGCGTAGTGCATTTCATTGATGAGAACGAGGACAATCCGTTCTTCCTGATGTGGACCACTCCGCTCCCTCATTCTCCTCTCCAGGCTCCGAAGGAATGGGTGGACCATTATGTATCGAAGTTCGGAGACGAAGTGCCTTACAATGGGGAATATTTCCAGAATTCCTGGCCTCACAATTATTTCCCGTGCCGTTATCCGCACGCTACCTATGCAGCTATGATCAGCTATTTCGACCATCAGGTCGGCTTGCTGGTGCAGGAGCTCAAGGACAGGGGACTGTATGACGACACTCTCATCATATTCACCTCCGACAACGGTCCGGCTAACAACGCCTCTTCTCCTACCCAGTGGTTCGACAGTGCCTTCCCGTGGCGCTGCGGCAAGGGATGGGGCAAGAGCTCCGTCCAGGAAGGAGGAGTGAGGATGCCGTTCATAGTCTCTTGGCCGAAGGTTGTCAGGAAGGGCAGGGTGAGCGACCATCTTGGATCCTTCGTGGACGTAATGCCTACCCTGGCTGAGCTGGTGGGGGTCGATGCTCCGACCAATGACGGAATATCCATACTCCCTACCATCAAGGGCAAGACCCGCAAGCAGGAGGAGCATGAATATCTCTACTGGGAGGCTCCTTTCGGAAAAGGACTGGTCTCAGTCCGTATGGGCAAATGGAAAGGCATCGTCAGGGGAGTCAAGAAGGGCAACCGGAACATGGAACTCTACGATGTGTCAGTTCCGAGCAAGACCGTGGAGAACAAGGAGAACAACGTGGCTTCGCAGCATCCGGAAATAGTGGCAAGGATGTGGGAAGTAATACGCATCGCCCATTCCACCCCTGCTGATCCGGACTTCGACATTCCCATCTTGAAATAAGCGAACATAAAACAAACCATAATGGATCAAGCAACTCAGAAGAAATACAATTACTGGCAGTGGAGGACCCTCATCTTGCTGATGATTGGGTACATGCTGTTCTATTTCGTCAGGAAGAACTTCAGCATCACCATGCCTGCACTCGAGTCCGAACTTGGAATCAGCAAGACCAAGCTCGGTCTCTTCCTGACTCTGAACGGAATCATCTACGGCCTTTCCAGGTTCATCAACGGTTTCCTTGCAGACAGGGTTTCCAGGAAGAAGATGATGGCATTGGGACTTCTCCTTTCGGCTGTAGTGAATATCCTCATCGGGCTGAGTCCTGAGATGAACGGTATATTCCACTTCCTCGACGATTCCGGGAAGGCTACCGCCGGGATGATAGTCTTTATAGGAAGTCTTTGGATGATAAACGGATACACTCAAGGAATGGGGTATCCTCCTTGCGGAAGTCTGATGGCGCACTGGATCAAGCCTTCTGAACTTGCGTTCAAGCAGTCCATTTGGAACAGCTCCCACTCTATCGGTGCCGGTCTGGTGGCCATAATCTGCGGAACGCTGATCCTGAAGCCTTTCGGTTATGAGGCCTGGCAGTGGTGCTTCTTCGTCCCTGCCTTCCTGGCGATCGCCGGAGCAGCCATGCTTTTCTTCGGTCTGAAAGACACTCCTGCATCCGTGGGCCTGCCTGATCCGGAGACGATGGACGAGAACGCTCCTGTGAAAGAGGTTGTGGTCGAGGATCCGAAATTCTCCCAGATGTGTTACAACAGGCTTGTGAAGGACATGGTCTTCAAGAACAAGATTGTCTGGATCATGGCCATCGCCAATTTCTTCGTCTATGTCCTCAGGTTCACCATCCTTGACTGGGGAGCTACTTTCCTCACCCAGGACAGGGGACTGAACATCAGTACGGCATCTTCCGTCGTGGCGGCTTCCGAACTCTTCGGAGGCATCGTCGGAACCCTGCTCGCAGGCTGGGCGACGGACAAATTCTTCAAGAGCAAGGCTCACAGGACCTGTCTCATCGGTCTTGCCGGTGCGACCCTCTGCTTCTTGCTCTTCTGGCTCACCCCACATCGCCTCAACGGTCTTGCTGTGGTCTGGATCATCATGGCAAGTTTCTTCATCTACATGCCTCAGGCCCTTGTGGGAATATCTCTCTCCAACCAGGCGACCAAGAGGGTTGCCGCTTCCGCCAACGGAATCGCGGGCATCCTCGGATACGCCAGTACTGCCGTCTCCGGCCTTGCCTTCGGTGCCATAGCCGACAAACTCGGATGGAATTCCGTCTTTGAAGTGGCCATCGTCATAGGCATCATCGGAATAGTACTTTTCGCAACCGTTTGGAACGCTCCGGCCAATGGATATGCCAAGGCCGAGCCTATCATCGAAGAGGTGAGGGCAGAGTTCGAAGCGCAGCAGGAAAAGTAATCATTTGAATATTATCATTTAATCCTAATCATCATGAAACGTTTATTATCAGCATTGTGTATTGCCGCGACCCTTCTTGCAGGAGCTTTCGTGAGTTCCTGTATTGATGAACAGGGTGCATGCGGTGACTACGACGAGTTGAAGGCCCGTCTGGATGCTCTCGAGAGTTCCGAACTGGTGAACATCAAGTCCCAGATCGCTGCTCTCAACAGTTCCCTTGAGGCAGTGCAGGCGGAGGTCGATGGACTCGAAGGTTGTGATTGCGCTGAAGAGCTGGCTTCCGTGAAGACCACTCTGGAGGATGTTCAGTCCAAGGTAGGCCTCCTTCTTACCAAGGAAGAATTCAATGCCTACAAAACCACTAACGATGCCACCGTGGCGGAGCTTCTGGGCAAGATCGAAGGTCTCGTCACCAAGGAAGAGTATGCGGCATTCACTTCCAAGTACAACGGTGACATGACCGCCCTCCTGGCAATGGTGCAGGGCAAGGTTTCCCAGGAAGACTTCGACGCCCTCAAGAAGGTCTATGATGATGCCCTGACGGACATCAACAAGAAGATTGCAGACCTTCAGGAAAGCGTCAGCGAAGAGGTCCTTAACGCATTCAAGGCAGAGGTCAAGCAGTTCCAGGACGAGGTGAACGCCGAACTTGAGGAACTCGGGGACAAGGTAGATGAACTCGCCGGACAGGTCGGCACTCTTTCTACCGACGTGGCTGTCCTCAAGGGACAGGTCGAGAACCTGACCAACAGGGTTTCCGCCCTCGAGACCGCACTTGCAGTCCTCCAGAGCCAGATGACCGCCCTCATGAACAAGATCAACTCGGTTGTCTATGTCCCTGAATATTCAGACGGCCAGATCGTAATCAATGTCATTCCTGAGACCGTTGAACTGAAGTATGACATCAGGCCTGCCGCCCTTGCAGCATCCCTTGCACAGGCTATCGCAGACGAAAAGGCTTCTGCTTCATTCGTGGTGAGGTCTGTTGCTACCAGGGCTGCCAATCCAGGAATGATCGTCAAGTCGGTCACCTGCCCTGAACCTGGAACGATCCTCGTAACAGCTGTCGTGTCAGGTGTGACCGCCGACCAGGCAGTGGCTGTATCCCTCCTCGTTACCGACGCTTACGGCAATGAGATCCAGTCCAACTACACCACCGTAAGCTATCTCTTCGACGCCAACTCCTACATCGAGAACGGAATCTGCTTCGGCGAGGGTATCGAAAAGAACGGTGTTATCTGGGCTCCTGTGAACTGCGGCTACGAACCTGAAACCGAGGAGAGCATCGGATACCCTTACGGCAAGTTCTTCCAGTGGGGAAGGATCTACGGACAGGGCTCCGACGCGGAGTTCGATGCAACGGTTCCTGAGGTTGTGACCGGAAGGGTCTCCGTTGAACAGGCTCAGCTGGAAGGCAACAAGGGCAAGTTCTATGCTCAGAATGCCGAACCGTATGACTGGTGTGTCCTTCCTCAGGCAAACCTTTGGAATGTCGGAACGGATGCTGTTCCTGTCAAGTCTGATTACGACCCGTGTCCTGAAGGATGGAGGGTCCCTACCGAGATTGAAGCCCAGAGCCTTCTGGGCGACCTGACCTTCCTCCCGTTGGCCGGCTACAACAATTTCGAAGACGGCAAATTCCAGCAAAGGGATCAGATCGGTTTCTACTGGACCTCAGCTGTCAATGGTGAAAAAGCCAAGTTCTTCTTTGTCCACAAGACCGGAACCGGCATCAGCTCCAACCCAAGGGCCAACGGCTACACCGTACGCTGCGTAAGGGACGGCCAGGCACCTGTCTCGGGAGTAACGGTGAGCCAGGTCAGCCTTGCTATGTACGTAGGTGAGAGCGAGACGATTACCGCCAAGGTGGAACCTAATGACGCAGCCAACAAGCAGATCACCTGGTCTTCCAGCAACGAAAGCGTCGCTACCGTGGAAAACGGCAAGATCACAGCCATCAAGGCCGGTACGGCAACCATCACGGTTACGACCGTGGACGGTACTTTCACCGCTTCCTGCTACGTGACAGTCAATCCGGTCTATTATGTTGAGAACGGAATCAACTACGGCGCCGGACTGTATGTCGACGGTGTCATCTGGGCTCCTGTGAACTGCGGTTACGAGGCTGCCACGGAAGATGCATATGGTTTCCCTTACGGCAAGCTCTATCAGTGGGGCAGGCTTTACGGCCAGGGCTATTCGACCGCTTTCGACACCAGTGTCCCTGAGATCGTGGACGGACCGGTACCTGCTGAAAGCGGACGCGTCGAAGCCAATTCCAACGTGTTCTTCACCAATGCCACATCTCCTAACGACTGGGCCCAGATCAAGAACGATTATCTGTGGAATGCAGAAACCGACCTCGATCCGTACAAGACCGGCAACGACCCTTGTCCTGCAGGATGGAGGGTCCCGACATGGAAGGAGCTTTCGTCCCTTGCCGCCGGCAACCACTCAGCTGTCGTGACATCCTATGGTGTGACCGGTATGTTTTTCAGCGGCAGCGAGCCTTATACCTACTCTGCAGATGCGTTATTCCTTCCTGCCGCAGGTCTTCGCCTGTGCGATACAGGATCTGAGAACTACCGTAAGGAGCGCGGCTATTACTGGGCTTCCGCACCTAACGGAGTCAGCGCATTCTGCATGTATTTCTATGATAATGATTCCCGTACCGACACGAGCCTCGGCAGGGCCAACGGTGCTTCTGTAAGATGCGTGAAGGAATAGGAATATGGAAAGACGGGATTTCCTGAAAATGTCGGCTTTGGGTGTCGCCGGGACGATGGTCCCGGCCGGCATCCTCAATGCAGCACCTTCGTCGGCCAAGAAGAAGGCGGCCGCCAACGGTAAGGTCAACCTTGGCTTCATCGGACTAGGACAGCAGGCCATGTACCTGCTCAACGGCTTCATGTCCATGGATGATGTCAGGGTGGTCGCAGGCTGCGATGTCTATGATGTCAAGCGTGACCGCTTCGCCCGCAGGGTCAAGGATTATTACACCAAGAAGGGAGAGAAGAAGGTAAAGGTGGACATGTACGAGGACTACCAGGACCTTCTTGCCCGGAAGGACATCGATGCTGTGGTGATAGCCACGCCGGACCATCAGCATGCGGTGATTGCAATTGCTGCCTGCAAGGCAGGGAAGGACATCTATCTTGAGAAGCCTTGTACCTTGACCATATATGAGGGTCAGCAGGTCGTCAAGGCTGTCCGCAAGTATGGCCGCATCCTCCAGATGGGGAGCCAGCAGCGTTCCAGCGAGGAATTCATGCATGCTGCATCCCTTGCCAGGGAAGGCGAGCTTGGCAAGATCCGCAAGATCAAGGTATATGTCGGCAGGAACGATGTCAACCCCGATTCTCCTGCCCCTGCGGTTTGCAAGCTGCCGAAGATGGAAGCCCCTTCCGGACTGAACTGGGACAAGTGGCTGGGACCTCTTCCGACATCGGTGTGGTACCATCCGGACCTGGATCCTGTCATCAGCCCCGAGGATGAAAGCGAGCATCTCTGGGGCGCTTGGAGATGGTACAAGGTCTGCGGCGGTGGTCTCATGACCGACTGGGGAGCCCACATGTTCGATGTAGCCCAATGGGCTCTCGGCAAGGACGGTACCGGTCCGGTGAAGATTATCCCTGCCGGATTCAGTTTCTATGAGCATCTGACCTTTGAATATGACAATGGCGTAATCGTTTCCGAAGAGCCTTTCGACGGCACCACTCCTGGCGTCCAGATCTATGGAGACGAAGGTTGGGTGAAGGTATCCAGGGGCAAGTTCAATGCTTCCGACAAGAGGTTCGACAAGAAGAACGCCGAGGAGGATCCTTCTGTCCCGTACGAGACCAAGGTAGGACATCACAGGAAGTTCATCGAAGCCGTTAAATCCAGGATCGATCCAAACGTCCCTGTCGAAGTCGGACATTCATCATGCACTGTCTGCAATCTCGGCAATATAGCCATGGAACTTGGAAGGCCGGTGGTCTGGAACCCCATCGTTCAGAAATTCATGCATGACGATGAGGCTTCCAAACTGCTTCATTACGAGTATCGCCCGGGTTACAGCCTGGATGTCTAGACCATCCCTGCCTCTTCGAAAAGCCGCCTGTACATGGCGGCTTTTTTTTCTATAGGCAGAGGATAAGCCCTTGATGGCGACGGCATGCGGTAGAGGCGAAAGCCACGCCCTTCGAATTCGAATGATGAATATTGCCCTACAGCCGGAGGAACTATGCCTAAAGAGGCGCACAGGGTCTCCGTTGCCTTTTCTCCGGTCGTGACGATAGCCGTGCATTCCGGAATCTTCCCCAGAAGGGCCAGGACGTCGGTCGGAGTGACTACTTCCAGGAACTTGTCGGAAGCATTGTCCTTGAGCCTGCGGACCTCGCAGGCTGTATCGTACATGGCAATACCTTTCGTGGAACAGAAATCCACTATGTCTTCCAGCTTGAATTTCCTGGCTTCGTAATCTACGAAACGATCCTTGTCATTAAAGAATATCAGACCGACGATGCGCCACATGTCATTGGTGAAGTTCGGGTAATAGAACTTCATGCTCCATCTCTTCTCCTGGGGAGGGAAACTTCCCAGCATCAGTACTTTGGCGCTGGCCGGCAGGAATGGCTCGAAGGGGTGCGACTCAATCTGCATTTCCTTCCACGAAGGCTACGATCTCGCCCTTCTCAACTTTCTCGCCCTGCTTCCCGAGGACGGCCACGATCCTTCCGTCCAATGCAGGCAGGAGTTCTTCCATTCCGTAATATGTCTGGACGAAGCCGATCCCTTCCCCGGCTTTCACTGGAGTCCCTGCAACAGGGGCTGCACCAGCGTCTTCGACATCGACCTGCCAGATGAGCTGACCCTTAACAGGGGCCTGTACAGGGACTGCGTGAGGATAACGCTTGGTGTATTCCTCGATGTCGAATTTAGGCATTTCAACGACAGGCCTTTTCACTTCGATAGGAGCGTTGGCCTTTGCCTTGAGGTCGGCAAGTTCAGCGTTGAAGCGGTGCTTGGCAACGCCGCTCTTGTAGTCGCGGTACTGACGTTCGTGCATGGCAAGTTCGAAGAGTTCCTCGTCGTCCTCTCCATATTCCCAGCCTTCTTCATCCATGATCTTGCGGAATTTAGGAAGCTCGTCCGGATAAGGATCCTGAGGGTCTCCTTCATAGAATTCGAGTCCCTTCTCCTTTGCGAGAGCGACAATCTCCGGAGCGAGTTCTCCAGGGAGCTTACCCATCTTTCCAAGGATCATTCCCCAGGTGTCCTTGTCGATGGTTGTCCAGCGAGGTTTGCCGTTCAGGGTGTTCAGGAGGTTCATCAACGCGGTGTTCTTCACATACTGGCTGAAAGGGGTTACGAGAGGTGGATATCCCAGGCGAGGCCAAACATATTCAACCTCCTGGAACAGCTTGACCATCAAGGTGTCAAGACTGATTTCAGGACGTCCGTGAGCCCTTTCGGCAGCATTGATGGCTCCCTGGAAGCCCTTGAGGTCTGCCATCATGGATCCCATCATCCCGCCAGGCAGGCCGCAGCCGACCAGCAGGGAACTCATCTTGGCGTTGGAAGGATTTATCCAATAGCCCAGGAAGTCGTCGATGAATTTCTGGGTAAGGCGGCGGACTTCCATGTATGCGTCCATGTTCAGATCCTTGACCATGAAACCGTCGGCCTTCATCATCTCCCTGATTGTGATTACGTCCGGATGGACCTTTCCCCAGGATAGAGGCTCCACTGCCACGTCCAGGTAATCAGCTCCGGCGCGGGCAACCTCCAGCATCGAAGCCGGGGAGAATCCAGGACCGGTATGGCCGTGGTACTGGACCTTGATATGAGGGTATTTCTTCTTGATTCCGGCTACCAGCTGTCCTAGGACATTAGGCCTTCCGATGCCGGCCATGTCCTTGAGGCAGATCTCATCTGCTCCGTATCCGACAACCTTGTCCACAATGCCCATGTAGTACTCTACCGTGTGGACTGGGGAATGAGTGATGGAAAGGGCTACTTGGGAGATCATCCCTCCCTTCTTTGCGAACTCGACGCTGCGCCTCAGGTTCCTGTGGTCGTTGAGGCCGCAGAAGGAGCGGGCTATGTCGGTGCCCTGCTTTTTCTTCACCTTGAACATAAGTTCCCTGACGTCTGCAGGGACAGGATTCATCCTCAAGGCATTGAGGCCTCTCTCAAGCATATGTGTCTCTATTCCTGCCTTATGGAACGGAGCCGTCCATTTCCTGACGGCTACGTTAGGATTCTCTCCGAAGAGGAGATTGACCTGCTCGAAGGCTCCTCCGTTGGTCTCGACCCTGTCGAAGCATCCCATATCGATGATTGCCGGAGCTACTTCCACGAGCTGGTCCACCCTTGGAACGTATTTCCCCGAAGACTGCCACATATCCCTGTAAACGAGGGAGAACTTTATTTCTCTTGCCATAAATCAAAATTGAATAATCATACAAAGATAATCAAAACCATCAGTACTTTATCAGCATCTGGGTTATGAATTTCCTATATTGTATAGGAGTCATTCCTTTTTTCTTGGTGAATATGCGGATGAAATTGGATTTGTTGTTGAATCCGACTTCATAGCATATCTCGGAGGCGCTCAGGGTAGTGCTTTCCAGCAGGTTGCAGGCCTGGGATATCCGGAGGTTGTTGAGGTAGGTGATGTAGGAAATCCCCGTCCTCTTCTTGAAAAAGTGGGAGAATGCAGACTCCGACATGTTGACGAGAGCCGCGACATCGGCCAGGCGGATGTCTTCCTTGTGGTTGTTTTCGATGTATTCGCAAACCTTGGCTATGCGCCTGGACTTTGAAGACCTGACGATCTCTTCCGATTCGAACATGTTGCTCACCAGCTTCTTGCGGCTTGAATTGGCCATCATGTTCAATATTCCGAGGAAGGTAGTGGCTGACTGGAATCCCTGTATCTTGGTAAGGGCGACTATCTGCTCGGCGAGTGCTTTGCGTTCTGCCCCGTCGAAGGAGAGCCCGCGGGAGGAATCTATGAGCAGCTGCTTGATAGGGCTGAACAGCCGCTTCCCGAGAATAGGGTAGTTCAGCAACTCCCCGGAGAACTGTATGGTGATCACGTGGTTCTTTTCATCTTCGGATTTCCAGGCGTGAGGGAGCATGGGGCCGATCATTACGAGGTCCGATTCCGAGAAGGTCTCTTCGGAATCTCCGACTATCCTTGTCCCTGAGCATCCGGTGACCAGATTGATTTCATATTCGGGATGGCAGTGAACCGAATAGTCGAAGGAGGCATTGGGATGATTCAGAATAATGAACAGGTCTTCTCCTGTGATGGGGACGATCTCTTGTTGTATTTCGTTCATAATCAAGCGCTCTTTATGCAAAGATAATGGTGTTGCATAAAATATCAAACTTTACATTTCAAAATAATATAATCTTTTAGCTGTCTAATGCAATTTATTGGAAAGTCGATTACATATCTTTGCATTGGACAATAACCGATCAAAACCATGGAATCCGTAACAATAGGGATCATTGACATAGTAATCATAGTCTTGTACCTGGCTTTCATCATCTGGTGGGGCCTCAAGCACGGCAAGAGCGGGGATTCAGGGTCGTACTTCCTTGCCGGAAGGACCATGCCTTGGTGGGTGGTCGGCCTCTCTCTCTTCGCGGCCAGTATCTCCAGTACCACCCTTATAGGACAGTCTGGAGATGCTTACCATACCGGAGTCGCCGTTTTCAATTACAACCTTACCGGAGTGGTGGTGATGGTTTTCTTCGCGGTGTTCCTGCTGCCGCTCTATGTCAAGTCCAAGATATTCACTATCCCGGAGTTCTTGGAAAAGCGCTTCGACAAGCGCTCCAGATACTATTTTTCCGGAATATGCATAATAGGGAACATATTCCTGGATGCTGCGGGAGCCCTGTATGCTGCGGCTCTGATCATCAAGCTTGTCTTCCCGGCAGCCGACTTGCGCCTGATCATCCTGATATTCGCCCTGCTTGCGGCTTCCTATACGATTCCTGGAGGCCTTTCTTCAGCAATCAACGCGGAACTTATCCAGGCGATAATCCTGATAGTCGGTTCCATAATACTCACGGTTGCGTGTTTCATGCACGGAGGGGGAGAGTACCTTTCCTCACTGTTTGCATCTTCGGATCTGAGTGTCAAGCTTATAAGACCTTTGGACGATCCGGCGACCCCGTGGTTGGGACTTATAGTAGGAATGCCAGTTTCGGGAATATACTTCTGGGCGAACAACCAGACCCTCGTACAGAGGGTGCTCAGTGCGAAGAACCTTGACGAGGGCCGTAAGGGCGTGATGCTCACAGGTTTCCTGACTCTCCTTACCCTGTTCATCATCGTGTTCCCGGGGGTCATAGCAAGGAACCTTTTCCCGGGGATGGAGAAGCCTGACATGATCTATCCGACAATGGTGATGAAACTTCTGCCGACGGGTTTGCTAGGAATAATGCTTTCCGCCTTGCTCGCCGCCCTGACTTCAACACTCAGCGCCATACTGAATTCCACTTCCACGCTCTTCACGATGGATTTCTATGCCCAGATCGGCAAGGAAACGGACGAAAGGAAGCTGGTCAAAGTGGGCAAGATTACGTCTGTCGTCATCATAGTGCTTGCTGCATTGTGGGCTCCGAATATCGGAAAATTCGGCTCCCTGCTCAAGTATTACCAGGAAATGCTCTCATACATAGCTCCTCCAGTGGTGGCGGCCTTCCTGGTGGGAATATTCAACAAGCGAGTCAATGGGAATGGGTCTTTCATCGGCCTCATGGCTGGCCTGGCGATGGCAGTCGTGATGCTGCTGTTCAGGCACAGGATATTCGGAGACATGCATTTCTTGCTCATTATTCCGATCCTGCTGGTTTTCAGTATGGCAGTAATTTATACCGCCAGTTTGTTCAGCGCTCCGCCTACAAGTGGCAAGCTCTCGGGAACGGTGTGGACGAGTGCGGATTTCAAGGCTGAATCCAAGACCCTTGCAAAGGTCCCGTTCTATTCGAATTACCGGTTCTGGGCAGCTATGTTGCTGGCAGGATGCGCTGCAATACTAGTAATCTTCTCTTAGTAATCAATAGTTTTTGCAATGAAACTGACAAAATACGAGCACAATCCCATTCTTAGACCGAACCCGGACAACGGGTGGGAGAATTTCGTAACCAGCAATCCAGGTGTTATCTGGGATGGCGGCTTGTTCCATATGCTTTACAGGGCCGCTGGTGATGATGAGGATCACAGAATCTGTTTCGGACATGCTGTCAGCGAAGATGGTTTCAATTTCCGCAGAGTGAGCGATCTCCCGGTCTTCTGTCCTAGCGAGGACGGACCGGACAGCGGATCCGTGGAAGATGCCAGGATCGTGAAGTTCGGAGACACTTTTTACATCACCTATGCCTACAGGCCTTTCCCGCCGGGAAGGTACTGGACTTTCCCTCATGATGTCGTCATGCTGCCGGAGTGCGATTCATTCGCTCCGAAAGCGTGGGCGAGGAGCTTGGGCAACACCGGTCTGGCGATGACCAGGGATTTCAAGACTTTCCGCAGGCTCGGCAGGCTTACCAAGCCAACCCTGGACGACAGGGATGTCATTCTCTTCCCGGAGAAGATCGGAGGCCGGTATGCGATGCTGCACAGGCCGAAGGAATACGTGGGATCTGAATATGGTGTGTCCGAACCTTCGATCTGGATCAAATTCTCCGACGACCTCCTGGATTGGGAAGACAAGGAAAGCCACTTGCTCATAACTGGCCGGCCGGATTCCTGGGAGGAGAAGATAGGTGGAAGCACGCCTCCGCTGCTTACCAGGGATGGATGGCTTGTCATCTATCACGGAGTTGCGGATGGCGGTACTGCGGACTACAGTGCCGGAGCATTGCTGCTTGACCGGGATGACCCTCTGAAGATCCTTGCCAGGACACCGGAGCCGATCCTTGCCCCGGACTTGGATTACGAGAGGGAAGGCCTCTATCCAGGCTGTCTTTTCCCGACCGGGAACGTGATACTGGACGGAACCCTCTATGTCTATTACGGATGCGCCGACAAGAATGTATGTGTGGCAACTTGCCGGTTGGACGATCTGCTGGACTTCCTTAAGAACGAATGTTCAATTAAACGTTAAAATATGTTTCAAGAAAGTATAATTTTATAACAACTCGCTTAATTATGGGAATTACCTTAAAGAGAATCCTGGCCGCAGGTTTGGCTTTCTGTCTCTCCTGCGCCGGAAGCGTCGTTGCCTTGGCCCAGCCGGGGCAGCTGACCGTAAAGGGTAAAATCGTGGACCAATCCGGTCTGGCAGTTCCTGGAGCTACGGTGGTGGTTGCAGGAACCATGAACGGAACCACAGCGGGTCCTGATGGAACCTACACCTTGTCCAGGGTGGCACCTGATGCTGTCCTGGAGTTCTCTATCCTGGGTTACCAGTCCCAGACCATCGGTGTCGACGGCAGGTCGGTCATTAACTGCGTCCTTGCGGAAGACACCATGATGCTGGATGATGTAGTGGTGGTCGGATACGGCCAGATGAAGAAAAGCGACCTCACCGGTTCGGTGGCTTCCGTCAAGACCGAGGGGTTGACCGATGTGCCGGCCAACTCCATAGAAAGCCTCATGCAGGGCCGCATCGCCGGAGTCCAGGTTACCAACAACTCGCAGGAACCGGGCGCTTCGTCCATCGTACGTGTGCGCGGTAATTCTTCAATCAACGGCTCCAACGCTCCTTTGCTCGTCGTTGACGGCTTCCCGTTCGGAGACGCAGGCAACCTGTCCCAGATCAATCCGCAGGACATCGTGTCCATGGAGGTCCTCAAGGATGCTTCGGCATCGGCCATCTACGGTTCACGAGGCGCCAACGGAGTCATCCTCATCACCACGAACAAGGCGGCAGCCGGCAAGACCAGCGTCAGCGTGCGGCAGCAAACCACTCTGTCGCAGATGACGTCCGAGCTCAACCTTTGGAGGGATCCTGTCCTTATGGCCATTACCCAGAACGAATCCAAGGTAAATGCCGGAATGACCCCTCTGTATGTAGGTGCTTTGAGCGCGAATGGTGTTTACTATCCTTCCATTCAGGAACTGCAGACCACCTGGACCACCAACACCCGTTGGGATGAACTGGTTCTCAGGGACGTTCCTGTCTCAAACAATACTACCGTGCAGGTGCGCAGTTCAAACGACAAGACTTCCCTCCTGGCAAGTGCGAACTATTACCGCAACAACGGAGTATTCGTCGATGACTGGTACAAGAAGTTCGGAGGCAAGTTTTCTGTCGACCACAAGCTCTACAAGAACTTGCTCTTCAAGGCAGGAGCGAATATCATGCACAGCCAGCGCAACTACAACCCGGGCCGTTCCTACAACCGTAACCCTATATTCCCTGTCTATGACGAGGAAGGCAATTACTGGCTGTACAGCGACCAGGACTATTACCACCCTATCGCCTTGAAGGAAAAATCCACAAATACCACCGAAGGCACAAGCGTAATTGCCAATGCCGGCATCGAATGGAGGATGTTCCCGGCCTTCACCCTTACCAGCCAGTTCAATTACAAGCATGGCGAGAGTATCCAGGACATCTACAATCCTAAGAAGTATTCGGAGTCGGGAACATTCAACAAGGGCTTCGGCCAGATCGTAAACGGCAAGGACGACAACATCGTGATGGATGTTTACGGCACCTTCGATAAAGTTATGGCCCAAAAGCATCACTTGACGGCCATGGCCGGTTATTCCTATGAAAGCTATCGTGCCCGTTCCTCCAGCCTGGCAGGAAAGGATTTCGTGAACGAAACCCTTGGCAACGAGAACCTGGCTGCAGGTAACCCGGAACTGTATGAGATTTCGAACGGTCTGTCGGCGAGCCAGCTGGTGTCCGGCCTGATGCGTCTTAATTACGGCTACGACAACCGCTACCTGGTCACGTTTACAGCCCGTGCCGATGGATCCTCCAAGTTCGGAGCCGGTAACAAATGGGCTTTCTTCCCTTCCGGAGCAGTGAGCTGGAACGCTCATAACGAGTCTTTCCTCAAGGATGTGAAGTGGCTGGATGTCCTTAAGTTCCGCGCTTCCTACGGTGTTTCCGGCAACCAGGGTATCTCTCCTTACCAGACCTTGAGCCGTTACGGACAGCACCAGTACTATTACAATGGATCCTGGCAGACAGCGATCGGTCCCGGCCGTGAGGTTGGCAGGACCGGCGACAATGGCATTTATGTTCTCTGGGGCGGTATCCCAAATGTCAACCTCAAGTGGGAGACCACTTCCCAGTTGGATTTCGGTGTGGACATGAGCTTCTTCGGGAACCGACTCAACATAACGGTCGACTGGTATGACAAGATTACCGATGACTTGCTGCGGGAGCGCAACATCGCGCCTTCCTCCGGTTTCGACCGCATGTGGGTGAACGACGGAAAGATCAGGAACACCGGTATAGAACTTACAGTGGACGGAATCATGTACTCGAGCCGCGACTGGAAGGTCGGCGGAACCCTGATGTTCACCCGCAACCGCAACAGCGTGCTGAGCCTCGGCAACGCCATCGAATCCGGCCTTATGACCGATCCTAACACGGACATGCAGTACGAGTATTACGGCAACAGTTCCGGTCAGTTCAGGGGATATACCAATATCCTGGCTATAGGTCAGCCGATGTATGTGTTCTATGGATATAAGGTGGACGGCATCGTCCAAAGTCTGGAAGAGGGTCTCGTCGCCGGTTTGACCGGAAAAGACGCTGAACCAGGTGAATTCAAGTATGTGGATATCAACGGAGACGCCACGGTGGATGAGAATGACCGCTGCATCATCGGAGACCCTAACCCTGATTTCCTGGCTTCCCTCAGCCTTGACATAGCTTGGAAGAACCTGGATGCCAGCATCTTCTTCAACGGTGTGTTCGGAAACGATGTCATTAACACCCAGGCTTTCGGCCAGCCGAACAACAACCCGCTTCGCTGGACCACCGACAACCCTTCGAACACGTATCCTAAACTCCGCGACGACCGCCAGACCCGCTTTGCCGACTGGTGGGTGGAAGACGGTACTTTCGTCCGTATCCAGACTGTGTCCCTGGGTTACACAATCCCGCTGCGCAAGCAGATCAAGATCATGGAGAGCATCCGTCTCTACACGACCGTGGACAATCTGTTCACCTTTACCAAATTCAAAGGTTACGACCCTGAGGTGGGAGCCAACGGCATCTACAGCGGAGGTTATCCTCGTCTGAGGAAATGGACCTTTGGCGTTGACTTTAACTTTTAATGTGAGAAGCCATGAAAAAGATATATGCTATAATACTTGCAGCAATTTGCCTGGCCGCTTGCGATCTGACCGAGAAGCCTTACGGATTCTATTCTGAAAACAGTTTCTACAAGACGGAGGCCGATGCACAGGCTGCCACGATGTACATCTACGATGCCATCAACTACATCGAGTATTCCCGCGCCATCGTTTTCCTGGGAGGAATGAACACTGACGAGCTCTACCCTAAGGGAGATGCCGCCGCCAGCACCAAGGACCTGGATTCCTGGACTACGGAAAACTTCAAGAGGAATGTTGCCCTCGGCAATTTCTTCAAGTACTCCTATATCACCATCAACCGCGCCAACGCAGTGATAGAGAATGTGCCGGGCATGGACATGGACAAGGACCTGATCAACCGTTACACCGGAGAGGCTTATTTCATGCGTGCATATTCCTACTTCAACCTTGCCCGCAACTTCGGTCGCGTTCCGATCCACAAGAAGGTGGTCTCCACCCTTGAAGACAGCGCCGCCGGTCTCGCAGAGTCCCTTGACGAGTTGTGGAACTTCATAATTTCCGACCTGGAAGAGGCTGTCCGCCTGCTCCCTTACTATGCCAAACCTGAGACCGGACGCGTGGACAAGGCTGCCGCCCAGGGGCTGCTGGCCAAGAGCTACCTGTACCTGGCATCGGCAAAGGGACACGGGGTTGCCCAGTACAGGGAAATGTCGTTCAACGTTGATGACTACTATTCCAAGGCGGTCCAGTATGCCGGACAGGTCGTCGACAATCCGGAGCAGACCACTTACGGTTTCGACCCTGACCTCATGCACATCTATGATGTCGAATACCCGGACGGCCCTGAGCATATATTCATAATGAGCATGGACCGCACCGGTGACGGCGAAGGCCAGTATTCCAAGATTTCCAAGATGTACATTCCTTACATTTCCGGAGGTACGGTGTACTTGAAGCAGGGTGACAAGGATGAATATATTCCGACCCACGACGGATGGAGTGAGTACAAGACGGAGGATGCTTTCTACGAGAGTTTCGAGGAGGGTGATCTCCGCAGGGACTGGCTGATGTGTACCGAAGCCTATGATGCCGAGGGTAATGTGGTGTGGACATACAAGAAAGGCAACGATGCCACATATCCTTTCTGCCGCAAGTTCGTGGATCCGAAGTTCTCCGGAGACAAGACTTCCACCAAGCCTTACCTGATGCGTTTCTCCGATATAGCCCTGGTATATGCCGAGGCTGCAGGACCTACCGACAAGGCCTATGAACTTGTGAATTACATCCGTAACCGTGCCGGTCTGGGGAACTTGCCTCCTGGCCTGACGATTGACCAGTTCCGTGACCTGGTCATCAAGGAACGTATCTATGAACTTGCCTTTGAAGGCAATATAACCTATGACCTGCGTCGAACCGGCCGCCTCCATACCGTGAAGGCTCTGTCCGAGCAAGGCATCACTGTCGACGACGATATCGTTTTCTATCCTATCCCGGCCTCCGAGACCGACCTTAACCCTAATATCAAGTAGCCATGAAACGCAGTATTATACTCATAGCAATGGGCGCTCTCGTGTTGCTGAGCGCCTGCACCAAGGACCCTTGGGACCAGGTAGCGGAGGGTAGCTGGAATCAGGACCGCAAGATCCTGAACATCAAGTTCGCCGGCCAGGCCGGTCTGGCAAAGGTCACCGATGTGGATGAGACCACAGGAACCATTGACGTGCAGCTGGCTACCAACCTGGTGGCAGACATGTCCAGCGTAGAGGTGTCAACCCTTGAGATTTCCTATAACGCTTCTTCTTCAATTGAGCGCGGAGGCAAGATTGATTTCACCGGCGCCGCTCCTACTATCACCGTGACATCCGCTACCGGAAAGTCACGCGTCTATACCATCAACATGACTGAGTTCACCGAGACCCTTCTTGGCTGCTATGCCATTACCAGCAGCCGTGTCTGGGGCGGTACCGGCCCTGAGTGGGGTGGAGGCGCCCTCATGGAGCCATCTACCAAGAGCTGGTGCTGGTATATGGACGAGGGTCATGGTCCGAATGCGGAATATGATGACTATCTGGAGTTTACCTTGGAGGAGATCATGGACGACGGTAATACCACCGGGAAATGTATCCACTACGGCGGTGTGGACGGCAAGCATTGGAACTGTCTGTTCAAGGCTGCCGTCAACAAGGAAGGCGACACAGACATCGATCTGCACAAGTTCTATCGCCAGATTCCTGTAGGTGAGAGCACGTGGGTGCGTGATTACGTGAACAATACCATTTCCTTCACTGATGCCAACGGCAAAACCACTACGGGCCAGTTCCTGCCTGCAGGAGACTACACGGTGTATGAAGGCAAGGTGCTCACGGTAGAGAAGAATGCATTCGGCTTCAACCTTTCGGGAGTGGACGATTGGACTAACATTTATAGCGATTATGATAAGTTCGTGAAGCGTCCTCGCATATTCTTTGTACTTGTAACTCCGGTAGACGAGATTCCAGCCGCTTCCAAGACCGAAGGTACGGAAGGCAAGAACAGTGTCGAACCACCGGCACCTGCTCCTGTCTTCGACCTGCCGGGCGACTGGAAGGTGAAGGAACAGTGGGTCTACGGAGGTGCTGCAGGTGCGATAACCAAGGACCAGACCACTGCGAAGTCTTGGTGCTGGAACGGAAACTATGTAAAGGAAAAGGACAATATACTCACCTTCACTCCTTCGGTGGAAGGGGGATTGAGCGGAACTGTTTTCTATGGTCCGGGTGCGGACGGAGCTTATTGGGACTACATGTATGTAGGCAAGAAAGCGGGTGTGGCGGTGCAGATTGACTGCTCCAAGTGGTACGGATGGCTGCCTCATGCTGAAACGGCCTATACCTTCAACCCGAATGACATCACGGAACAGTCTCCGTGCGGCACGGTGACCATAAGAATCAGCAACGTCATTACCTATAATGTGCCGATACTCCTTCCTGGAAGCTATGAGTTCCTGGGCAAGAGTGCATTGGTCGTGGCAGAAGGCTGCATGGCCCTGGCGCTTCCGCTGGCCGACGCTCCTTCCAACGACCACAGCTACGAGTGGACGGATTACGACCGCTTCGTGAACAGTCCTCTCCTGTATGTGATGGTATTTGAAAAACAAGTTCCTGCTGAATGATGCGGAAGTATATCCTTCCAATATTGATGCTTGCAGCTGTTCCTCTCGCACTTTCGTGCGGGGGGAACGAGCCTGCAGGCCCTGACGTTCCGGTTGAGCCAGTGAAACTGAAGATGGTGGATGCTGACGCAACACCGGCCACCAAGGCTCTGTATTCCAATTTATGGGCTGTCCGGGAGAAAGGTTGGATATACGGGCATCAGAATGACCTTATAAACGGTCGCAAGTGGCAGTACGAGCCAGGCAGGTCCGAGACGAAGGATGTTTGCGGGGACTATCCCGGCATCTTTGCGGTTGACGTGGCTTCCTTCATGGACGGCAGGGAAGTGCCGCTCCAGACTCTGGATGAGAACCCTGTGAAGCTGCGTACCATCAAAGAAGCCTACGACCGGGGCATGGTGGTGATGGCCTGCATGCACCTGAACAATCCTCTCACGGGCGGCGATTCCTGGGACAACTCCAGCGACCAGGTCGCGGCCGAGATATTGAAGGATGGGAGCCAGGCCAATGTCAAGTTCAATGGATGGCTGGACAATCTGGCTGCCCTTGCTAAAAGTCTCAAGGGCAGTGACGGCGTGCAGATCCCCATCATCCTGAGGCCTTTCCACGAACATGGCCATCCGTGGAGCTGGTGGGGCAGCAGCTGCACTACGGCTCAGGAGTATATCGGTCTGTGGAAGTTCCTGGTGGACGGGATGAAATCGCGTGGGGTGCACACCTTCATCTACGCCATTTCCCCGGCAATGAATGCAAAGCAGACGGAAAGCGACTTCCTTTATCGCTGGCCTGGGGACGATTATGTTGACTTCATGGGCATGGATTGCTATCTGGGCATCAATAACACGGTGTTCCTGAACAATCTGAAGTGCCTGCGTACAGTGTCTGAAAGCAAGATGAAGCCTGCAGGGGTGACCGAAATCGGAGTCGAAGGTTTCAAGAATCCGGATTACTGGATCGAGAACATCGCGGCTCCAATGGCAGGCAGGAAAATGTCGATGCTCGTCACTTGGAGCAATAAATACGATCCCCTGGAGCAGGGGAATGTGTATTTCTCGGTGTATCCGGGGCATCCTTCGGAAGACTCATTCAAGCAGATGTACGGCCGGTCCGATACTTTCTTCTGCGGAGACCTTCCAAAAATGTATGTCATGGCTGAAAACGTAATAGTTGAATGATGAAAACAGTTTTTCTCGCTTCACTGATGTTGCTCCCGCTGGTTATAGGGTGCAGGGAAAAGGTAGACCCGGAACCGGATAACACTCCGGAGGCGGTTGTCCTGAGTCTGGCCGACGCCGATGCCACCGCAGAGACCAAGGCCTTGTATTCCAACCTGTGGGCTATACGCGACAAGGGCTGGTTGTTCGGTCACCACGACGACTTGATGTATGGGCGCAAGTGGTATGGCACACCTGGCGGTTCCGACACCAAGGAAGTCTGCGGAGACTATCCTGCCGTATACAGCCTGGACCTTTCCACGTTCATGGACGAAAGGTCCGCCACCGAAGCGGAGGAGAATGCCTTGCGCCTCAAGCTGATGAAGGAGGCCTATGACCGTGGCATGGTCATAACGGCCTGCCTGCACTTGAACGATCCTCTTACGGGAGACGACGCGTGGCTGGATTCCGGCAAGACTTCGAAAGCTGCGGCGGAGATCCTGGAAACCGGCAGTGCAACGCAATTGAAATTCAATGGATGGCTGGATAAACTGGCCGATCTGGCCAAGAACCTGAAGGGATCTGACGGGAAGACGATTCCGATTATTCTCCGACCGTTCCACGAACATACCCAGACTTGGAGCTGGTGGGGTAAATCAACAACGACCGAAAGCGAATTCATCGGGCTCTGGAGATATTTCGTGGATTATCTGAAAAAAGCCGGCGTGCATAGTTTCATCTATGCCATCTCTCCACAGATGGACTCTCGGAAGGAAGAAGGTGATTTCTTGTTCCGCTGGCCGGGCGATGAATATGTCGACTTCATCGGAATGGACTGCTATCAGGGAATAAAGAATGATATCTTCCTGGGCAACCTAAAGTTGCTTTCCAAACTGTCGACTGAAAAGAAAAAGCCTGCCGGTGTTACTGAAACCGGAGTGGAAGGCTTCAAGGTGGAAGATTACTGGATCACCAACATCGCTGCGCCGATGGCAGGGCGGAAGATGAGCCTTCTGGTCACGTGGCGCAACAAGTATGATCCGATGGGGCAGGGGAACCATTATTTTTCCGTATTCCCCGGTCATGTGTCGGAAGAGAGTTTCAGGACGATGTACGCCCGTTCCGACACTTACTTTTGCAGTGATCTTCCGAAGATGTATGTCAAGGCCCAAAATGTTACGGTAAAATGAGAACGCGTTTCATTTCCCTCGTTTTGGCGGCAGCACTGCTGGTTTCTTGCACCGAAGCCGTCAAGGTCTCGGTTACTCAAGAGGTTATCAATCCAAATTATCTTGGCAACGGCGTTGAGTGGGATCCATACGACGAGGCTGACTCGTGGGGAGCCACCATATCTGACGAAGATTGGAACACTCTTTATGAGAGGCTTGATTACATGCAACCGCAGTATGTCCGCTGCATGATCAACAGTCCTTTCACCTATTACACGGGCAAGGGCTTCGAAGATGAACGGAATTCCAAGAATATCAAGAAGCTGTTGGAATATTGCCAAAGCCGGGGTGTAATGGTGGTTTATGGAGAATATAATCCGCCGACATGGGATATGAAGGGTTCGCCGGAATGGGTGGAAGCCTCTGTGCGGCATCTCAACTGGCTGGTGGAGGATAACGGTTTCACTTGCATCAAGCACTTTGTCATATTCAACGAACCTGATGGAAACTGGGCTTCTACCAACGGAGACTTCACTTTCTGGAAGGGAATGGTCGGCCGGTTCCAGGCTGAAATTGACAAGTATCCGGCCTTGAAGGGGCATGTTGACATTGCCGGCCCGGATGCTGTTATCGATTATTCCAATCCTGCCTCGCAGTATGATGCGGAGGGCTGGCTGAAGGCAACGGTGGACAGTGTCCCTGAGGTCGGTATCTATGACATGCATGCCTATCCTGGCCAGCGCTATGTGCGCAGCGGAGAGTTCGGAGAGAAACTGAAAAAGCTCAAGGCCCTGGTTGACAAACCGGTGATCCTCGGCGAGGTAGGCTTCAAGTATTTCTCCGACCCTGCCGATTCCACCCTTTCGCAGGAATACTGGAAACGTGTGGAAGGCCATCCTTTTACCAAGGGTTCTGACAGCAACATGCTTGTATTTGACGAGTTCTATGCCTTGGACATGCCATTGCTCCTTATGAGTGTGATGAATTCCGGTTTCTCAGCCGCAGCCGCATGGATGCTGGATGATGCCATGCATTCCAACGGAGATTCCGGTAAAACCGAGGATGTCAAGCTCTGGGGAATGTGGAATATCCTGGGAACGGAAGTATTCGGAGACCCTACCCAGGAGGAGGTACGTCCGTGGTACTATACGTGGAGCCTGATGTGCCGCCATTTCCCTGCAGGCAGCAGGATCCTGAAGCTGGAAGGAGAATTGCCTGACAAAGTTGCCTCGACTGCGGCCCTACTCCCTGACGGCTCCTATTCCGTGGCCTTTGTGAACTATGGGGATGATGTACACTCCATTGACTTGGAACTTCCGGTTCCTTTTGATGGCTATTGTCTCCAGACCTATCATTCAGGTTTGGAGCGGAGGCCTGTTTCCGGCAGATTCGAACTTCCCGCCCAGACTTTTGCCATCGTTTCCAAGGAATGAATATGAAGAAAGCCTTGCTTTTTATCGCGGCCTTGTCATGCTGCCTGCCGGGATCGGCAAAAATAACTCTCCCGAGCCTTCTTGGGGATGGCACGGTGTTGCAGCGTGACGCCACTGTCCGGTTATGGGGAAATTCCGACCGCTCCAAGGTCACGGTAGTAACCTCTTGGGACGGGAAAAAGTATTCCGTAAGGCCGGATGTAACCGGCGGATGGGAAGTGCAGGTGAGTACGCCTGTTTCCGGAGGCGGTCCATATACCGTCACCATCAGCGACGGAGACAAGCAGGTGCTCCGGGATGTCTATGTTGGAGAGGTATGGATCTGCAGTGGCCAGTCCAATATGGAAATGCCGCTCGGCGGCTGGGAGCATCAGAGTGTGGAAAATTCTTATGAGACCATCATGGATGCCGATTCCACTCCGTTGGTCAGGATGTTCACCGTTGCAAGGAACAATGCCGATGTTCCTCAGGAGGATTGTCGCGGGGAATGGAAGACAAGCACTCCGGAGAATCTCCGTTTTTTCAGTGCAGCCGCCTACCATTTCGGCAAGACGCTATCCAGGTTCATGCCTGACATGCCCATCGGGCTCATAGCCACCGACTGGGGAGGCACTCCCATAGAGGCCTGGCTCAGTGTCCGTGCTTTGGAGAACACCCCGGGCATCAATCTGCCACTGTCCAAATCCCTCTATTGGGAGGAGGTGCACACCGGCCAGCTTTTCAATGGGATGATCTATCCCCTTCGCCGTTTCGCCGCTCGCGGTTTCATCTGGTACCAGGGAGAGGCGAACCTCGTCAACTCTGCTGACTATGCGGCGATTACGGTTTCCATGGTCAACGAATGGCGCACTCTCTGGGGGAATCCCGACATGCCTTATTACCTGGTTCAGATCGCCCCTTACAGCTATGACGATCCTGAGGGATGCGGACTTCCACTGCTGGTCGAGCAGCAGTACCGGATCCCGGACCTTCTGCCTCATTGTGGTGTAGCTCCAACAACGGACATCGGCCATAGGGACTGCATCCATCCTCCGTTCAAGAAAGAAGTTGGGGAGAGACTGGCCTGGCTCGCCCTTGCCAATGATTATGGCTTCGGAGGTCTTCCCGTCGCTCCACGGTACAAGAGCATGAAGAAGGAGGGGTCATCGATCCGGCTCAGTTTCATGACCGGTCCGGCAGCCGGAGATGGTTTCCGGATCTTCGGTCCGCATCATAAACTGGAATCGGCCGGTTTTGAAGTTGCTGGTCCAGATAAAGTCTGGTATCCTGCAAATGCTGAAATAGAATGGGATACAAATGACATCCTGGTGAGTTCTCCGGACGTTCCGGACCCGGTCGCCGCGCGATATGCTTTCCACAATTGGCCTGATGGCGCGAACGTCGTAACAGATAATGGCCTGCCACTTCCGATGTTCCGGACTGGCACAGGCTCTGTTGGGGACAAATAAATTGGAATACCGACAGTTTTGATTAACTTTGTAGATTATGAAAAAGTTACTTCAGACTGTCTTGATTTTGCTTCCGGTGGCATTGACTGCTACGGGTTGCGACTTCTTCCGCCGTTTGGCCGGGAGACCGACTTCCGACCAGATAGAAGCCATGGCCGAAGCCATAAGGTTGGACGAGAGTGCCCGCATCGCTGATTCTCTCCGGAAAGCCGTAGCCGACACCACTCCTGCCCAAGAGGCACCAGCCCAAGCAATTTCTGCTCAGGAGCCACCGGTCCAAAGTGCACCTGCTGCGGCTGCTCCTGCCAAGACTGACGAACTGAAGCGCTTCTACATAGTGATGGCCTCTTTCGGGAGCGTCTCCAATGCTGACAAATATGCTTCGACACTCGAGGCCAAAGGGTATCCGGCAACTATCCTCCAGCGTGGAGGGTACAAGGTGGTGGCCGTCTGCGGGACTGATGACGAAGCAGCCATAAACAAGTCTTTCGAAGAAATCAAAAGGCAGGATTTTTGCCCTCAGGGAGTCTGGATAATTGACAGGAACGGAAAATGAAACAAAAATCCTTTGTAATAGCGGCTCTCTTCGCTGCCATACTCTGCACTCTCCCGGCTTCAGCCCAGTATATGAAAGGGACCTTCGCCGGTCTGGACGACAGCGAGACGGTAAGTGCATTCAAGGAGCATGTGTCTACCATCTCGGCTTCCATCATGGAAGGCCGTAAGGCTGGCTCCGAGGGAGAAAAGATGACTGCCGAATACCTTGCCGAGGTATTCAAGGAATATGGAGTGGACATCCTTTCCGGAAAGGAAGGCGATACCTTCGGAATCCGCCAGGCGGATGGGGACACCCTGACTTCCCGTAACGTGATAGGCTTTGTCCAGGGAAGTGATAAAGCCCTGAGGAATAAATATATAGTCATAGGGGCCAGGATGGACAACCTGGGAACCATACAGACTATGGTTGACGGAAGGAACATCGAGAGGATCTATTATGGAGCAAACGGTAATGCATCCGGCCTGGCCATGTTGCTCGAGCTTGGAAGGATGCTCCAGACAAACCGCCTGATGCTCAGACGGTCTGTCCTGCTGATAGGATTCGGAGCTTCCTGCCAGACCTATGCAGGGTCCTGGTATTTCCTGAACAGGGCATTTTCGGACGTGGCCGACATCGATGCCATGATCAATCTCGACATGGTCGGAACCGGAAGCAGAGGCTTCTATGCCTTCACTTCCTCCAACGCGGATATGAATGCTCTCATCGATGCCCTGGCTAACGAACTCCAGCCTATCCAGCCGGAACTGACGAGTCAGGAACCATATCCTTCGGATCACCGGGCCTTCTACAATTCCAGCATACCTTCCGTAATGTTCACGACCGGACAGTATCCGGAATACGGCACGGACAGGGACACCCAGTCCATCATCGATTATGAAACGATGGAGCGGGAGCTGGAATATGTCTACAATTATGCGGTCTCCCTCGCCAACGGCCCTAAGCCTATATTCAATCCTGGCGATGTGGTGAAGCAGACATCCTCCAAGGAAGGAGTCGTGCCTTATTACGACTGTGACGTCCGCCCGTCCTTCCTCGGCAGCACCGACCCGAGGATATTCCTCCAGAAGTGGGTCTATACATACATGAAATACCCTGCCGAGGCTGTCAGGAACGGCATCCAGGGCCGGGTGCTAGTGGATTTCATCATCAATGAGAACGGAAAGGTGCAGGATGTGAAGGTCCTGAAAGGGGTCGATCCTCTCCTGGACGATGAGGCGGTGAGGATAATCAGCGGCTCCCCTGACTGGAAACCTGGCAGGCTTCATGGCCAGAAAGTGAAATCCGAAATTTCACTTTACGTTGAGTTCCGCCTGGAAAAGAAGGGGAGCGGAAGCTTCGGATTGAAGAAACATGAGAATTAGATCTTAAGAAATACTTATGGAATACGATTTCAGAGCCATCGAAAAGAAATGGCAAGCCTATTGGGCCGGGAAAGGTACGTTCAAGACAGTTGAGGATCCTTCCAAGCCTAAGTTCTACGTCCTGGACATGTTCCCTTATCCTTCGGGGGCCGGGCTCCATGTAGGGCACCCTCTGGGCTACATCGCCAGTGACATATATTCCCGTTACAAGAGGCTGAAGGGGTTCAATGTCCTCCATCCTATGGGATACGACTCTTTCGGACTTCCGGCCGAGCAGTACGCTATCCAGACCGGACAGCATCCTGAGGTGACCACCGTAAAGAACATCAACCGCTACCGTCAGCAGATGGACCGGATAGGTTTTTCCTATGATTGGGACCGCGAAGTCAGGACCTGTGATCCTGGCTATTACAAGTGGACTCAGTGGGCATTCCTGAAGATGTTCGGAAGCTGGTACGACAAGGATGCCGACAAGGCCAGGCCGATCGAGGCTCTGGAAGCAGCTTTCAGCGAAGGAGGCAGCCAGGTTGTCAACGCAGCTTGCTCCGAACACGACCCTTTCACCGCCGATGAGTGGAAGTCCTTTACCGACAAGCAGAAGGCAGACATCCTGATGAACTACAGGATCGCCTACCTTGGCGAGACAGCAGTCAACTGGTGCGCCGGTCTCGGTACCGTCCTTGCCAACGACGAAGTGAAGGACGGCCTTTCCGTGCGCGGCGGCTTCCCGGTGGAGCAGAAGAAGATGAAACAGTGGCAGCTCAGGGTTTCCGCGTATGCAGGAAGGCTCCTGGACGGGCTGGACAAGATAGACTGGACCGATTCCCTGAAAGAGATGCAGCGCAACTGGATCGGAAAGTCCAATGGCTGCGAAGCCGTATTCAAGTGCTACAACGGGGAGGAGGAACATGACGTTACCATATTCACTACCAGGGCGGACACCATGTTCGGAGTTACCTTCATGGTGTTGGCGCCTGAGAGCGATCTCGTCAATATCCTTACATCCCCAGAACAGCAGGCAGCGGTGGACGAGTACCTCGCCTATGTCAAGAAAAAGACTGAGCGAGAAAGGATTGCAGAGACCAAGACAGTCACCGGAGTCTTCAGCGGTTCCTACGGAGTCAACCCTCTCACCGGAGAGCGTGTGCCTATCTGGATTTCCGAATATGTCCTCGCGGGCTACGGAACCGGTGCGATCATGGCGGTTCCGGCACATGACAGCCGCGACTATGCCTTCGCGCGCAAATTCAACTTGCCGATCATCCCTCTGATCGAGGGATGTGACGTGAGCGAGGCCAGTTTCGATGCAAAGGAAGGCAAGATGATAAATTCCGGCTTCCTCAACGGGCTGGATGTCAAGGATGCCATTCCTGCAGCCATTGAATATGTAGAGAAAAACGGAATCGGACACAGGAAGGTCAATTATCGCCTGCGCGATGCCATATTCTCACGTCAGAGGTACTGGGGAGAACCTTTCCCTATCTATTACAAGGATGGGATCGCAACTCCGCTGCCGATGGACAAGCTCCCGTTGCAGCTTCCTGAAATCGACGAGTTCAAGCCGACTGAATCCGGAGAACCTCCGCTCGCTCGTGCCAAGGACTGGACTTTCGAAGGCTACCCTCTGGAGGCCAACACTATGCCGGGATTCGCGGGATCCAGTGCATATTACCTTCGTTACATGGACCCTCGCAACGACGAGGCTCTGGTGGACAAGGAAGTTGACGCTTACTGGAGGGATGTCGACTTGTACATCGGAGGAACCGAGCATGCGACAGGCCACCTTATCTATTCCCGTTTCTGGAACAAGTTCCTCTTCGATCTTGGATATGTATGCGAGGACGAGCCTTTCCGCAAGCTGATCAACCAGGGAATGATCCAGGGCCGTTCCAACTTCGTCTACAGGATCGTCGGCACCAACAAGTTTGTCTCCTACGGATTGAAGGACAGCTACGACACCACAGAGATCCATGTGGACATTAACATCGTACGCAACGACAAGCTGGACCTGGATGCATTCAGAGCCTGGAGGCCGGAGTTCGCAGACGCTGAGTTCATTCTCGAGGACGGGGAATATATTTGCGGCTGGGCCGTGGAGAAGATGAGCAAATCGATGTTCAATGTCGTCAATCCTGACAATATCTGCGACGACTACGGCGCCGACACGCTCCGTCTCTATGAGATGTTCCTCGGACCTCTCGAGCAGTCCAAGCCGTGGGATACCAAGGGCATCGACGGAGTGAACCGCTTCCTCAAGAAGTTCTGGAGGATGTTCTTCGACGGTGATGACCTGGCCGTGACAGATGAGAAAGCCACTCCAGCCGAACTGAAGGTGCTTCACAAATTGATAGGCAAGGAGCAGGACGACATCGAGCATTTCTCCTTCAACACTACCGTCAGCTCTTTCATGATCGCTCTCAACGACCTGAGTGCAATGAAGTGCCGCAAGAGAGAAATCCTCGAACCGATGACCATCCTTCTCTCGCCATTCGCCCCTCACATTGCCGAGGAACTCTGGTCGCTGCTTGGACACGGAGAGAGCATCACCTATGCCAGCTTCCCGGTGTTCGATCCGGCTCTCGCTGCAGAAGACAACGTAACCTATCCGGTTTCGTTCAACGGGAAGATGCGTTTCACCGCCGACCTTCCCAAGTCTCTGACTCCTGCTGAAGTCGAGGATCGGATCCGCGCAATGGAACAGACAAGTAAATATCTTGAGGGAAAAACTGTGGTCAAGGTAATCGTGGTCCCGGGAAAGATAGTCAATTTCGTAATCAGATAGCAAGCCATGGCATTGGACCTTAAGAAGAACAAGATAACAAACCTGGTCTGGGAGTATCTGCTTATTACTCTCGGGTGTGCATTGTACACTTTCGCCTGGTCCTGCATGTTCATTCCTAACGGAATAGCCAGCGGGGGAGTGACCGGAGCGGCTACCATCATCAATTTCGCCACCGGGATTCCAGTGTACATCTCTTATATCGTGATCAACGTGATCCTCTTGCTGATGGGTTTCTTGATCCTAGGCAAAGGTTTCGGATTCAAGACCATATTCGCGATAGCCGTTTCAACCGTTTTCCTGGATTTGTTCGCCGGGATGCAATCATGGTACCTGTTCTTCGACAGCCGTCTCCTGCTGGTCTTGGTTGCTGCGTCCCTGGAGTCCATAGGTATCGCCTTGATCCTTGAAGTAGGGGGAAGTACCGGCGGAACAGATATTATAGCATTGATCATCAATAAGTTCTGGCCGATTACTATCGGTAGGGTTTATCTTTTCTGCGACATGTTCATCATAGCATCCGTCCTGCTCATACCAGGCAAGACCGTAGAGGACATGGTCTATGGTTATGTTGCGATGATCGTGTTCTCCGTGATGGTGGACTGGGTGATGCTGGGAAGGAAATCCACCTGGCAGGTGATGATATTCTCGGATAGGTACCAGGAGATCGCGGATTATATCATTGGCAACATGAACAGGGGAGTGACCGCTCTTGATGCCGTCGGTTGGTACACAGGCAAAGAGAAGAAAGTCCTCCTTATAATCGTGCGCAAGAGGGAACTCCATGACCTTACCAGGCTGATAAAGTCGATGGACCCTAAGGCATTCGTTTCGGTTTCTTCAGCCAGCACTGTCTATGGTGAGGGCTTCGATGAAATCAAGACCGGAGTCAATATACGTAAAAAGAAGAATAGCAATGAAGCAGTTGAATCGTAAGGCCACCATGACAACGATCAAGGAGTGGATCCTCATTACCCTTGGAATCCTCATATACACGGCAGGATGGTCGATATTCCTTACGCCTAACAATCTCGTCGGCGGAGGTGTTTCCGGTATAAGCGCCATCATCCAGTATGCTACCGGTATCAAGATGGGTTTCACATATCTTGTACTCAATGGCATATTGCTGCTGATATCTATGTTCATCATCGGTCCTAAGTTCGGAGCGAAGACCATCTATGCCATCATCTTGGCCTCCATCTGCCTGAATTTGTTCCAGACGTATCTCCCTCAGGAACTCATCCAGAACCTGGCATTGAGCAACGGCAAGTTGCTTTGCTCGCTCATCGGAGGTGCAATGGCGGGATTCGGAATCGGAATGTCCATATCCCAGGGAGGGAGTACTGGAGGAACCGACATCGTGGCTCTGATATACACCAAATACCACAATGTTTCCCCGGGCAAGATAATCCTCCTGATGGATGTAGTGATCATCGCTTCTTCGCTGCTGGTGCCTTCCTTCGATGCCAACGGCCAGGCTCTTCCGTTCGTGGAGAAATTCACGACCGTCGTGTTCGGTATGATAATAGTCACTGTAACGGGTAACGTATGCGACATCTATCTTGCCGGATCAAAGCAGAGTGTACAGCTTTTCATCCTTTCCCAGAAATATGAAGAGATCGCAGACATGATCGTTGAGGACTTCCACAGGGGAGTCACTGTCCTTGACGGAGAAGGCTGGTACACCAAGAATAACCTGTCGGTGCTGATGGTCCTTACGAGGAAGAACGACGTCAACATGCTTCTGCGTGCCATCAAGCGTATCGATCCGGATTCATTCCTGACGATTTCCTCTGTCGCCGGAGTTTACGGCCGAGGCTTCGATACCCTCAAGGTGAATAAGAAAAGTTGATTTCTGATAAAAAACGTAAATAATACATGTTTATTCCCCAGCCTTTTTTCGGCTGGGTTTTTTTATTTCATATTTTTGAGGTCTGACAAACAACTTAATCACACTGACATGACTATCATAATTTCTGCACTTGCGCTGGTCGGATTCTTTTCCTTTATCTGCCATGACATCCGCTCCAGCAAGGGTAATTATTCCAAAAGATTCGTAATCAGGATATTGTCGGCCATTACAGGCATCCTGTCCGTTCTGTCCTTGAATATCTTTTTCCATCCTTGCACACTGGCTGACCTTGGGACGGGAATGACTGCTGTCACAGCCATCCTTTTGCTCTTTCCCTGTTCCTATGAAAAGCCGGAGCAATCTCTGAGGACGGCAACGGTCCTCTCAGTGAGTATGCTGGCTCTGATCCTTTTCTTCTGGCGCTTCCCTTCGACCGGAGGGTTCAAGTCTGCGCGTAACTTTGCGCTGATGTCTGAGTGTATCATAGTGATCTTCTATTTCAACCTTGCCTGTGCCAGGAAGAGGTCTTCTTTGGTGAGGGCCTTGTTCAGGAGCAATGCTGTCTGGCACAATCTCGAAGACTATTCCCGTTTGCTGTATTCAGTAATATTCCTGTGCATTTCCTTAATGGTGCTGATGTCTGTTTCGATGCCGGGCAATGCAGGCTTGGTAATGGGCATGACCGCACTGGCCTTGATGCTTGCATTATATACCCTTCTCTATTTCAGGGCTCTTACGGGTAGAACCTTCGTGATGAAGAGGGCCGTGGAGGAGAAGATAAAGGAGATGATAAAAGGCAACCTCAGGACATCTTATGTCGAGAAGATAGAGGAAGACAAGAAGATGAACAATCTCTACAAGCGGATCCTGCTTTACATGACCGAGAACAAGCCTTACCTTGACCCGACATTCGATATGCAGACCCTTGCGGAAAAGCTGTTCTCCAACAAGTACTATGTTTCCAAGACAATCAATATCCTGTCAGGCAGGAATTTCCGCCAGTTCGTCAATTACTACAGGGTCCAGCATGCGATCGACCTTTTCAAAAGCGACCCGAAACTGAAAGTGAGCGAGGTGGCGGAGTTTTGCGGATTCAACTCGCCGGTTTCGTTCAACATGGCTTTCAAAGTCAATACCGGAAAGACTCCTTCTGCTTGGGTGCAGGACTATGTGTCAGGGGCTGATTTCTTTTGAGCCTTCCAAGTCTTTGTTGATATGGGAAAATTGTGTAAATTTGCTCGTTTGGCAAATTACTTATTCTTTATATCATGAAATTGAAAATCGTTGTCCTGGCAAAGCAGGTACCTGACACCAGGAACGTGGGCAAAGATGCAATGACCGCCGAAGGTACGGTCAACCGCGCAGCCCTGCCCGCCATCTTCAATCCGGATGACCTCCTCGCCCTCGAGCAGGCTCTCCGACTTAAGGAGCAGAATCCCGGATCAACCGTAGGAATACTTACCATGGGACCTCCTCGTGCAGGAGAAATCATCCGCGAAGGATTGTATCGCGGAGCTGACACAGGCTGGCTCCTGACAGACAGACTCTTTGCCGGAGCTGACACTCTTGCTACTTCGTATGCACTTGCGACTGCCATCAAGAAGATCGGTGGAGTCGACCTTGTGATCGGAGGACGCCAGGCTATCGATGGGGACACTGCCCAGGTAGGACCTCAGGTTGCACAGAAGCTCGGTCTGAACCAGGTTACGTATGCCGAGGATATCAAGATAGAAGAAGGAGTCGCCACAGTGCGCCGTCATATCGACGGCGGTGCCGAGACCGTGAAGGTTCCGCTTCCGGCCCTGATTACCGTGAACGGAAGTGCAGCTCCTTGCCGCCCTCAGAATGCCAAGCTGGTGATGAAGTACAAGAGAGCCAGCTGCCCTATGGAGCGCCCTGCCGAAGTCCCTTATGCTGAACTTTACGAAGAGCGTCCTTACCTGACTCTCAACCAGTGGAGTGTAGCTGATGTGGACGGCGATCCTCAGCAGTGTGGACTTGCCGGTTCGCCTACCAAGGTCAAGAGTGTCCAGAACATCGTTTTCCAGGCCAAGGAATGCAAGCACCTCACAGCGGCTGATGCCGACATCGAGGGCATGGTGAAGGAATTATTGGATGAAAAGATTATCGGATAGAGCCATGAACAACGTATTTGTATATTGCGAGATAGAGGGAACGACCGTAGCAGAGGTCTCCCAGGAATTGCTTACAAAGGGCCGCAAGCTGGCCGATGAACTCGGTGTGCAGCTTCACGCTGTCGTGGCCGGAACCGGTATCAAGGGAAAGGTTGAGGACCAGATCCTTCCTTACGGAGTGGACAAGCTCTTCGTCTTTGACGGCGAAGGCCTCTTCCCTTACACCTCAGCCCCTCACACCGACATCCTCGTCGGACTTTTCAAGGAGGAGAAGCCTCAGATATGCCTGATGGGTGCGACCGTCATCGGCCGTGACCTTGGCCCTAGGGTTTCTTCTTCCCTTACCAGCGGACTTACCGCCGACTGCACCCAGCTTGAGATCGGGCCTTACACCGATGCCCGCAGCGGGAAGACTTACGACAACCTTCTGTACCAGATCCGTCCTGCTTTCGGCGGAAACATCGTGGCTACGATCGTCAATCCTGACCACCGTCCTCAGATGGCTACCGTCCGTTCAGGCGTCATGAAGAAGGCCGTCTATGAGGGAGAGGCAGCCGGAGAGGTGGTGTATCCTGAAGTCTCCAAGTATGTCTCTCCTGAGGCTTATGTAGTCCAGGTCATCGACCATCATGTGGAGAAGGCTAAGCACAATCTCAAGGGTGCATCAATCGTCGTTTCCGGTGGATACGGAATGGGCAGCAAGGAAGGCTTCGACATGCTCTTCGAACTTGCGAAGGTGCTTCACGCAGAGGTGGGCGCCAGCCGTGCAGCAGTGGATGCAGGATTCTGCGACCATGACCGCCAAATCGGTCAGACCGGCGTCACGGTGCATCCTAAGGTCTATATCGCCTGCGGAATCAGCGGCCAGATCCAGCACATAGCGGGAATGCAGGACAGCGGTATCATAATCAGCATCAATACCGATCCTGACGCCCCTATCAACAAGATAGCCGACTATGTGATCACCGGTTCCGTTGAGGAAGTGGTCCCTAAGCTCATCAAGTACTACAAGCAGAACAGCAAATAAGGAGGAAAAGCATATGGCAAACTACTATACAGACCATCCGGAAATTGAATTCCACCTGAATCATCCCCTGATGCGCAGGGTGGCTGAGCTCAAGGAGCGTGGCTATTCCGAGAAGGAGAAATATGAGGAGGCACCGGTAGATTACGACGATTGCATCGAGAACTACCGTCGCTTGTTGGAGATAGCAGGAGACATCGCTGCCAACACACTGGCACCCAATTCCGAGGATGTCGATCTCGAAGGTCCGCATCTCGAGAACGGAAGGATGAAATATGCTTTCAAGACCGTCGAGAACATGGAGGCTGTCCGCCTTGCCGGACTTTGGGGCGTCACGATGCCTCGCCGCTACGGCGGGCTCAACGCTCCCGAGACTGTGTTCAGCATGGCCAGCGAGATCATCTCCGCTGCCGATTCCAGTTTCCAGAACATCTGGAGCCTTCAGAGCTGTGCAGAGACTCTCTACGAGTTCGGTAGCGAGGAACAGAGGCAGAAATTCATTCCTCGCATCTGCGCCGGTGAGACCATGTCGATGGACCTTACCGAACCTGATGCGGGATCTGACCTTCAGAGCGTGATGCTCAAGGCCACCTGGAGCGAGGAACAGGGCTGTTGGCTCCTTAACGGTGTCAAGAGGTTTATCACCAACGGAGATTCCGACATCCATCTCGTCCTTGCGCGTTCCGAAGAAGGAACCCGCGATGGCCGTGGCCTCTCGATGTTCATCTATGACAAGAGGCAGGGTGGTGTGAACGTACGCCACATCGAGCATAAGCTCGGTATCCACGGATCTCCTACCTGCGAGCTGACCTACAAGGATGCCCGCGCGGAACTCTGCGGAGAAAGACGCCTGGGACTAATCAAGTATGTCATGGCCCTCATGAACGGTGCCCGTCTGGGCATCGGTGCTCAGAGTGTCGGTCTCAGCCAGGAGGCTTATAACGAGGCTGTCGCATATGCAGCCGAGCGGGCCCAGTTCGGACAGAAAATCAACCGCTTCCCGGGAGTCTATGACATGCTCAGCCGCATGAAGGCAAAGCTCGATGCCAGTCGTTCGCTGCTCTATCAAACTTCCAGGTATGTCGATGTCTACAAAGCACTTGAGGACATCCAGCGTGAGCGTAAGCTCGAACCGGAAGAGAGGACCGAGATGAAGACCTACAGTCGCCTGGCCGATGCCTTCACCCCTCTTTGCAAGGGAATGTCTTCCGAATATGCGAACCAGAATGCCTATGATGCCATCTCCGTCCACGGAGGTTCAGGTTTCATCATGGAATACAAGAGCCAGAGGCTCTACCGTGACGCCAGGATATTCTCAATTTATGAGGGTACCACCCAGCTCCAGGTAGTCGCAGCTATCCGCTACATCACCAACGGTACCTATTTGGGAATCATGAACGAGATGCTCCAGGAAGTAGTTCTTCCGGAACTCGAGCCGCTCAAGGCTAAGATAGCATCCTGCGTCGAGACCCTGTCCGGCTGCATAGCCAAGGTACGCGAAGCCGGTGATGCGGAACTTCAGGACTTCCTCGCCCGCAGGCTCTACGACATGACCGGAGAAATCGTGATGTCCCTGCTGCTCCTGCGTGATGCCACGGTAGCCCCTGACATGTTCCTCAAGTCCGCAAAGGTCTATTGCCAGATGGCATGCGAAACCGTTGCCGGAAAGAGTTCATACATAATGAATTTCGACAAGGAGACCCTTCCTGCTTTCCGTGCCGTTGACGAATGACTTATCATTAACCATTAGATATTCAAGCGTATGAAGAGAATCATACTCATAGCCCTGACGGGTTTGCTAGCCGTGGCCCCTGTGGGAGCGCAGAACAAGAAGATCGTCAAGCAGGCGAAGGCTGATGCCAAGCTGGAACTCCAGGCATTGAAGGACAAAGGCTTCAAGGCTATGGACAACATAAAGTTGGAAGATGACGTCCAGGATTACCTGACTGCGAAGTACAACGACAAGAGCTGCGTTGAGGTAGTGGGCAAGGCAACCGCTGCCGACTTGAACGAAGCGAAGGCTCAGGCACGCCAGAACGCTCTTGGCAATGTTAACGAGGCAGATGTAGTGGACCAGTTCTTCGTGTATCGCAAGAGCAAGAAGAACTATGAAGTGGTCTGCCATTCACTAGTTAGGGGAGAAGGCGTGGAAATCGCCAGGTCCAACAGGGCGAATATAGCAGCTTCCGAGGGAACAGCAGCTACCATCGCCGCTACCAAGGCGGAGAATGCGAAGAAGGAAGCCAAGGCTGCTGCCGAAAAGGCCAGGAAGGACGCCAAGAAGGCTGAGAAGAAAGCCAGGAAGGACGTGAAGAAGGCTGAGGAGAAAGCCAAGAAGGCTCAGGAGAAACTTGAGCAGAAGAACGAGGAAGCCCGGAAGAAGATTCAGGAGGCCGAACAGCTCAATGTAAACTAGAGCCCTTCCCTGACACCCTTCCAGCTTGCTGGAGGAGGAGATATGATGTCCATCTCGTCTTTGCTGACGGGGTGGATTTTTTATAGTTATTGCTTTTTTGAATATTTATTCTTACATTTTGCTGAAATCAAATCAATTAGCACTATGAAATCATCCCATTCGTACCACAAGCACTCGGTTCAGGCATTAATTTTTCTGATGGGCATGATTCTATTTCCTTTGCAAGGCTTATCACAGACATCCACCACGAATCCCACCCTCGGTGGACCGCAGATTGAATATGACCCGACACCGAAGGCATTGGAGATGACTCGGTACGGGAGATTGCCGGTGAACGGGAACAGCGGACAAATCACATTCGAGATTCCCCTCTACACGTATTCAGACCAGGATTTCAACATTCCGGTTTCGTTGTCCTACGCCTCTTCCGGCTTCATGCCGGGAAAGCAGACCGGAGAGGCGGGACTCGGCTGGACCCTGATGGCTGGAGGGGCGATAACACGGGATATTATAGGGGTAGATGATTTCTATGCTTACGGAGGAAGACACTCCGAGCATAAGACCTTCTCAGACCAGACCCTCTATTCCCTGGGATACACGATATCTTACCCCGCTGGCAGTATCTGAAATCTCTAATATTTTGTTTACACAGGCAGGTGTTGACTTCGGCGGGCTGATGTTTAGCCCAGTAGGCGCCGTGGCAGGTGGAGTAGTTGGCGCTGGTGCCGGTGCTTTTCTTGGGGATATGGTAGGAAATGTTTTCACAGGAAAATGGTTTTAGGATGAAAGAAATAGTTCTCACGTTAGTATATCGATACCATTATTGGACTTTCGAGGTGAAACGTTTTTTTTACATCGCTTTGATCTATTCACCCTGTAAATTGATATATCATATATTTCCGAATGCTCATAAAACAGATGTTATTGATTATAACCATTTTAATAATCCTAAAAGTTTTTATTATTATCTTAAAAAGAGTTATAACAATTATAGTAGTTATACATTTGTTTCCGGAGTAAGGCATTCTCCAATTAATTTCATTACAGCTATTGTAATATACAGTATTGGTATATTACTTACAATTCGCACAATGATCGTTTTTTTGTTTTTTATAGCTTTATGTATTCCGTGGATATGTGATAATATTTATAAAAAGACCGGCTATGCCTTCACTTTCGGCCCTAATCACAAGAAGTACTTCTTTAGATTCATGGAAGAGTCAAAAGTCATAAATCTTGCCTGGTTCACTTTCTTTACTGTAGTATTTATCCTAATAGAATACTTGCTCATCAAGTTTACAATATATTGGTAATTAGATAATGACTTCTAAAGATTTGGTTAAACTAGTACTCTACCAACATCGAACAAAGTCACTATCTGGAGATCTTCCAGCTTATCGTCTTTGGGACAGTTGGATGGTAAACTCTTCTAAACACCCTTCCAAGACTTCGGCACAGGTGCAATTATGTCCATCTCGTCTTTGCTGACGGGGTGGACGAATTGTATCCGATGGGAGTGGAGGGATATTCCTCCGTCGGGATTGGAGCGGGGTGCACCGTATTTAAGGTCACCCTTGATCGGGCAGCCCATTGCGGAAAGCTGGCAGCGGATCTGGTGATGCCGTCCGGTGAGAAGCTTGACTTCGACCAAGGTGTAGCGGTCCGTGTGTCCGATGACTTCGTAAGTGAGGCGGGCCAGTTTGGCTCCGGCAGTCTTTTCTCCGCCTTTCGCTACGAAACTCTTGTTCATGCTCTCGTTCCGGACCAGCCAGTCTTCCAGCAAGCCTGAAGGTTTCTGGGGTTCACTGCAGCAAAGTGCCCAGTAGGTTTTATCGACGCCCCCTTCGCGGAACATTGCGGAAAGCCTGGAAAGGGCCTTCGAAGTCTTTGCGAACATCACTATCCCGCTCACCGGCCTGTCCAAACGATGCGGGATGCCCAGGTAAACTTTCCCGGGCTTCCCGTCACGTTGTGCTATGAATGCTTTGATAGTTTCTGCAATGCACTCATCCCCGGTCTTGTCGGCCTGGACGATTTCCCCCACGTTCTTGTTGAAGACGAGGATATGGTTGTCCTCGTGAAGGATCCTCGCCTGGATATTCAGATATTCTTCTTTCCCCAGCTGCCTGTATTCCATCGCTATTTTTCGATAGGGACCAGGGCGAAGGAAGGCTCTCCCTTGCAGCAGAGCTTGCCGTTGACCGTGAGCTTTGCGCTGCAGAAGAAGAGTTGGCCGCGTCTCTCGTTGAGGGTTGCGCTTACCTCGCAGAGATCTCCGGGGTGCACGGAATTCTTGAACCTGACCTTGTCGATTCCGGCATAGAGGGTCATGTTTCCGGGAATTTCGTCCTTTACCAAGATGGCGCAGCTCTGAGCCATGATCTCGCAAAGGATGACTCCGGGGACGACAGGATTGCCAGGGAAATGCCCTCTGGTGAAGAACTCGTCCTCCTTGATCCTGTAGGTGGAGTGCGCAACTCCCTCGTCATCGATGTAGGCTGTTTCGATGAGCAGCATCGGTTCTCTGTGCGGAAGGAATTTCTTGATGTCTTCCTTGTCCATCATTGGTGTCATCTCTTCTTCAATTAAAGTTAGTCTTCGAACCTGCGGAAAGCAACGCATGCATCATGGCCGCCGAAACCGAAGGAATCGGAAATTCCGATGGTGAGATCGGCTTTCACGGCCTCGTTAGGAGTGTAGTCAAGGTCGCACTCCGGATCCGGAGTGTCGAGATTGATCGTAGGAGGGCAGATGCCGTCCTTGAGGGCAAGGATCGTAGCGATGGCCTCGGCTGCACCGGCAGCTCCGAACATGTGTCCGGTCATGGACTTGATGGAGCTGATGTGGGCCTTGTAGGCGTAGTCTCCGAGAGCAGTCTTGTAAGCGAGAGTCTCGGCAGCATCGTTCAGCTTGGTTCCTGTTCCGTGGGCGTTGATGTACATCACATCCTTGTCCTTGTCGAAACCAGCCTCCTCGAGTGCGAGTGAGATGCACTTGGCCTGGGTTGTGCCGTCCGGCCTTGGTGCGGTGGAGTGGTAAGCATCGCAAGTGTTGCCGTATCCGACCATTTCTCCCAGGATGACGGCGCCACGAGCCTTAGCGTGCTCATATTCCTCAAGTACGAGGGCGGCGGATCCGTCTCCCATCACGAAACCGGCGCGGTTCGCGTTGAACGGGAGGGATGCGTACTTAGGATCGGTGGCCCTTGAAAGCGCCTTTGCATTGGCGAATCCGGCGATGCCGATAGGAATGGTAGCATTCTCGCAGCCTCCTGTGATGATAGCGTCTGCATATCCGTGGCGGATGGCGCGGAAGGCCTCTCCCATAGCGTTGGTGGATGTCGCACAGGCAGTCACGATGTCGAGGCAAGGGCCGTTGGCATGATTGATGATGGCTATATGGCCCGCCGCGATGTTGGAAATCATGGTAGGTATGAAGAGAGGGGAAATCCACTGTCCGGATGGGTCTTCGATCATCTTACTGATTTCCCTGTACTGGGTGGCGAAACCGCCGATTCCCGATCCGAAGTACACTCCCAGCCTGAACGGGTCGATGTTCTTGCCCTCTCCTTGGGTGCAAAGGCCGGACTGCTGGACTGCCTGGTAGGCTGCAGCCACTCCGTACTGGGTGAACAAGTCCTGTTTCCTTGCGAAAGGTTTATCCATTCCGTAGTCTTCCGGCTTGAAATCGTGGATCTTTCCTGCAATCTTGACAGGAAGGTCATCGGTTGGATATTCGGTGATGTAGTCGATACCGCAGTAACCTTCGCAAAGGTTTTTCCAGAATGTCTGGACGTCGTTTCCGACAGGGGAGATAACTCCCATTCCAGTAATTACAACTCTTTTATTCATATTTTTATTTCTTGTTTTCCTTTTTTCGAAAGCAATCTCAAATATAGTAAATAATATGCATTTACCATTCAACTATCGCCGCTCCGGATAGGAGTCCGGCTCCGAAAGCGCTGAATGCCAGGATGTCACCCTTCTTGAACATGCCTTTTCTGTTACATTCGTCCAGGAGGATAGGGCAGGAAGCCGATGAGGAATTGCCCTGGGCCGTGATATTCAACGGGAACTTCTCCGCAGGCTCACCGAGCAGGTCAATGATCGATCCGATGATGCGTTGATTCGCCTGGTGGATTATGTAATAGTTGATGTCGTCCTTGGTCAATCCTGTTTCATCGAGGAGGGTCTTGACTCCGTTGGTGCAAGCTTCCACTGCAAAACGGAAGACCTCGCGGCCTTTCATCTGCATCGGCATGCTCATCTCGGTCTTGGTGATGAAAGGAGTCTCTGTCAGTGTCCTTGTCATCCAGATCTTGTCAGAGTCCGGCTCGGCATGGAGCTTCGTTGCTTTGATGTTGTCGCCTTCTGTCAGCACCACGGCTCCGGCTCCGTCGCCGAAAAGGACGCAGGTAGACCTGTCTTTCCAACTGACCATCCTGGTAGGTTCTTCGATACAGGCTATGATCACGTTCTTTACCTTGCCGGCTTTGTAGTAAGCCTCGGCCATGTCCAGGGCATAAACGAAGCCTGGACAGGCGCAGTTTATGTCGAACATAGGGCAGGCCAGTCCTATCTTTTCAGCTACTATGCAGCTCATCCCCGGGGTGATATGCTCGGAGACTACGTTTGATACGATGAACAAGTCTATGTCGGAAACCGTCAGACCTGACATTTCCAGAGCCTTGCAGACAGCCTCGGCTCCGAGGTCTTCAAGTTTTTCGTCGCTGATGACGTGTCTGGATTTGATGCCGGTGCGCGGCAGTATCCATTCGTTGCTTGTGTCCAGGAACTCCGAAAGCATGTCGTTGGTGACTACTTTCTTCGGGAGTGCACTTCCTGTTCCGATGATTCTCATGTCTTATTTTATATTATGACCAGCAAAAATACCAAGGCTTCCCGGCCTTGCAAAAAATATGTGGTGAACTGCGTCTTTTTATGGCAATTGCCGGGATTCAGGGGTGACTTTGCCGGATATGGGGTGAAATCGCCGATTTGGCAACTTCTCAAAAAGTGTTATATTTGTAAAATCTACAAGAAAGAGATGGCCTCGCCGACAAAACAATTGCCTGATTATTTCAGGGGGAAGAACCAGTTGATAAACACCGTTACGTTTGCGGCGTTGTTCTCGATCGTGTTCTTGCTTTTGAGCCTGCCTTTCTCCCATAACAGTTGGATGGCCCTGGGCAATTCGCGGTTCTTCGTATTCACTGTTCTCTTCGCCACTGGCTCCTTGTTGCTTGTGGCCTTGAGCAAGGCAATCATGTACCATACGAGGAACAGGATACGTATGACTTACATCGGCTACATTTCCTGGTGCCTTGCCGAAATCGTCATCATATGCCTTGCATATTCCTTCATTACGGTGTCTCTGACGAATATCGGCTGGGACCAGTTCCCGAGAACCCTCGGCAATGCCTTGCTCTACGGGCTCATCTCCCTTGCCGTCCCTTACATATTCGGCGGGATGTATTACGCCATCCAGGACAAGAACCAGACTATCCGCCTGATGAACTACGGAAATGTGGTTCTTGACGAGAATGTGATGCCATCCAAACTGGAGAAAATAACCCTTTTCGACAATAACGGAGACTTGAAACTCTGCGTCAGCGCTTCCAGTCTATATTACATCGAGTCTGACGACAACTACATAATCGTCTGGTACACTGATGCAAAGGGGGAACTCAAGAGGTACATGCTCAGGTGCAGGCTGAAGACTGTGGAAGAAAGCTTCAAGGGCAGCAGCCTGGTTCGCTGCCACCGAAAGTACATAGTCAACATGGACAAGGTGAAGGTACTGCGCAAGGAAAAGGACGGCTATGAGCTCGACCTGGACAACGACGCCATTGCTCCGATCCCTGTCACGAAAACATATTCGGAGAATGTCCTCGGGCATTTCAACAGCAGCCCGAGGCGGATGATGGAATAGGAGTGCTTAACGGGTGAGCCTGTCGAGTGCCAGTTCCACAAGCGCGCGCACCTGAGGCTTGTAGTCAGGGTTGCTGCTCTTCAAGTAACGGTTGGCTATCGCGCAGCAGACTGTTCCGGCTTCGTGCCCGAGATGCCTTGCCAGTCCGGCCACAGCTGAACTTTCCATTTCGAAATTGGTTATCCTGTAGTCCCCGTATTTGAAGGTTTCGAATTTCTCAAGCATGTCAGGCATTGCCAGGCCGAGCCTTACGATCCTGCCCTGAGGCCCGTAGAAGCCAGGTGCAGAAATGGTCACGCCCTTTACTGTGCAGTCCTCGAACCTCTCGATCAGTTTGTCGCTTGCCTTCACGAAATATGGAGAAGGAAGGTTCTTGTCCCAGCCTACGTGCTTCTTGAAGGCTTCTTCCATGTCGAGGTCGGAAATCTTGTCCCTGTCTGCGTACCAGTTCAGCAGGCCGTCGCAGCCCACTGAATAGTGCGAGAATATCGGGCTTCCGAGAGGGATGTCTGCATGTATCGCTCCGGTCGTGCCTATCCTGAGTATAGTGAGGGTGCGATGCCTCTTCTTTGGTTCGCGGGTCTTGAAACTGACATTGGCAAGGGCATCGAGTTCTGTCATCACGATGTCGCAGTTGTCGGTCCCGATTCCGGTGGAAAGCACCGTGAGCCGTTTGCCGTTGTATTTTCCGGTCACGGATACGAATTCGCGTGAAGCTCTGCGGAATTCGATGTCGGAAAGATATTCGGCGACCATGTCCACCCTTCCCGGGTCTCCTACAAGGATCACGATGTCAGCCAGTTCCTCAGGTCTCAGATGGATGTGGAAAGCAGATCCGTCGTCGTTGATTATCAGTTCTGATTCTGGTATTCTCATGTTCGGTAGTTTTAATGTGTATGCCAAATATAAGAATTTTCGGAGGAAATAACTATTTTTGCAACATGTGGCAAAGATTACAGACATTGTACCTGGCGATTGCAACAGGTCTCACCGTGGCGCTTTTCTTCTGCGTCAAGGCTTTCGTCCTGGGTCCCGGCGGGGCTCATGTCGAGGAATACAAGTACATCCAGTTCATCCCATACCTGGTATTGCTGATTCTGATAACCATTCTGCAGTTGATTGCACTCTTCACTTTCAACGTAAGAGTACTGCAGATGAGGACAGCGGTGCTGGCAGGAATCCTGCTGGTTGCCTTGCAGGCATGGCTGGCAGTGGATTATTTCTCCGCTGACAGTTCGATGATATTCAGGTGGACGGCGATCTTCCCTCTGGTTGCTGCGATCTGTGACTTCCTCGCTGCCAGATACATCCTGAGGGACCAGCTGCTGGTGGAAAGCATCACCCGCCTGCGCTCCAGCAAGAAGAATCGCAAGCGTTAAGGGACCGGGTCATAACCAGACCCGCCCCAGGGATTGCATCTGAGAAGTCTCCAGACCGTCAGGCCGAGACCCTTTATCGGACCCCATTTCCGGAAAGCCTCAAGCGCATACGTGGAGCATGACGGCTCGAACCGGCATGTCTTCGGCAAATACGGCCCTATGCATTTGCGGTAGAATATGATCAAGGCAAGGAAAGGAGCGATAGCGATTTTCCTCAGCACCTGCTGCCAGTGGGGAATATTACTGCTGTCTTTCATCGTCGATTTTCGTTACAATTGATTCTACCTGAAGTGTAATGGAAGGATAATCAAGTATTTCCTGCGAATTGTAAACTATCATGATGCTGGTCCCGGAAGGCGGAAGAAGTTCCTTCCGAGTCCTGTAGGCCTCCCGAATCCTGCGCTTGAGCAGATTCCGCTTCACGGCCCGCTTGAAAAGGCGCTTAGGTACCGAAACCAGGATCCTGTTCGGCTCTTCCGGTGATTCTCCGCGAAGATAACAGTATTTCAAGCCGGGCGTGAAACCCCACCGGCCCTTGGACATCAGAGCCGAAACCGATACCTTTCCACAAAGGCGTTCCGATTTCGGTAAGGTGTGCATGGAAGTCTTATTTTTGATTCTCCAGGTAGAGTTCGATGGCCCGGGCTACGGACGGAGCTTCAGGGGTAGGGGCCTTGACGTCTATTGTAAGTCCGGCTTCTTCCATCGCCTTTACGATCGATTTTCCGTAAGAGACGAATTTGATACCGTCCTGCTTGAATTCCGGGAAATTCTCAAAAAGGGATTTGACATCGTACGGATTGTAGAACACTATCATGTCGAAATCCTTGAGATTGAGATCCTTGAGATCCTGCGGAACGCTCTTTACGAACACTGCGGTCTTGTAATCCAATTCCTTAGTGTCCATCAAGCTGGTGAGGGCGGTGCTGTTGCTGGAATCCGACTGGGTGACCAGGAATTTCTCGTCCTTGTGCTTCGTCCCTATCTGGGCGATTATTGATGCCGGGGTACCGTCACCGAAGAAAATCTTGCGCTTACGGTAAACGATGTGCTTCTGGAGGTACATTGCCACAGCTTCGGTGGTGCAGAAATACTTCATGGTCTCCGGTACCTTGACTCTCAGTTCCTCGCAAAGACCGTAGAATGCGTCGATAGCGTGCCTGGAAGAGAATATTATTGCGGTGTAGTCGAGGATGTTGATCCTCTGTGCCCGGAACTCCCTAGATGTGAGCGGTTCGATCAGGAAGAACTGCCTGAAGGTTATGTCAACTCCGAATTTCTCATTGAGCGCCGTGTAAGGTGCCTCGTTTACAGGCTTGCGCTGCGAAATCAATATCTTCTGTATTGCCATATTCCTGCGTTTTTTCCCTTCCCTGAGAGGCTATAGCAGCCTTGCTGAAATGACCAGCGCAAGGGTCGGGATCAATTCAAGGCCGCAAAGATACAAAAATGTTGAAAAAGGATTGCAAGCCGAAGCAAAAATCTGTCCTCGGCGGAAAACGTACAGTGCGTATGTTATGCCAGTTACGTACAGGAGGACGGTCCTCGTGAGTTCGGTATCACCTGTTATGGTCTTGACAGCTGCTCCGGTCAGGAAAAGCAGGAAGAACAGGATGATGCAGTAGGTGAAGAAGGAACGGTTCGCGGCGACGAATGCCTTTGACCCGTAACGATGCATCTCCAGCTGCCAGTTGAGGAAAGTCCTGAGAAGCAGGTAGAGGAACATTATCCCGGCGACTATGGCGAACTGCACTATCGGGCTGAAACCTTGCAGGAAGTCAGGCCTGTAGAGATCATGGGAATATACCACCATGCAGAGGGGCACCAGCAAGATTGCAGCAACGGTGTTCCGGCTGCGGCTCATCTGAAGGCTGTCTTCAAGTTCAAGGTTGCTTTTCCACCTCCATACCGAGGAAGTCATCAGAGGGAATATCTTGAGGAAACTCCCGATGTTCAGAAGGAACAGGAGCGTGAATATGACCACCAGGCCGCAGTATATGGGGTTGTCCAACATGCTTTTCCTGTCAGTTTCCTCTCTTGGCGTTGTATCCTAGTTCTTTCAGCAGGGCAGTCACCCTGTCGCGGAAATCTCCCTGGATGGTGATCTCGCCATCCTTGGCCGAACCTCCCACACCACATTTTACCTTGAGGGTCCTGCCCAAATCGGCGAGGTCTTCCTGCGAACCGACGAATCCGCTCACCAGAGTGACCTGCTTTCCTGAACGATTCCTCCTGTCGATCGAGACGATGAGTTTCTGCCTGGAAGGCTCCAGGGTCTTTTCCCCTTCAGCCTCTTCCTTCGAATACTCGAAGTCGGGATTGGTGGAATAGACCACTCCCAGCCGTTGTTTCCAGTCATTCCCGTCTTTCATTTTTTCTTGCAGTTATTTTTTGCAAAGATAGCGAATCCTTTTGTATCTTTGTCCGATTATACTCACATTTTATGGACAGTAAGATATTCAAGAAGTGGAATCTGGCGGTCGGAGCGGTGGTCTTCGCCATCTCCGCGTTCACCTATCTCTCCACCATCGAACCGACAGCATCTTTCTGGGATTGCGGCGAGTTCATTGCATCTTCGTACAAGCTTGAAGTAGGTCACCCGCCGGGAAACCCTGTCTTCCAGCTCATCGCGAGGTTGTTCACGATGTTCACAGGGCCGGACAAGGCTGCCGTCATGGTCAACGCGATGAGCGCCCTGTGCTCTGCCCTGACAATATTCTTCCTGTATCTTACCATAGTGTTCTTCGTCAAGAGGCTGATAGTTCCGAAACCCGGATCTGATGGTACTCAACCTCGGTATTCGACGGGGCAGGCCGTTGCTATCTACGGCAGCGCCGCGGTAGGAGCCCTTGCTTACTGTTTCTCGGATACTTTCTGGTTCTCTGCCGTGGAAGGCGAGGTATATGCCATGTCTTCCCTTTTCACTGCACTTGTCGTGTGGTGCATGACCAAGTGGTACGAAGAAGAAGACAGGCACTATTCAAACCGGTGGATAGTGCTGATTTCATTCCTTATGGGCCTTTCAATCGGAATCCACCTGCTGAACCTCCTTGCTATCCCGATGCTCGTCTTCATGTATTACTACAAGATGCGTGAGGATGCAAGATACACTTTCTGGGAGTGGTTCAAGATCCTGCTTCTGTCCGTAGTGATCCTGGGCTTCATATTCTATATCATGGTCCCTCTGGTTCCGAAGACCGCCGCTTTCGTGGACAGGCTTTTCGTGAACGGTCTTGGAATGCCTTACAACAGCGGAGCGGCAATATTCATGTTCGCCCTTTTCGCCCTGTGTTTCTGGGGATTGTTCAAGACTTTGAAGACGGAGAAGGTGCTCCTGAACACCGTGCTTCTGTGCTTCACCACCGTCCTTATAGGCTTCTCGATATTCAGTGTCATTATCATCCGTTCCTGCGCCAAGACTCCGACGAACGAGTACCAGCCTGACAATCCTTACACTCTTGTCAGGTACCTTTCCCGCGAGCAGTACGGGTCCACCCCTCTGCTTTACGGACAGTATTTCGGTGCTCCGTATGAGCTTGAGCAGAAAGAATACTGGGCACCGCTCGATGGCAAGTACAAGAGCGTCCCTAGTCCGGTGGAGGCAGTCTATCCGCGAGAGGGCAAGATGCTCTTCCCAAGGATGTACAGCAGCGACGACAAGGATATAAAGTTCTACCAGGCGTACACCTTGGGCAAGGGGACCCCGGTCCAGGGCTCCCAATACAGGAAGCCTACGATGGGCACCAACCTGCAATACTTCTTCGACTTCCAGCTCGGCTGGATGTACTGGAGGTATTTCATGTGGAATTTCGTCGGGCGGCAGAACGAGATCCACGCTCCGTCGGCGGACCTGTTTGCCGGTAACTGGGAAAGCGGTATCAAGTTCATTGACAATCTGCATCTCGGGGACCAGAGCAATGCTCCTGACTGGATGAAGAACAACAAGGGCAAGAACCATCTTTTCTTCCTGCCTCTGCTTCTCGGAATCCTCGGTCTCGTTTTCCAGTTCGACAAGGACAAACGTGGTTGCTGGCTGGTGTTCCTGCTGTTCGTGATGACCGGAATCGCCGTAGTGGTGTACCTTAACCAGGACCCTTACCAGGTCCGCGAAAGGGATTATGCCTATGCCGGGTCGTTCTATGCGTTCTCGATTTGGATAGGCATGGCCGTAGCGGCCCTGTATTCCTGGATAACCGAAGCCAGGAAGGGGAAAGGCGGACTTGTCACGGCTGTGGCAACCACCGCCGTCTGCATGTTCGTCCCGGCCCTTATGTGTGCCCAGGAGTGGGACGACCACGACCGCAGCAACCGCTACACTTCGGTGGAGATTGCGAAGAACTATCTCAACTCGGTGGGAGAGAACGGACTGCTGATCACCCATGGAGACAATGATACCTTCCCCCTCTGGTACACTCAGGAGGTGGAAGGATTCAGGAATGATGTAAGGATTTGCAATACATCCCTGTTGGGTACGGACTGGTACATCGACCAGATGAGGTATCCGATCAACAATTCCACCGCCCTTGACCTCCAGATAGGCCAGGAACAGTACCTGTACGGAACGAACGAGTGGGTGCCGATCCAGGATAACCGTAACCAGCCTCTATTACTGTCAGACTGCATTGCCGTTTTCAAGCATCCGGACGCAAAGGTCATGACCCAGGACGGAAGGAAACTCGATTATTGGGTGTCCAGGAAGATGATAATTCCTGTCAACAAGGAAAACTGTATCAAGAGTGGCATCCTGAGCGAGAAGTTCGCGACCGAGATCCCTGATTCAATCGTGATCGAAATACCTGAGAGCAAGAATTATCTCAGCAAGCCTGAACTCTGGATGCTGGACTTCCTTTCCACTTATCAGTGGGACCGTCCGGTGAGCATGCTCAACCAGGGAGGAGACCTTAACATCGGTATCAAGGATTACTTGATGTACGAGGGTTTCTCATACAAGCTGATTCCTATCAAGAACAAGGTCCAGTCATTGGATGTTGGGCTCGTGGACACTGACGAGCTCTATTCCAAACTGACGGAATCATATTCCTTCGATGCCCTTGCAAGGACGGACTATTGCGTGGATTACCAGAATCTCTATACTTTCCTCGGTGTGATGTCCATCAGGAACCTCTTCGTCTCCTCCGCCAATGCATTCATCGACGCAGGGGAGAATGACAGGGCTGAAGAGATGCTGGACAAGTGCAGGGAAGTCATGAAACCGGAACAGTTCCCATATGACAATTCCATCCTGGGGTGGAGCTCCAACGCTTTCTTCCCGATCGAGATGGTGAAGGATTATTACACCCTGGGCAAGCCTGAAAAGGCGAAGGAGCTTGCAGAGGAGCTTACCTCCGAGTTGCATCAGTCGATAGGCTTCTACGTGGATTTCCTCCCTGAATGCAAGAGCGACTTCGAATACTGCTGCCAGTTGGTCTACTACCTTTCTTCCGAGGTAGAGAAGGCCGGAGACCCTGAATTCGCAGAAAAGATAGAAAAGGACCTGGCCGATTTCCTGTCGGCCAAGGGTTGACGCTTATCTTGAAAGACGAACGAATATGCTGAGGGGCAGGTTCTTTCCGAACTTGTCCCTTAATATCAGTTCCCCTGAATCAAGCGAGGTCCCTGCATCGAGTCCGAAAGCCTGGCGTACCACGGTTTCTCCCAGCATCGCCGAGAATCCATTGGAATAGAGATTTAGAACGAGGAAGGATTTCTCAGGGGAAAGGATCCTTCCGACATTCTTCATCATGTCGAACAGGCATTCGTCCAGTTTCCATTTCTCCCCGTCAGGACCATGGCCGTAGGCCGGAGGGTCGAGGATGATCCCATCGTAGATGTTTCCGCGCCTTTCTTCACGCCGGGCGAACTTCATGGCATCCTCGATGACCCAGCGGATGCCATCCAGACCGCTCCTGTCCTGGTTCTCGTGAGCCCATGTGACGACCTGACGTACAGAATCCAGATGAGTTACGTCAGCCCCGGCGCATTTTGCTGCCAGCGAAGCTGCGCCGGTATATGCGAAGAGATTGAGAATCTTGGGTTTCCGGTCCGTCGAGGCGGCAATGTCGGAAGTCTTCCGGAAGATCCAGTTCCAGTTCGGAGCCTGCTCAGGGAACACGCCTACATGCTTGAATGAGGTTAGTCCCAGGCGGAGTCGGAAATCCGGCCCTCCTTTCTCGGAGTACCTTATCCACCACTGGTCGGGCATCTTGCGGAGCCTTTCCCAGGTCCCGCTGTCTTCCTTCCCGGCTTTTCCGAAACCGGCCCCGGGAGTGAAGCGGGTATGAGCCAGGCGGCTCCATTCCTCTTCGCTCAAGGTCTTGTCCCACAGGGCTTTCGGCTCTGGCCGAGCCATTATGTATTCACCGAACCTTTCGAGTTTCTCGCCCCTTCCGGAGTCCAGAAGCTCGTAGTCCTTCCAATTTTCAGACGGAAATTCCATTGCCATAGTTCTGCAAAGTTAAAAAAATACTAAATTTGCTCCGGAATATTTTTAAAGTAATCATAACAAGTTATGCAACAGCACATCGACACTTACGATTTCAAAGGCAAAAAAGCTATTGTCAGGGTTGACTTCAACGTCCCGCTTGACGAGAACTTCAACATCACTGACGACACCCGCATACGCGCCGCTCTCCCAACCTTGAAGAAGGTCCTTGCAGAAGGTGGTTCACTCATCCTGATGTCCCATCTCGGACGTCCGAAAGGCGTTAATGAAAAATTCTCCCTCAAGCATATCCAGGCCCATGTTTCCGAGTGCCTCGGAGTTCCGGTCCAGTTTGCCGGGGACTGCCAGAAGGCGGACGAGCAGGCTGCCGCCCTCAAGCCGGGTGAAGTGCTGATGCTCGAGAACCTCAGGTTCTATGCAGAAGAGGAAGGCAAGCCAAGGGGCCTTGCCGAAGACGCAACAGAAGAAGAGAAGAAGGCAGCCAAGAAGGCCGTCAAGGAAAGCCAGAAGGATTTCGTCAAGAAGCTGGCTTCCTATGCCGACTGCTACATCAACGATGCTTTCGGAACGGCTCACAGGGCCCATGCCTCGACAGCCCTTATCGCTGAGTATTTCCCTCAGGACAAGATGTTCGGCTATTTGATGGAGAAGGAAATCGCCGCAATCGACAACGTTCTTAGGAACGCCCGTCATCCTTTCACCGCAATTATCGGTGGTTCAAAGGTTTCCAGCAAGCTGGCGGTTCTGGAGAACCTCCTTGGCAAGGTGGATAACCTCATCATCTGCGGAGGTATGGGATATACCTTCATCAAGGCTGAAGGCGGGAATATCGGTAATTCCCTCCACGAGGATGACCTTCTGCCGCAGGCAAAGGAAATCATGCTCAAGGCTCAGGATCAGGGAGTCAACGTATCCCTGTCCGTGCAGACGCGTGTCACCCAGGAATTCAGCAACGATGCTCCTGTGAAGGTGGTTCCTTCACACCAGATCCCTGACGGATGGGAAGGCATGGATTGCGGCCCTGCTTCCATCGAGAACTGGGCAAGGATCATCCTCGCCTCCAAGACCATCCTCTGGAACGGACCTGCAGGTGTGTTCGAGATGCCTAACTTCGCAGTCGGTACCGAGAAGATCGCCGGACTGGTTGCCCAGGCAACATCCCACGGAGCCTACACCCTCGTAGGTGGAGGCGATTCAGTGGCCGCTGTCACCAAGATGGGCTATGCCGACAAGGTGAGCTACGTCAGCACCGGCGGAGGTGCCATGCTCGAGGCCATCGAAGGCAAGGATCTCCCGGGTATTGCTGCAATCCGTGATTAACTGAGCCATGGACCTGCTCTTCGTACATTGGAACATGAACCCGGAAATCTTCCGGATAGGAGGATTTGCGGTCAGGTGGTACGGCCTCCTGTTCGTTTCCGGTTTCATCCTCGGATACTGGATGTTCATCAAGTTCTTCGAAAACGAAAAACTGAACAAGGACATCCTGGATCCGCTTCTCTTCACCTTGCTGATCGGTACGCTGATCGGCTCCCGTCTCGGTCACTGCCTGTTCTACCAGCCTGACTATTATTTCGGGTCCTGGAAAGGATTCCTGGAGATATTCGCGGTTTGGAACGGCGGCCTGGCCAGTCACGGAGGCGCGTTGATGCTGGTCCTCTGCATGTGGTGGTTTGCCCGAAAGTATGGGAAGCCGAACCATATCGATTTCCTTTGGATCCTTGACCACCTGGCCATTGCCGTAGCTTTCGCAGGGGCCTTTATCAGGCTTGGAAACCTTTGCAATTCAGAGATTTATGGTGATGTGACCAATCTCCCATGGGGATTTATCTTCGAGCGCAGGGGAGAAACCGAGCCAAAGCATCCTACCCAGATCTACGAAGCCCTGAGCTATTTCATCCTCGGTCTTATCCTTGTCTGGCTCTATGTCAAGAAGCTGGACAAGATGTACAGGGGCAGCTTCATAGGACTATTCTTCATCGGATGTTTCGGAATGCGTTTCCTCATCGAGTTCATAAAGGAGCCCCAGGTTGAGTTCGAGAACAGCATGGTCCTTGACATGGGACAGTGGCTCAGCATTCCGTTCATCCTTGCCGGAATAGGCTTGCTGATCTATGCCTACTGGAAGAAGATACCTGCCAGGGCTGTCATTCCGTCAGATAAGCCGAAGAAGGCGGAACCGACGCACTATGCCAAGAGCGCCAGGAAAGACTGACAGGCCATTCATTTTCCGTGTATCGTTTTAAGTGATTGAAGGAAAACCGATTGATTTGCAATAATTTAAAAATCGTCATGGCACCATGACGATTTTTCTTTTTTTATTATAAGTAAAGCACAACATTTGTAGTGATTGAAACACTTAATCAGAACAAGTGATGCATAGATTCAGAATGATGATCGGAGCTACGGTTTTCGCGGCTTTGTCAATCCCTGCTTTCGCCCAGTACAAGGATGGCGTGCAGATGACGTCTTCCGAGGATACTTCCATGGTAGTGATTACCCTGGAAGATGCCTTGAAGATAGCCTTGAGCGAGAATGTGGCGGTGAAGGTGGCAGACAAGGAAATCGAGCGCAGCGAATATGCCCGCAAGGGAACATATTCCTCACTTTTCCCTCAGGTGAACGGTTCCGGTTCCTACCAGAGGACCATCAAGAAACAGGTAATGTACATGGATTCTTCCAGCAGCGACGAAGAGGAAGGTGGCGGTTCGATGGGAATGCTGAGTTCGCTGCTTCCATACTTCGTCAGGATCAATGAACTTTCCGTTGCCAACGGCATGCAGCCGGTCCAGATCGAATCCGGAGAAGGCAACTCTAACAGCGGTTTCTCCGTAGGTCGTTGGAATACTTATTCCGGAGGAATCACGGCTTCGTGGCAGCTTGTGAACGCCCAGCTCTGGGAGAGCCTGAAGATATCCGGGCAGAGCGTGGACCTCGCGGTCGAAAAGGCCCGTTCATCCAGGCTCGACATGGTCACCCAGGTCAAGCAGGCCTATTACGCCGTCCTGCTCGCGAAGGAGGCTTTCAACGTCTACAAGGATGTGTATGAGAACGCCTGCGAGAATTTCGAGCAGATCCAGAAACGATACAATGCCGAGAAGGCTTCCGAACTTGAATATACCAGGGCAAAGTCGGTGGTGGCCAATGCGATCCCTAACGTTTACAACGCGGAGAGTTCCGTCATCCTTGCCTTGTGGCAGCTGAAGGCTGTCATGGGAGTGGACCTTGAAAGGAATATCGATGTTTCAGGGTCTCTCAATGATTATTCCACCCAGATGCTGCGGGACATCAGAGAGAACGAGGATCCTTCCCTCGAGCACAACACCACCCTGCGTCAGCTCGAGATCCAGGCGGACCAGCTGGCATCTACGGTGAGGATGTACAAGGCTGCATATATTCCTACCCTTGCCGCGAACTATGCCTACAACATGATTGCGATGACCAATGATTTCAAGTTCAGCGAGTACCAGTGGTCGCCGTATTCCTACGTCGGGATCAGTATCAACATCCCTATCTTCTCGGGTGGCAAGAGGCATTATGATGTCAGGCAGGCTCAGTTGCAGGCTACGGAGCTTTCCCTGCAGCGCATCGAGACTGAGAGGCAGCTAAGGATAGCCATACGCCAGTATCTGAACACCATGGAGACGAGCATGAACAGCTATACCGCTGCGGTCGAGGCCGTGGGTCTTGCCCAGAAGGCATATGACATCGCTGCCAAGTCCTACAAGGTGGGAAAGAGCACCATAACCGACCTGAATGATTCCCAGCTACAGCTGACCCAGGCCAGCCTGCAGGAGTCTCAGGCTATCTACAACTTCGTTGTCGCGAAGTCGAATCTCGAGAAGACCATCGGCTACGACTTTGTGGATGATAACGGAGACGTGGACCTGGGCAGGATGCAACCGATCGAATGAAACAAATAAACAGATATATGAACAAGATTGTCAAGATTATGGCCTTTGCCGCCGGGACGCTGCTGATGGTTTCATGCGGAGCCAAGAAAGATGGAAGCGCAGCGCCTGCCGGCGCAATGATGGAGGAAAGGGCTACACTCATTTCCACCGCCGAAGCGGTCAGGATGGACGTGCCTCAGACGGAGGTATATTCCTCCACAGTGGAAGCATATGCCATCAACAACATAGCACCTCAGACAGGCGGTCGCATCCAGACCATCAGGGCTGATGTCGGCTCGTTCGTGGGAAGGGGCCAGGTGCTGGCCATCATGGATGCCGCCCAGCTGGACCAGACCAGGCTGAAACTGGTCAATGATTCGACCGAACTTGCCAGGCTCAAGAGCCTCTTCGACGAGGGAGGAGTGTCCAAATCCGATTATGATGCCGCTGAGATGGCCTACAACGTGAGCCGCCGCTCATACAACAACCTGGTCGAGAACACCTACCTCAGATCTCCTATCAGCGGTGTTGTCACGGCAAGGAACTATGATCGCGGTGACCTCTATTCCGGCCAGCCGATATTCGTTGTCCAGCAGATCACTCCGGTCAAGCTGCTGGTAGGCATCTCCGAGACCGACTATACCAAGGTTAAGATTGGGAACCAGGTGGAAATCACTACCGAGGCTATGCCAGGCAGGGTTTTCACAGGAAAGATCAACAAGATATATCCTACCATGGATGCCACCACCCACACATTTTCAACCGAAGTCCTCGTCCAGAATTCAGACCGGGCCCTCAGGCCGGGAATGTTCGCCAGGGTCAAGGTGGAATTCGGAGTGAACAACAGCGTAGTGGTGCCGGACGTGGCAGTGAACAAGATGCAGGGCTCCGGCCAGAGGTGTGTCTATGTCGTGCAGCAGGACAGTACCGTCACCTGCAACCTGGTTACCATAGGCCGCCATTTCGACAAGAATTACGAGATCCTGGAAGGACTTGACGAGGGTGATATTGTCGCTACAAAGGGTAGCAACAGCCTGAAGGACGGTGGTAAGATCCAGGTGGCGAAAAACAATTAAAGGAGGCAGATAATGAGCATAATTAGATCTGCTGTCAACAAACCCGTCACGACGGCCCTGATATTCCTGGCCTTCGCCATCTTCGGTGTGTATTCGCTTTCGAATACATCGGTGGCGCAGTTCCCGGAATTCGATGCCAATGTCGTGATGGTGATGTCTTCATATCCGGGCGCCAGCGCATCGGATGTGGAGAACAACCTGACCAAACTCCTGGAAAACACCCTGAACAGTGTCGCTAACCTGAAGGACATGACTTCCAGGTCGAGGGAGAATACTTCGGTGGTGGTTCTGGAATTCGAATACGGAACCGACATCGATGATGCCTGCAATGACATCAGGGACAAACTGGACCTGATCAATTCGTCCCTGCCTTCCGGAGCCAGCGTTCCGGTGCTGTTCAAGTTCGGCATGGACGACATGCCAGTCTTGATTCTTTCCGCGAAGGCCGACCAGAGCCTCGACGGACTGGACAGGATCCTGGATGACAAGGTGGTCACCCCTCTTGGCCGTGTCAAGGGAGTAGGTACCGTTTCCGTGGCAGGTGCTCCTGCCAGGGAGATCCACGTATATTGCGACCCTAACAAGCTTTCTGCATATGGACTTACGGTGGCGGGAATATCCCAGATGATAGCCGCCGAGAACAGGAACGTCCCTTCCGGAAGCATCGACATCGGTGCTGAGACATTCTCCCTCCGTGTACAGAAAGAGTTCATGGATCCGTCCGAACTCCTTGACGTAGTGGTGAGCAACCGTGGCGGCCAGGTGGTCTATCTGCGAGACGTCGCCAGGGTTGAGGATGGCCTGGAAGAGAAATCCCAGGAATCCTTCACCAACGGCAATCGTTCGGCCATGATCGCTATCCAGAAGCAGTCAGGAGCGAATACCGTGAACGTTATCCGGTCTGCGAAAAAGAAGCTCAAGGAAATCGAGCCTACCCTTCCGTCGGACGTGGAGATCACCACGGTGGTGGACAGTTCAGACAACATCCTGAATACCATCAACTCTCTGGAAGAGACCATCCTCATCACCCTGCTCGTGGTCATGCTGGTCGTCTATCTATTCCTGGGCAGATGGAGGGCCACGTTCATCATCGTGCTTTCCATCCCTATAGCACTCCTCGGTTCGCTCGTCTATCTCTATGCAACGGGCAACACCCTTAACATCATCTCGATGTCGGCCTTGTCCATTGCGATAGGTATGGTGGTGGACGATGCCATAGTGGTGCTGGAGAATATTTCGACACACCTGGAAAGGGGAGAGAAACCAAAAGAGGCGGCCGTCCACGGCACTTCCGAGGTGGGTATTTCCGTAATCGCTTCCACCTTGACCATGCTCTGTGTGTTCGTCCCGCTGACGATGGTCTCCGGAATGGCCGGAATCATGTTCAAGCAGCTTGGATGGATCGTGAGCATCATCATGATCATTTCCACCACCGCCGCCCTTACTCTTGTTCCGATGCTTTGCGCCAGGGTGCTCAGCAACAAACCGAAGACCGGCAAGCTGCACAGGGCTATATTCGATCCTATCGAGAAATTCCTGGACAATCTTTCGTCCGGCTATTCCAAGCTCATCGCATGGTGCGTATCGCACAGGGGCATCATCATCTGGGGTGCCGTGGCTTTGTTTGCGGTTGTCCTGATCCTGCTTGCACCGGGACTCAAGACCGAATATTTCCCTAACTCCGACTCCGGCCGACTCTCCGTGTCCATTGAGCTCCCTGTCAGCACGGAGCAGAGTGTCACCGGAGAATTCGTGAAGGAGTTCTCCGAAAGGCTCAAGGAAGAGATCCCGGAAATCAAGATCCTTCAGTACCGCTACGGACAGGCAAGCTCATCGAATGTGATAGGATCCATGCAGAACAACGGATCGTATGTGATTTCCATGAATGTCAACCTCGGTTCCATGGAAGACCGTAAGCGATCCTCGACGGAGATTGCCGACATCATCAGGAAGGACTTGAGGGAATATCCTGAAGTCAAGAAAGCCACCGTATCCGAAGGTATGGGCGGTGTAGGAGGAGGATCTTCCGTCACTCTTGAAATCTACGGCTACGATTTCGACGAGACCGACAGGGTGGCCAAGGAGATCCAGTCCAAGATGCTTGACAATCCTGCATTCAGCCAGGTCGTCCTCAGCCGTGATGACTACACTCCTGAATACCAGGTGGATTTCGACAGGGAGAAGCTTGCCCTGAATGGTCTCAACTCCACCACTGCGGCTGCCGCCTTCAGCGCAGCGATGAGCGGTTCGGTGGGATCCTACTACAGGGAAGAAGGAGATGAATACAACATCCGGGTGATCTACGACAAGCAGTTTCGCGGAAGCATCGCTGACATCGAAAACATCCTTGTCACGACTCCGACCGGAGGCAATGTCAGGATCAAGGACCTCGGTACCGTCGTCGAGTCCAAGGTCCCTCCTACGATCCAGAGAAAGAACCGCGAGAGGTACATCACGGCAACCGGAATCGTTGCCAGGGGACACGCACTCAGTGATGCTGTTGCTGCAACCAATCAAATCGTGGCTTCCACAGACATCCCGAACAACATCACCACCGAACTCTCCGGAGACTATGAAGACCAGCAGAAAATGTTCAGGAACCTGACCGCCCTCATGATCATGATCGTCCTGTTGGTTTACATGGTGATGGCTTCCCAGTTCGAGGCCTTCATGAGTCCTTTCGTGATCATGTTCTCAGTCCCGTTCGCCTTCATCGGCGTGATAATGGGGCTGCGCTTCACCGGGACGGCCCTGAGTGTGATGAGTCTCATCGGTATCATCATCCTCCTGGGAATCGTGGTCAAGAACGGTATCGTGCTCATAGATTATACAATCCTCATGCGCGAGCGAGGGATGGGAGTAGTTGAAGCTTCCGTGACTGCTGCCCGCAGCCGTCTGCGTCCTATCCTCATGACCACCCTCACGACAGTTCTCGGTATGCTCCCTATGGCACTCGGACGTGGCGAGGGTTCCGAGCTTTGGCGTCCGCTCGGTATGACCGTGTGCTGGGGACTCAGTTTCTCGACCCTTATTACGCTCGTATTGATTCCTACAGCTTACTGCGCCCTTGCAACCTTGCAGGAAAGGCGCCGCAACAAAAAATCCCAGAAAGCATGAAAGCGATATTCATAGCATACAACCAGGCATATGGCAATGAGATTGTCGATTTGCTTGAAGAGAACGGCCAGAGGGGATTCACCCAATGGATGGACATACAGGGCAGGGGAGGCGTTGATGGCGAACCTCACTTCGGGGACCATGCTTGGCCTACACAGAACTATGCCATCCTTACGATGGTGCCTGATGACAAGGCTCCGGAGCTTATGGAAGCCCTGAGGGAAAAAGACTCCGATTTCCCGAATCTCGGCCTTCGCGCCTATCTTTGGGACATTGAGCAATCCGTTTAATTTTGTTATATTTGTAAACTTAAATGATAAAGAATATGGAAATCACTGCAACCAACGAAAATTTCAATGAGATCATCTCAGGAAGCCAGCCGGTGCTGGTCGATTTCTGGGCAACATGGTGCGGCCCATGCCGCATGCTCGGTCCTACTGTCGAAGCAGTTGCAAAGGAATATGACGGAAAGGTCACAGTTGCCAAGTGTAATGTCGATGAGTGCGAGGATATAGCCGTCCAGTTTGGTATCCGCAACATCCCTACACTCCTGTTTTTCAAGGGTGGCCAGGTCGTGGACAAACTCGTGGGCAACGTGCCTAAGGGTGAGATTACAGCGAAGCTCGATGCAATCATTTAGTTAGGAAAGCATAAGGAAATGAATAAGATTATTGCAGTCATCGCAGTGGCTCTCGCTTTGTCTGTCGGAGCCTATGCACAGTCATACAACAGCCAGAGGTCTGGTATCATCCTCGGTGGAACCTCTTCTTCCTCCAGCCTTAAGGATGCGAAGAGCCTGTCCCTCTACCATGTCGGTCTCACGACTGAGATTCCTGTCGGCCTGGGCTTCCACATCCAGCCAAGTATCCTCTATCAGATGAAGGGAATGGCACTTGAAGATTGGAAGGATGCTTCTGGCAAGACAATCGCCGATTCTTTCGAGGCCAAGGTTGGCTATCTCGAAGTTCCGGTCCAGCTCCAGTGGGGCCCTGACCTTATCGCCTTCCGTCCATATGTCCTGGCGGAACCGTTCGTAGGCTACCAGCTGACTGACAACAGCAAGAGCCAGATCGCCGAGGATCTCAGAGATGAACTGAAGAAGATAGAGTACGGCCTCTCCGTAGGTGCTGGTCTCGAGATCTGGAAGCTTCAGTTCTCCGTCAAGTATTTCTGGAATTTCGGAGGTATCTACCAGACCGATATCGAGAACACGGCCAGTACCATCAAGGGACTCAAGGACAACAACTTCAACGGAGTGGCCTTCTCTCTGGGTATCCTGTTCTAACTTAGCGTAAGATGGATGGCAAAAGGAAGATTGTAATCTACTGCTCAGCCAGTTACGAAATAGACGAAAAGTTCAACCAAGCTGCACGGGATCTTGTCCGTGCGGCTTGTTCGCTTGGTTACGGGATAGTCTCGGGAGGCGCTGTGAAGGGTACGATGGGAGTCGTGGCTGACGAGGTGGTGAAATGCGGAGGATGGCATAAGGGAGTCCTTCCGAAATTCATGGCACAGTATCGCTATCCTTACCTCGACGAGGTCGTGTGGACAGAAACCATGGCTGAACGCAAGGAGGCCATGCGTGAAGGCACCGTGGCGGCTATAGCCCTTCCCGGAGGCATCGGGACCCTGGACGAGCTGATCGGGACCCTCACCCTTGCCAAACTCGAAAAATATTCAGGGAAAGTCATCGCCTTCAACCTTGATGGTTTCTTCGAACCTTTGAAATCCCTTCTTGACCATTATGTGGCCACCAAGATGCTGGATGAGGAGTCGCGCAACCTGATCGCATTCCCGGAGACCGTGGAAGAGGTGGTCGCACTCCTAAAATAGTTTCCTTCAGCCATGTTGAATGAGATCAAATCATTTTTGGGCCAGGACTGGAAAGATGTGGAGGAACTTATCCGCTCCTATCTTTCCAGTGATATAGAACTGCTTGACAAGACGAACGAGGCCATCCTGTCTCACGCAGGCAAGCAACTCCGCCCATTGATCTCATTGCTTGTGGCCAGGGCTTGCGGAGGTGCCGCCAACCGTGACAGTATCTGTTGTGCCGCAGCTTCCGAGTTGCTTCACAATGCCACCTTGTTGCACGATGACGTTGCCGACATGAGTACCGAGAGGAGGGGAGTCCCTACCGTGATGTCCATCCTTGGAGGACCGGCATCCGTGCTCCTGGGGGATTACTGGCTGGTGAAAGCAGTAAGTGCGATCCTCTCGTCTTCCAAGAGTGACCGGATCATCAGGATATTCGCAAAGACCCTCGGCGACCTGGCGGAAGGGGAAATGCTCCAGCTTCAGAAAGCCGCCTGCTGCGACACGGAAGAAAAGGATTATTACAGGATAATATACAGCAAGACAGCCTCCCTGTTCGAGGCTTCAGCAACCTCGGCGGCCATCTCCGTAGATGCTCCGGACTGGTTCATAGAGGCCGTCAGGGAATATGCCGTGAGCCTTGGAATAGCTTTCCAGATCCGCGACGACATGCTGGATTATTCGGACAGCAAACTGACAGGGAAACCTTCTGGCATTGACCTGGAAGAACAGAAGATCACCCTTCCGTTACTTGGAGCCCTTTCTGCGGCAGGCCCGGAACGGGCCGGGGAGATCCGAGCAAAGCTCCTGGACATCCAGGGGAAGCCGGAAGTGAAGGATGAGATCAGGTCTTTCGTGATAGACGGAGGCGGAATGGATTATTCCGCAACCAGACTGGAGGAATATGTAGAAAAAGCCATCCGGGCGCTTGAAGTGCTTCCGGATTCGAAAGAAAAAGACTATCTTGTGAAAATCGCGGCCTTTACCGCCGCACGCGAAAGATGAATTTTGACAGGATCATAGGGAACCGGGATGCCGTCAAGGCCCTGGAAGGGATGGCCGGAAGCGGCCGCATCCCTCATGCCATGATGCTGTATGAGAACGACGGGTGCGGAGCGATGGCCCTTGTCCTCGCTTTCCTGAGCATGGTGATGGAGGATGAACACAAGGTGTCCGGACTGATACACCCTGATGTCCATTACGTATATCCCGTAGCCAACGGATCCAAAGTCAACGAGAAGGTTGAAAACCTCCGTGCGGAATTGTTCCTCAAGTACTGGCGTGAGCTGATTTCCCTGAATCCCTATGCCATGGAATCGGAAGTAAGTTCCGCCTTCGGAGTGGAGGGGAAGCAGACCGGAATCAATAACGCCGAGGCCAAGGAAATACTTGAAAAAGTGTATCTTACTTCTGTAGAGGGAGGCTACAAGGCCGTGGTCGTCTATCTTCCCGAAAAGATGAACGCCGCTGCTGCCAACAGGCTCTTGAAGGCCATCGAGGAACCTCCGGAGAGGACCCTGTTCCTGATGGTGACCCATGCTCCGGAGAAGGTAATGCAGACCATATCCTCACGCTGCCAGGCCATCAGGGTGATGCCATATTCCAAGGAAGAAATCGAGAAGGTGCTGGTGTCTGATTTCGGGAAAACTCCAGAAGAGGCATCCCAAGCTGCATTGGTTGCGGGTGGAAGCGTCGGTGCAGCCTTGCAGTATATTTCCGGAAAGGAAGAGTATCAGGAGCAAGCCGGGATATTCAGGAATCTCATGGAAGCTCTGGCTTCCAGGGATCTCAATGCTGCCCTTACCTGCTCTGAAGAGATGGCAGCCCTTGGCTCGCGTGAAAAACAGAAGGCTTTTTGTAAATTTGCCGGTGAGAGCCTGCGCAAGATATTCCTTCTGCAGCAAGGGCTCTCACAGATTGCCGGAATCAGTCCGGAAGAAGAGCAGTTCCTTGCCTCGATGTCGGCAAGATGCAAGAAGAATTTCCCGCGAGTGGCGCTTTCGTACATCGACAGGGCGGCCATGCTTGTGGACAGGAACGTGAACCAGAAGATCCTGTTCTGCGACCTCGTCGGGAGAATGTATTTAAGTTTTTGACACAAAATGGATTACATTGACAACGAAACCATAAGGTTCGACTGCAGCAGGGGCTGTACGGTCACTCAGGACCCTGAAACGGGAGACTACGACTGCAATTACCGTCGTGGCTGCTGCAAGCTGGAATCCTATGACTGGCTGCACGGAGTCACACAGGAGCAGTACAGGGATCTGTTTGAAGTCCGTTTCAAGAATACCCGTAAGGGAATATATTTCAACGCTTCGGGACAGGGGATCAAGACGGGAGATCTGGTCATCGTCGAGGCTGCCAACGGCCACGATCTTGGAATCGTCACTCTCGAAGGCCCTATTGTCGGCCGTCAGATGAAGTGCAAGGGAGTGGATCCCGATCCTTCCCAGCTTAGAAAGATCTACAGGAGGGCCAAACCTTTGGACATCACCAAGTGGCAGGAGGCCATAGCCCGTGAACAGGACACAATGATCCAAGCCAGGAGGATAGCCGCCGAACTGGGACTTGACATGAAGATAGGCGACGTGGAGTTCCAGGGGGATGGAACCAAGGCGATATTCTATTACATCGCAGACGGCAGGGTGGACTTCCGGCAGTTGATAAAGGTTTACGCTGAGGAATTCCGCATCCGCATCGAAATGAAGCAGATTGGAGCCCGCCAGGAGGCCGGTTTGATCGGGGGACTCGGGGTTTGCGGCAGGGAACTTTGCTGTGCCAACTATATCACCAACTTCCAGTCCATTTCAACTTCCGCGGCCCGCGTCCAGGACCTTTCCCTGAATCCACAGAAACTGGCCGGACAGTGCGGCAAGTTGAAGTGCTGCCTGAACTATGAGGTGGCGAATTATCTGGACGCCCAGTCGAGGATTCCGAAGGTTACCGAACCTCTTGAGTTCGAAGACGGCCAGGCCTGGCTGGTCAAGACCGACATCTTGCAGGAAACATTGTATTTCTCGTATGAGAAGGGCTCCCTGAGCAACCTTTATCCGCTCACTGCGGATGAAGTCAGGGAAGTTATGGATATGAACGCTCACGGAGAGAGACCTGATTCTCTCAAGATCGAGCCGGTCAATGATGGTCCTCAGTTCATTTCTGCAGTCGGTGACGACAGCATCACCAGGTTCGACAAACCTAAGAAGAACAAGAAAAAGAAGTCATCCCGGAACCGCAAGAACGGGCAGAAGGCTCGCAAAGATGCGTAGGAACATCCTCATATTCATTTTTGCTGTCGTGGCATGTTCATGCACACGGCCTTCTTCCATGGAACCTTTCGTGACCAGGGAAAAGGCTGAATATGGGGACACATATTCCTTCGTGCTGGACATGGCGGACTCAACGGTGTCTTATGGCTTGGATTTCTATACCAGGCTTGAACGCAAGGCCTTCGGAACCTTCCCGGAAGACAGCCTTATCCTTGCCATCAGATGGATTGCGCCTTCAGACTCGAATTACGTGGATACCCTTGTCATGCCTGTCGGCACTGCCGTAGGGAAGACTTACTTTACGAAAGACATCGTCTGCCCTTTCAAAGAGCGGCTTGACATGCCTGAATATGGTGAATGGCGTCTCAAGGCCAGGGTCCTTGGCGGGGCTTCTTCCTCCGTCCGGGGCGTAGGCATAATTTTCACCAGGAAATAGATGGGACACGGTAAACTCAGGAAATTTGCGGAGAACGAGACTTTCTCCTGCCTCCTCCAGCCAGATCCTTCCGCGATCCTGGACAAATCCTCAGGTGACGGCACTCTCTGTCTTAACGACCACCCGATAAAAGGCAACTGGAACTCCCGGATGTTCGCAAAGGAGCAGCCGATAGTGCTGGAGCTTGGCTGCGGGAAGGGTGAATATACCATCGACCTGTCTTCGAGGTTCCCGGAATGTAATTACATCGGGGTTGATATCAAAGGAGCCAGGCTTTGGAAAGGGGCGAAGCATGCCGCTCAGAACAACCTCCCCAACGTGGCCTTCCTTCGCACAAGGATCGAATTCATCGAAGCTTTCTTCGGCCCGGGTGAGGTGTCGGAGATATGGCTCACTTTCTCCGACCCGCAGCTCAAGAGCGAAAACAGCCGCCTTACCAGCCCTGTATTCCTGAATCGCTACCGCAAGTTCCTCAAGCCGGGCGGTGTGGTCCGTCTCAAGACAGACAGTCGTTTCCTGCACGAATATTCCAAGGCGGTCGCCCAGGAAAACGGGCTCCGTATCCTGGCTTCAACCACGGACCTTTACGGCGAAAGAAGCATAGACAATCCTGCCCTCTACGAAGTCCAGACATTCTATGAGCGTATGTTCCTCTCGCAAGGCTACAAGATCACTTATTTGGAATTCACGATCGACAAGGAAGGGGAGTATATCCATCCTTCATCCTTCGACAGCGATTACTGGAGATCGATCGAAGGTCCCAGGCGTTTCTCCCACAGTCCGGAGAAAGTCTCCCTCTAGCTCTTTTTCCAGAGATAGAGCTTGTCTCCCCTGCGGAGTTTCCTCTCTCCCTTCCAGTCATCAGGGAAAGTCACCGGAATGGAGCAGTATGTGCCCTTGGAGGCCTCTCCAACAGGTTTCAAGTCCACCCTTATCTCGCTCGCATTGCCTTCGAATACGCCGGTGGTCGCCCCGGTGACGATATAGTCGTCTCCCTTGGAAATACTCTCTGATTCGACTAGTACTTCGGCCACGCTGAGCTTTGAGAACCAATTGGTTATCTTACCGCAATAGACCTTCTTCCTCGTGGCGTGGCTGCCGTACTTCTCGCTCCACTCCCCGAGCCTGGCCCCCTGGTAGTATCCATCCCAGAAACCCCTGTTGAAAACTTCCGAAAGCTCTTCCTGCAGCCGGGCGGCGAGTTCCGGACTGTAGGTGCCGTCGCAGACCGCATCCGCAGCCCGGCGGTAGCAGGACACCGTCTTCTTGACATATTCGGCACTTCTGGCCCTGCCTTCGATCTTGAAGACCTTCACTCCCGAATCTATGATCCTGTCGATGAAACCGATCGTGCATAGATCTTTCGGAGACATTATGTATTTGTTGTCGATGGCCAGCCGGTTGCCGGTCTCCAGGTCCGTCACCTCGTATGCCCTGCGGCAGACCTGGTAGCACTCGCCCCTGTTGGCGGAAGCTCCGTAGGCGTGGAGACTCAGGTAGCACTTCCCGGAAACGGCCATGCAGAGGGCTCCGTGGGCAAACATTTCGATCCTCACGAGCTGACCTCCAGGGCCGGTGATGTTCTCGGCCACAATCGCTTCATGGATCCTCTTAACCTGGTCCAGGTCCAGTTCCCTGGCCAGGACTATGACGTCGGCGAACTGAGCATAGAACTTCAGGGCATCGATGTTGGAGACATTGAGCTGGGTGGAAGCGTGCACCTCCAGACCTATCCGGCGGCAGTAGCTTATGGCCGCCATGTCGGAGGCTATTATTGCATCCACGCCGGCAGCCTTGGCCCTGTCCAGAGCCTCCCGCATCGGCCCGAGGTCATCTTCGTACAGGACGATGTTGAGAGTCATGTAGGTCTTTACCCCGGCCTCCCGGCATATCCTGGTGATCTCATCCAGGTCTTCCGGAGAGAAATTGTTGGCTGAGTGGGAGCGCATGTTCAGGCGGCCGACTCCGAAATAGACGGAGTCCGCCCCGCCCTGTATCGCAGCCCTCAGACATTCGAAGTTGCCCGCGGGGGCCATTATCTCTATCTCTTTTTTGTCCATCGTCGTTTGATATGGTTGTGCAAAGATAGCCAAATTCAGATATTTTAGTTATTATTGCATTATGAAGCTAAGAATCAATCTTGAATATTTCACCACCCAGGGCGAATCGCTCTGCCTGGTATTTTCCGGCGGCAGCGAGCATGCCATGGAATATGTTGTCGGAGGAATATGGACTTTATCGATCGACGTCCCCGCAACTTCAAGGAAACTTGAATATTCCTTCGAGCTCCGAAGGGACGGGGAATGTATCCGCAAGGAGTGGGAGGGACACATCCTTCCGCTTCCTTCAGGGAAGAAACCTGTGATGCTGGAAGTCAGGGACTGCTGGCACGACAGGCCTGCCGATTCTCCTTTCCGGACCAAGGCTTTCACGGATGTGATCTTCCGCAAGAAAGCTTCGTCCTCCAAGCGAGCCGGCAATATGGCCTTCGTGGTGGCCGCTTCCCAGGTACGTTCCGGAGAAGTCCTTGCGATCACCGGCAGCGGTTCCCTGTTTGAAGAATGGACGAGGTTCCAGCCGATGAATCTCGAGGGCGGAGCCCTATGGTCGGCTTTTCTCGATGTCAAGGAACCTTTTGAGTATAAGTTCGTCATCCTCGATTCCAAGACCGGCCTGCCGGTCTGTTGGGAAACCGGCCCTAACCATTTCTTCGCCGAAGTTCCTGCGAAGGACACCTGCATAGTGGTCCGTGACCTGGATCCGGTGTTCGGCCGGGCTCCGTGGCGCGGTGCCGGAACTGCGATTCCGGTGTTCTCCCTCCGGAGCAAGGACAGTTTCGGAGTAGGGGAGTTCAAGGATCTCAAACTGCTCGTTGACTGGGCTGCAAAGACAGGACAGAGCCTGCTGCAATTGCTGCCTGTCAACGATACTACGATGACCGGCTCCTGGACTGACTCATACCCTTACAATGCCAATTCCACCTTCGCCCTTCATCCGCAATTCATCTCCCTGCCTGATGCAGGCGTGAAGGTCACGAAGGAATACAAGGCTCTCCGTGACGAGCTGAATGCCCTTCCGCAGGTTGACTACGAAAGGGTCAACAACGAGAAGAGGCGTCTTCTCAAGGAAACTTTCGGCCGGATCGGGGAGGAAGTGACTTCCAGCAAGGAGTACAAGGAATTCTACGCTGCCAACGAACATTGGCTTGTGCCTTATGCCGCTTTCTGCGTGCTCAGGGACATGAACGGAACTCCGGAGTTCGGAAAGTGGAAGACACATTCGGTATATTCAAAGACTCGTATCGCAACATTCTGCGGGAAGCACTTGCAGGAAACAAGTTTCTACTGCTGGGAGCAGTTCTGCCTTGACAAGCAACTTAAGGATGCTGTGGAATATGCTCACTCCAAGGGGGTTGCCATTAAGGGTGACCTTCCGATTGGCATAAGCCGGACCAGCGTGGACGCATGGCAGTTCCCAAAACTCTTCAACCTCGATTCCCAGGCCGGAGCACCGCCTGACGCATTCTCCGTGGACGGTCAGAACTGGGGATTCCCGACCTACAACTGGGAAGAAATGTCCAAGGATGGGTATGCCTGGTGGAAGTCACGTCTCGGGAAGATGAGCGAATATTTCGACTGCTTCAGGATTGACCATATCCTGGGATTCTTCCGCATCTGGGAGATTCCGTATGGGATCAAGTCTGGCCTGATGGGACATTTCAACCCGGCCTTGCCATATTCGGCGGAAGAACTGCGAGGCAGGGGATTCGACCCTAATTCCAGCCTCTTCGTCCCGGACCCTCACAGGGACGGATGGTACCATCCAAGGATTTCTTCACAGGACACTGACGATTACAAGGCTCTAAACGACTATTTCAAGCAGGCCTACAACGACCTCTACAATGATTTCTTCTATCGCCGACACAATGCTTTCTGGAAGGAGACGGCTATGAAGAAACTTCCTGCGCTGCTGGATTCTACCAGGATGCTTGCCTGCGGAGAGGACCTCGGAATGATTCCGGCCTGTGTCCCTGAGACCATGAAGGAACTTAATATAGCTTCCCTGGAAATCCAGAGGATGCCGAAGTCTCCGGAAAAGACTTTCGACGATCCAGCCACCTACCCATACCTTTCTGTGTGCGCCACCGGCACGCACGACACTTCTACCATTCGCGGATGGTGGGAGGAGGACAGGGCCGTGACAGAGAAGTTCTTCCACGAAGCCCTTCACTGCGAGGGTAATGCACCATGGTTCTGCGAACCTTGGGTTTGCGAGATGATAATAAGGCAGCATCTCGCTTCTCCGTCTATGCTTTGCATTCTGCCCCTTCAGGACTGGATGTCCCTGGACGGAGAGGTCCGCTATCAGGGAGACCCTGCCGACGAAAGGATCAATATTCCTGCAAACCCTCGCCATTACTGGCGCTGGAGGATGCATATGACTTTGGAGGAACTTCTCTCACGCAATACATTCAACGTTCATCTTAAGGACATCGTAACTGAATCTGGCAGAGGTATTTCCTGAATATGGCAGAGGAGGAGATAGAAAAAGGTAAAGGCAAAGGTAAGTCCCGCCGGTTGATCCGGGGAATGATCCTGGCTTTCCTGGGCTTGTGGGCGATAGTTATAATCGCCCTGCAGTTGCTGCTCAGTTCCGCTTTCCTGACCAAGGTGGCCAATCGTGTGGCTGAACGGTACGTGGACGGTACTGTGTCTTTTTCCGACATCAAGGCTTCCATGTTCAAGAGTTTCCCGAACCTCAACGTGAGCATCGATGATTTCTCCCTGACATATCCGCACGACCGCTACGCTGCCTACGATTCCCTGGGTAACGTGAATCCCCGCTTGCTTGGACTGGGGCGCGGTACCGACCTTGACACCCTGGCGCATTTCGACCGGCTGAGCCTGTCCGTCAACTACTTGGATTTGATCCGCAGGAGGGTGAATGTCCGCCATGTGATGCTGGAGCATCCGAGGATATTCGCGCACAGGTACGATTCCACGGCGGCCAACTGGAACATGTTCAAGCTCGAGCCAAAGGAGGATGACTCCGATTCTACGGTTTTCGACATGCCGGTCTCCGTCAGCAAGGTCAGCCTCGGGAAAAGGCCTTTCGCCATATTCACGGATCAGGCGGACACTATCTCAGGGACCCTGTTCTTCAAGGAGATGACTGCCAAGGGGCATTATGTCGCCAAGGATCAGAAGTTCTCCGGGGTGAACTTCTCAGTGGATTCCCTTTTCGTGGCCGGCCGGCTTCCTTCCGACACGCTGGCATTGGCCCTTGATTATCTTGGGGTGAAGGAACACGGCCCGCATTACGATATCGACCTCAAGTCGAAGGCTTTTCTTGCACTACGCTCGGCCGGAAGGATGCAGGTCCCCCTGGGAGCATCTTGCGAGTTTACTCCGGACCTTCAGAAGAAACGGTTCGAAATCAAGGACTTGAAGGCTTCAGTTGCAACTATCGACCTCACTGGGGAAGGCTTGGTGGACATGTCTTCCGACAGCCTCTATGTCAAGGCGGACGCTGCGATTGAAGACGAACCTGTCAGCGAGGTGACGGAATATTTCGGGGATAATTTCCCTATCCTCAAGAAGCTGAAGACAGATGCGTTGATTTCCGCCGACGCCCATTGTGACGGCTACTTCAACAAGGCTGCCGGGAGGATTCCGGAAATGTCTGTCCATCTGACCGTTCCTGAGTCTCATGTCGGCTGGGAGGGACTTGACGAGAAAGGCCGCTTCGACCTCGAGGCTGTTGCGAGGACCAGGGACGGAAAACTTGTCGCGGAGGTACAGGACCTTTGCATGAACATCCAGGGTGCCGGAGTCCAGTTGAAGGGTTCGGCTGATGACATCCTTGGTGGCGACCCGCTCCTGTCGATGGACGGAGACGTCCATTTCAGGCTTGATTCGCTTACCCGTTTCCTTCCGGAGGATTCCGGAATTACCGCCAGAGGCAACCTGGATGGCAAGGTGAAAGGTGATTTCATGTTATCCCAGCTCGATATCTACAACTTCTCCGACATCGATATCCAGGCCGCCCTGCAGAGCAACGGCATCCGTATCTACGACCCTAAGGACACCATCACGGCATACCTCGGCAAGACCACGATAGGCTTTGCTCCTGATGCCAAGGGCAAGAATGTCATTTCCGCAGCAGTTGACAGCATATTCGCTGAATATGGTAAATCTACCTTCATCCGCGGTAAGAAGGTTAATCTTTCAGCCAGCAATTCCACGGACAAGTTAAAGGGAATGCCGGGCAGGCATCCTCTGGTCTGCAAGCTGGATGCATCGTCATTGAGCATGATGGACCTCGATTCCTGCTTCGTAGGAATCAGCGGTACATCCAACACCTTGAAGTTTACCCCGACATTGAAGGGAAAGGAAACCATCCCATACCTTAATCTGTCCAGTTCCAACCAGCTTGTCTCTGTTCGGGAAAGCGTAAACAGATATTCTGCCTCCGGGGCAACCATAAACGTGGCAGCCCATCCGGTTACGGTCGAGAACAAGACCAGGCGGAAACATCTCCTGGACTCGCTGCAGAAAGTCTATCCTGACGTTCCTAGGGATTCTCTGCTTCGCAAGGCCTTCAGCCGCAACCGCAAGGCTATCCCTGATTATCTTTCCGAGAAGGATTTCGAAAAGAGGGACATACACATAAGCTTGGGAGAATCCGTCTCCAAGTACATCAGGGACTGGGATATATCAGGTAACCTGAGGGTTGCTTCCGGAAAGGTCATCACCCCTTACTATCCGCTGGAGAACAACCTTTCTTCACTTAGCGGGAAATTCAACAACAACAGCATCACTCTCTCAAGCCTGACTGTAAATTCCGGCCAGTCGGATTTGTCCTTGAGCGGTACTCTGACCGGCCTGAAGAGAGCCCTGACTTCCAAGAGAGGAGGACTGCTGAACCTGGACATGAATGTCAACTCGTCTGTCATCGATGTGAACGAGATACTGCTGGCGGTCAATGCCGGCAAGCAGTTCGTGCCTCCGGGAGAGAATGTGGCCTTGACAGGGGTTGACGACAAGGCTTATCTCAACGCGGTCCAGGACGGGGCCGTGGTTGATACTTCAGGTAATACCCTCATCGTCCTTCCTGCCAACTTGAATGCCAAGGTGGCTGTCAATGCGGGTACGGTCAGGTGGTCCAGCCTGGAGACTTCGTTCGTCTCCACCAACCTGGAGATGAAGGAGCGTTGCCTGCAGGCTACCAACACGTTTGCCATGACAAACATGGGTGAAGCCTTCCTGGAGGGTTTTTATTCGACCAGGACCAAGAAAGACCTGAAGGCAGGATTCGACCTGATGCTTTCCAACATCACGGCAGAGAAGGTCATAGAGCTTTTCCCTGCAGTTGACAGCATCATGCCTATGCTCCAGGCCTTCAAAGGTCTGTTGGACTGCGAGATGGCTGCGACTACTTCCATAGACACGGACATGAACCTTATCCTCCCGACACTGATGGGCATCATCAAGATAGATGGAAGGAATCTTTCCCTTTCCGAGTCATCTGATCTGGACAAGCTGCGCAAGACGTTGAGGTTCAAGGATAGGGATTCCAGTTACATTGACAAGATGTCGGTTAGGGGGCTCATAAAGGATGACCAGCTGGAGATTTTCCCGTTCATCCTGGATGTGGACCGCTATACCGTTGCACTCAGTGGAGTCCAGCAATTCGACCAGAATTTCAAATACCATGTCGCGGCCATCAAGTCTCCTGTCCCGTTCAAGTTCGGAGTGAACCTGAGGGGAATATTCTCGGACTGGAAGTGGAAACTTGGAAAGGCTAAGTTCAAGAGTACCAAGATTCCTCTCTTCGATGACCAGGTGGACGGAGTCCGTGTCAATCTCGTGAACGCCATCCACAACATCTTCGAGAGAGGAGTGGAGCAGGCGATCAAGCAGAACGAGCAGGCTCAGGCGGCCATAGAGTCCAAGAAAGCCGCGGAGAATTATTCAGCCGAAGAGACCGAAGAACTCTCCGAGGCAGAGAAGAAGGAACTGGAGACTGCCGAGACAGTGGAGGCCGAGACTGCTGTGACTGAGAAAGCTGAGTCTTCCGATCCGGGCAAGCCAGGCGGTTCGGAATTGGCGGAATGACATTTTCTGATTATCTTTGCAACCCTTGATGCAGGGTAATCCTTCGTATCAGGCACTTTTGTGAGTGGGAACCATTTGTAAGTAGGTGACCTTTTTGCGGGCGTGTTGGAATGGTAGACAAGCCAGACTTAGGATCTGGTGGAGAAATCCGTGAGGGTTCGAGTCCCTCCGCCCGTACTGAAATCCCTCATTCGATCCCGTGTGCGATATCCCGCAATCGATTTCGCCTTTCCCTCTCTCCAGCCCCGTCCCGCTTTACGGTTCCGGAGCGTGCTAGGCGTCCCACAGACGTGCAGGTTAGTGTCAAAAAAGGCCGTATTTGAAGGAGACGTCCCTGATTTTTGCAGGCTAGGCACGCTGCACCCCCTCCGTCCCGCTTCCTGTCCCGCCTTTCCCACTCTCCAGCCCTTTGCTGCCTCTCCACCTTCTGCCTCTGCCGTGTCTGTTCCCCGGTCCGGCAGTACCAGCATCTTCCCGTAGCTGCCACTGAACTCTTATCGCTTTGCTTTACCAAACCGTTGGGCTCGCAGACTAACATTCCGCCATCACCATCTGACTCAGGGCAAAGTAAAGCATATCAAAAAACAGATAATACTCGCAAACAGTTGATCTTTTAATAAAACAGCAATTTGTTTCTCAACTTTTTTATCAAGCATTTGGGTTGTATCCATATTCAATTAGATTTGTTGGACGGCATTGGGAATGCCTGGAGATGCTTATGAAGAAGATATATTTGTTGACAACGGAGCACCTTGAAGGGAGGCTTTGGTTCCGTGATGAAGAAGATTTCAAGGTGGCTATGAATTATGTAGCCATCGAATCCGCTCGCAGTCCTTCAGTGACTGTACTCGCTTTCATTTTGATGTCCAACCACGTCCATTTTGTCCTCTATGGCGAGTTGGAGGGAGTGCAGACTTTCTTGAACAGTTTCAAGCAGAGGTATTCTCTCTATTACAGACGCAAATACGGAGTAAAAGAGTTTCTTCGTCGTAATCCATTGGATATTAAATATATATCCCAAGAAGCTGAAGGAGTGGAGCGGGCGATTGCCTATGTTCAGATGAACTGTGTGTCAGCGAATATCTGTTCTCATCCGAGTCAGTATCCGTGGGGTACCGGGAATTGCTTTTTCAATCAGTCTTTGCGTGCCGGTAAAACAATCTCAGGTCTTTCCATCCGTGCCCGAAGGAGATTGCTCCATAGCCAGGATGTAATTCTTCCCGGAGATTGGAAGATTTGCGAGGAAGGTTATGTCATGCCTTCGGAATATGTTGATATTAGTTTAGTTAAGTCAATATTCAGAACTCCGAAGAGGATGAATTATTTCTTGATGAGGTCGTCGAAGGCAAAAAAGGGGATAGGGTTGCACGAAGACAATCTTCCCGCATTCCGAGACCAGACAATCCTTGCTGCGTTGCCTGACTTGTGTCGGAGTCTGTTCCAGAAAGAGTCATTCAGTTATTTACTTCCTGAAGAAAAGGAGGAGTTTGTCAAACAGATTCGCTTCCGATTCAGTGCCGACGCGACTCAGATTGCTCGAGTGTGCGGCATCTCATATTCGGAGGCCGCGAAACTCCTGGATAGTATTTAATTGAGACTTCCCGAACCAGCGTTCTTTCCTCTCCAGCGTGCCAGGCGTCCCAAAGACGTGCAGGTTAGTGTCAAAAAAAGGCCGTATTTGAAGGAGACGTCCCTGGTTTTTGCAGGCTAGGCACGCCCTGGGGCGGGTGAAGGCAGAAGGCGAGTGGTAAAGGTGAAGGTGTAAGGCGGGTGGGGACGGTAGGAAGGCGGAAGGTGAGGGACGAAAGCGATGGTGGAATCGGGGAAAATGTGGATTTGCGAATATCGGTGAAAATGCCTATGTTTATGATGTTGAATAAACGATATTGCCATGATACTGACTACTACACCTACCGTTGAGGGGAAAACTGTCGTTGAATACAAGGGAGTTGTGTTCGGGGAGGTCATTGCAGGAGTGAATTTCCTCCGGGATTTTGCTGCCAGCATCAGGAACATCGTGGGTGGCCGTTCCGGCTCTTACGAGGATGAACTGATAAAGGCTCGCACCCAGGCAATGGAAGAAATGGCAGACCGGGCGGCAGCCCTCGGAGCCGATGCCGTCCTCGGAATCGATATCGATTATGAAGTCCTCGGCGAGAACGGCGGCATGCTGATGGTCACCGCTTCAGGAACAGCTGTCAAACTCGGCTGATGGTAAATGACAAACTGGCTGGGCATCTTGCCATTGCAGCGACGTACACCATATTCGGGCTGAACCTGATCTTCTGCAAGGACATTGCAAATGCGGAAGCGGTTTCCCCGATAGTACTTTTCACCCTTAGGGCGGCAGGTGCTTCCGCGCTATTCTGGTTGCTTTCGCTGTTCCTCCCAGGAGAACACATCGCCAATGGAGATATGTGGAAGATAGCCTTGGCTTCTTTCACCGGCCTCTTCGTGCCCCAGACCACCTTCCTGTATGCCATCACTATGGCAACCCCTCTAGACACTGGAATACTCGGCACCCTAGGACCTATATTCACTATGTTCTTCGCCTTCCTCTTCCTGAAAGAACCAATCACATTCAAGAAGGCTCTGGGAGTGACGATTAGTTTCGCGGGAGTCCTCCTGCTGGTACTGAATTCCGTACATCACGGAGGAGCCGCATCTACAACGCCGATGGGCGTGGTTCTGTTGCTGCTCAACAGCATAAGTTTCTCACTTTACCTGGGAGCGTTCAGGCCGCTGATCTCCCGCTACAGCGTAGTGACCTTTATGAGATGGATGTTCCTGTTCTCCCTGCTGATAGCCCTGCCGTTCTCTGTCAACGGCCTTATACACACCGACTTCACGGCAATTCCAGCGGATGTGCGCTGGGAGATCGGATACCTTGTATTCTTCGCTACCTTCATCGCATATTTCCTCATTCCTTACGGGCAGAAGAGGATACGTCCTACATTGGTGAGCATGTACACTTACCTTCAGCCTATAATTGCGGCCGTGATAAGCGTCTGGGTTGGGATGGACACCCTTTCCTGGCAGAAGGTCCTCTTTACTGTCCTGATAGTCGGCGGAGTGGTGCTCGTCAGCAAGAGCCGCGCGGCCGACTGGAAGTAATTGATTGACAATAGAAAATAAAGAATATGACAACTCTTCTCTTGATACCAGATACACGTCCACGACATGCATACTGCCATGTGCTGCTCCATCACCGCCTTCGAGGAAAAGTGCAAGAAGGGAATCCTTCCGGACCGTCAGGAAACATTGGAGTTTTTTATTAACTTTGATTGTTATATGATTTAGAGTAAATACAAATGCAAGACAGAAGAAGATTCCTTAAGTCTGTAGCCATGGCTTCCGTGGGTGTAGCGTTGGCACCTGGTGAGATAATGGGCAAAGATTCTGGATTGGTAGTCTCGCCGGATGGGGCTTCCGCCTCAGAGCCGGAAAGCAGGGCAGAAGCATCGGCCATCGATGCGAATGATCCTATACTCAACAAGATAAGGCAAGCTAGATATGTAGCGGCTCCCTCAAGGGTCAAGGCTGCCTCCCTCGGAATCCTTCATTATTCCGACATCCATGGAGATGATGTAGCCGTGAAGAGGCTCCACGAGGTCATGGATAAATACGGTCGGTACATAGATGTTTCCCTCAACACGGGCGACGCAGTCATCTACTATGCGGAAGAAACCAAGCAATATCCTAAAGGCACCAGCTGGTGGCTTTCCACAGGGTTGCCGGAGAGGTCTCTCTTCGTTTTGGGCAATCATGACAGTGCGCTCAAGTCTAACGATCATGGATATCTTGAGGGCTCCGCCGACTGGGACTTTTTTGGAAAGCAATGGGATTTTGACACTTACTTTGCCAAATATGTCGACAAGCTTGGATATGTAATGCCCAATGGCTATGATAAGCCGTCAAGCCCGTACTACAAGGCTTGTTTCTGGCACAAGGACTTCTCTGATGCAAAGATAAGGCTGCTAGGCCTCGACTGCATGCATTTCAATGATGGCATGCGTTACCTGACCAGCGAGCAGGAATCCTGGCTGTCTGCAAGGCTGGCTGACACGCTGGACCCCGGCAATCCATCCTATGGTTATTCCGTAATCGTAGCCACGCATTATCCACTTGATGACCTGGAAGGAGACAATGAAATCTGGGACGAATCCAAGCACCGTTTCGTTTACAACCAAAGTCCCAAGGGCGGGCGGGTCATGAACCACAGGACAGGCGATGTAAGTGCCTTCCACACTCCTGTCATGGTTTCCTATGTCGCTAACAAGCGTTTCTCTTTAAGGACCAGGGTTGCTGCACCGAAAGAGCAATATGGCTATGTTTCCGGCCCAGAGAATCCACTCGCCGACATTGTCCGGTCATGGGTGGACAAGGGCGTGAAGTTCATTGTATGGCTGACTGGCCATTGTCACAATGACATGCTGTATTATCCTACGAAGTATCCCGATCTTCTATGTGTCACAGTGGACCAGGCCGGTAATGTCAGGGGTAATTCCTTTACCGACCGCGGGGAGGACATGGAATCCCGTTTCTGTGCCAACTACTACAGCATCGACTCCCAGAACGGCCTTTTCAAGATTGTGCGGCTTGGCCTTTCCATGGACCGCTTCATGGTCCGAAGGACGTTCTTTGCTACGACTACATCAACAGGAAGGTGATATCCGAGTAGAAGTAAAGTATGGAAAGAGATTATCCGACGGAAGGTCCGATAATAGGAGTGACGCCATTGTGGGACGTCAACCTGGAAAGCCTGTGGATGCTTCCGAACTACCTTGATGGTATCAAGGAAGCGGGAGGCGTCCCGGTAGTCCTGCCTTTTGATACGGACCAGGGGCATTTGAAGCGGATTGCTAAAAGTCTTGACGGCTTCCTGTTCACCGGAGGCCAGGATGTGGACCCTTCCGTCTATGGCGAAAATGACGAGACTGGCCGCCTCATTCCTTGTCCGAAGCGAGATTCTTTGGAAATATCACTGCTGCAGGAAGTTATTAATGCTGGTAAGCCCGTTTTCGGAATATGCAGGGGTTTGCAGCTGATCAATGCTGCTCTTGGAGGGACCCTTTGGCAGGACCTTCCTTCGGAGCATCCTTCGGACATCACCCACCGTCAGCCGAAGCCATACGATATTCCTACCCACGCAGTCGCCTTGAGCGGTTCGCTGGAAACCCTGTTCGGGAAGGACGAACTTCAGGTCAACAGTCTCCATCACCAGGCTGTCCGCGACCTTGCCCCAGGACTTTCACCTCTTGCAACAAGCCCAGACAGCCTGGTCGAGGCCTTTGAAATGCCCTCGTACACTTCTTTTCTCCTGGCCGTCCAGTGGCATCCTGAGTACCTTTTCCGCAAAGACCCGTACAGCCGGAAGTTGTTCCGCTACTTCGTTGAAGCCTGTGGCTGAAGTTATTCAATTATTTGTTATATTTTTCAACCACTAATACATAACTGATATGCTACGTTAAGAAACTATTCTGACTCTTCTCGTGATCTTGATGTCGGGAATGAGCATGTACGGTCAAAATCCATCAAACTTGTCTCAAGGAAGAGAAAGCTGCAAAGGAGAAGGCAGAGCAGGAGCAAAGAGCACTTGCAGCCAAACAGGAAGCAGAACGCAAGGCCCGGGAGACAGCCTTGAAAAAGGACAGTGAAGGCATGCAGATCACTTGGACGGAGACCCTGAGCTATGACCTTAGCAGTGGAGGAATCGGATCTGCGTTGTCGGACGGGCATCGCCTTCGGAGTGGACTTCCAGAGAATGATTTACAATAAAGATACGATCTTATGAAAAGACTTGCCATGGCAGCGGTGCTGGCCGTTTTGGCGGTTTCGTGCACCGGAAACCTTCCGGTAGTCACTGTCGAGGGAGGACGGATCCAGGGGGTGGCCTCCGAGACCGGAGGGGTAACGGTTTACAAAGGAATACCTTATGCTGCCCCTCCTATCGGGGAACTCCGCTGGAAGGCTCCTCAGCCAGTCATACCATGGGAAGGTGTCAGGGTATGCGACTCTTGGGGACCGGCCGCGATGCAGCCTCCGAAAGCTACCGATGTAGAAACTCCTGTGAAGGAATATGGCCAGATCGACTATGCCAAGGAGTTCTATAATCAGGACGGCGATCCACCTTTCAGCGAAGACTGCCTGTATCTGAACGTCTGGACTCCTTCAAAGGCTAGGGCCGGAGACAAACTGCCGGTAGCCTTCTGGATCCACGGAGGAGCCTTCATGGGAGGCTGGGGCTATGAACGCGAATTCGGCGGTGACCAATATTCATTGAAAGATGTGATCCTCGTGAGCATCAACTACCGCCTGGGGATTCTGGGCTTCCTGGCGCATCCTGCCCTTTCGGAGGAGAATCCTGAAGGAATATCCGGCAACTATGGGATGCTGGACCAGATAGCCGCCCTCGAATGGGTGAGGAATAATATCGAGGCTTTCGGAGGGGATCCTGACAATATCACGATATTCGGTCAGAGCGCCGGGGCGATGAGCGTTCGCAACCTGCTCTGTTCGCCTATGACGGAAGGAATGATAGCCAAGGCCATAATCCAAAGCGGGGGAGGTCTCTCCAATGAAAGCCGCATGCTCGTCCCGACTCTCCGGGAATCTGAATCCCTGGGCTCCGGACTATTCTCCGGCAAGACACTGGACGAGATGAGGGAAATGGACTACAGCCAGCTGCAGCAGGCTTTCATTCAGTACTGCCGGGAAAACCAGACTTTCATCATGCTCCAGCCATGCATAGATGGAAAGGTGCTGGCCGGCGATCTCAAGGCTGTCATCGATGCAGGCAAGCTACCGGATATTCCTTATATGGCAGGATGCACCCGTGACGATATGGATTTCACACGGATGGGACCGGATTTTCCGAACTTCTCCACGGAGATCCAGAAGCACGGTATCAAGCCTGCATATATCTATGAGTTCTACCATCGTCTCCCAGGCGATAAGGCCGGAGCCTTCCATTCATCTGAACTTTGGTATATGTTCGGAACCCTGGACCGCTGTTGGCGCCCGATGGAAGATGCTGATCGTGAGCTCTCTGAAAGGATGGTGACTTATTGGACCAACTTCATGAAGACCGGAGACCCGAATCTGCCCGTCAAGGAAGGACAGGCTCTGGAAGGCCAGTCCGAGTGGCGGCCCTGCACCACCGATGAAGTAATGCGGCTGGAATGATCTTTTGATGGCATATTGCTTCGGAATGGTTATATTTGCTGGACAAACGAACTGACGAATATGACCAGAGTTGCAATCCAGGGCTACCGCGGATGTTTCCACGAGCAGGCCGCCAGGGATTTCTATTCCAGCAGGGGAGAAGACCTGTCTATCGTGGAATGCCCGACTTTCGAGAGCCTATTCAAGGCTCTTTCCGAAGGACGTGCCGATGCCGCCGCCATGGCGATCGAAAATACCATCTCAGGGGGACTTCTCCCTAATTTCGAGCTTCTGAGATCTAACCCCTACAAGATAAAGGGAGAAATCTATATCCCGATCCATCAGAACCTTATGGCTCTCCCGGGCCAGAGGATAGAGGACATAAAGGAAGTACGGACCCACTATATGGCCATCAACCAGACCAGGAAGTTCTTCGAAAGGAATTGTCCCTGGATCAAGATGGTAGAGTCAGATGATACGGCAAAGAGTGCAATAGACATTGCCCAGGGAGGATTGGCCGGCGTGGGAGCAGTGGCTTCGGAACTTGCCGCCGAGCAGAACGGCCTTGTCATCCTGGCTAAGGGAATAGAGACTTACAAGCAGAATTTTACGAGGTTCCTGATCCTGGACGATGCCATCCAGACCCCGAGGAAGATGACCGACAAAGCCTCGCTCTGTTTCACGCTGCCTCACAAGCCTGGCTCACTTGCCCAGGTACTGACCATCCTGTCGTTTTACGACATGAACCTCACCAGGATCCAGTCCTTGCCGATTCCCGGGCAGGAGTGGCAGTATTTCTTCTACGTGGATATCACCTTCGCTTCATATGACCGCTACCGCCAGGCCTTGAAAGCAGTCCGCCCGCTGATGGCTGAGCTGAACATACTCGGTGAATACAACTCCTGCAAGCTTATTCTTTGAAAGGATGGAATTAGTTTGTACCTTTGCTGCAAACAAACTGTTATGAAAAATAAAAGCTTCATTTTCTGTGTACTTGCACTGGCTTGCTTGATATCTTCTTGTGGAAAAGAAGATACGAAGGGTCCGGCCGACAATTTCATCGGTGTATATTCATTTGAAGATACTTATAGCTACACTTGGGGTGAAAGAAGCGGCAGTGCGACCAGTTCCGGAACATTTGAAATACGCAAGGTCTCCTCTGACAAAGTGAGTTTCACTATTCCTTGGCAGACCAATGCAACAGTATCTGGGGGTCAGCTGATCCTCGATCCTGTCAGGCAAAGTTCCCAGTCTGATTATGTGAATTACACATTCGAACCAGCTTCTTTCAGCGGGTTCACTTTGACGATAAACTATCAAGGTACCGGCTCCATGAAGTCTACGGACAACAGAAGCTATCCTTATTCCTGCCAGGGAACCCTAACTGCCGTAAAGCAGCCTAGCACAGAGTAATATTATTAAAGATCGTCCATAGGATTCTTCCCCAGCGTGCCCGGAAGGGAGGTGGAGGAAGCGGAATTCGCGTATTTCAGGATCACGTGCCAGGTCGACTGGTTGGCGACATCTGCATCAAGTGTGATCGTTCCGTTCGGAAGGTTATAGATTGCGAGGTTGTTATTCTTGGAAGTAACAGGCTCTATCCCATACTTTTGGGTAAGTGATGCCTGCAGGGAGTCATAAGCCTTCTCCAGAGAATCCCAATTCGAGATGACAGGGAAGTCCACGCGGACCTCCTTGACAGGGTTGGTTCCGGTAGGAGTTACCTTGCATCCGCTGTATCCGGCGAATTCACCGGTGTATGTTCCGTTTCCGGCATTGCTGAATCCGGCCCTTACGAGCTGCGTGCCGAAGTTGGACAGGGAGCCGGTGATAGGAATTCCCTTGAAGGTCAGAGGAGTGGAAGACGAAGCGGTAGTGGTGGAAGAAGAGGTTGAGGAAGTCGTTGAAGGAACCGATGTGTTGTTGTCTACACCTATTCCAAGTTCCCTTTCCAGATCCTCGATATCCTGGTTGTCGCTCTTTTTAGTGTCCGTGGTCGTGCTTTTCTTAGGACTGAACCAGCCTCCGGAGCCATCTGAATCGGTAGTACCGGTGGTTGTATTGCTTTCGCCCAGTCCTCCGGGAAGATTGATTACGCTGCCCACGTTGCTGGTGCAAAGCTTGAAGATCAGGAAGACGGCCACGAGGGCTACGATAAGCTTAATAGTTTTTTTCATGGCAAAATGATTATCAAGTATTCACAAATATAAGAAAAAATAGAGACAAATATTTGACTTTGGGTTGTATGAAAAATCTTGTTCCGAATTATATTGCTTTAAGTGATCTGATAGATTTGGCTGTATTGATCATATGGTCTGCGATACGCTCGGCATTGGATGACAACTCGAGATATTGAGCCCCGACGGAAGGTGTGCAGATACCCTGCTCCATTCGGGCGACGTGCCACTCTTCCATACTTTTGGTGTAGTCGTCGATTTGCTCCTCAATGACGTTGGCTTTTTCCAGAGATGCCATGCTTTCCTGCTGATAAGCATCCATAGCATAGGTATACAATTGGTGAAGCAGCGTCTTCAACTGACTGATTTCATATTTGGCATCGTCGGAAAAATGTTGGGAGGAATCGGCAAGCACCGTAGCGTATTCTACGATGTTCTCTGCATAATCGCCTATTCGTTCCAAGTCCCTGATGCTGCGGTATGTGCCGGAGAGGTATGTTTTATCCTTCTCGCCCAGACCGCTCATGCTGCTAAGCCTTACGACAAAACCGACTAACTCGCGGTTGATGAAGTTCAACTGCCTTTCATCACGTTCGAACAAGCTCTTCCCGGAAAAATCCAGCTGCACGGCCATATCCAGCGAGCGGTCAACGTTTTCAAGGGCGATACCGGCCATCCGCACAATCTCGCGTTTGACCTGTGAAACAGCAACAGGAGGGGTGCGGAGCATATTCTCGTCCACATAACGGAGGGAGAATTCGGAATCCTTGGGGACGGGTCGTGCAGGAATCATCTTGACAACGAGCGCGACCAGTGCACCCGTCAGAGGTAGCATAATTCCTACCGTCACCGTATTGAAAAAAGTATGAAACATAGCCAGCTGTATCTGAGGTACGGATGGGAACAGCCTCTCGAACAGGCTTCCGAAAGAGATATCGAACCAACCTAGGACCATAGCCGCCAGCATAAACAGGATTACGCCGGAGCAATTGAACAGCAGGTGGATGAGGGCGGTACGCTTGGCGTTGGTTCCGCTGGTGACACCGGCGATGATTGCGACCACGCAGGATCCGATGTTGGAACCCAATGTCAGAAAGATACCCTGGTCAATCCCTATGAGCCCGGTTACCACCATGGCCAGCGCTATCGAGGTCATTACGGAGGAACTTTGAATGATGGCCGTAAGGACAGTGCCCAGCAGTACAAGCAGGATAGGGTTCCCAATTCCTGCCAGGAAGGTTTTAACACCATCCAGTGCCGCGAACTGTTCCATTGATCCGCTCATAAGTTCCAGCCCCACGAAGAGGAGGCCGAACCCAGCCAGGATGCCTCCAATTGTCTTCGGGCCGCTTTTCTTGGCAAAAATGTTCAAGAAAGCACCCAACCCTGCAAAGGCTGAGAAAATGACGCTCGTAGATACGGAGTTGCCCCCGAACATACCCAATGCGACAATTTGAGCCGTCACTGTCGTACCGATGTTCGCGCCATAGATGATGGTCGCGGCCTGCGCGAGAGAGATGATTCCGGCATTGACAAAGCCAATGGTCATAACCGTAGTGGCTCCGGAACTCTGGATGGCTGCTGTCCCCAATGCACCGATCCCGACGCCCATCAGTTTGTTGTTGGAAGCTTTCGAAAAGAGTTGTTTCAATTTTTCTGAGCTCGCCGCTTCCAGATTCGAGCTCATCATTTGACACGCGATCAGGAAAACACCGATTCCTGCAAGGAGTGTCAGCAAAGATGTGATAATTGCTGTTAAATCCATATAAGATGTTTTGAAAGAATGACTTGAATCCTCCTGGAAAAAGGAGTCAATCTATAGCCGAAGCAAACACGCTTTAAGCCATAGTCTTTCAAAACAGATATGGATGGGATGATTCGTGAGATTCTTGATGGAAGTGGGCTTGACCTCCTGGAGGACGGTCTTGGATGTAGATGTCGTATGAATCCTTTTCTGGATCCTTTGGGACATACTGACTACAGCTTCCTCTTCCACATCATCCACCTCTTCAAGACAGATCTCCTGCCCTTGAGATATGTTGAAAATAGGAACACTTTCCGGCATCATTGTCAGAAACAGCGCAAGAAAAAGTGTAAGAATCTTCATCAATGGATTCACTGCAATTATTATTCCGCAGATACTCCTGTAAGACGAATGATAATATATGCATTTTTTGTTATCTTTGTATAACGTGAAATTTGTGACTCTGATATTATCCCTCTTGCTATCCTTCCTTTCCGTTGGAAGGACGGATGTTGTATGTACGAGTCCACAGAATGGTGAATATATTGCAGATTGTTCCCGGAACCGCGAACTCTGCATCACGGCCGCACATGGATATACCTTTGCTGGAAACGGCAGCACGAATTCAGTCATAGTCCGTGTCACACAGTCTGGGAGACGGACTACGCCGCAGGTTCGCTCCACCTTTCGGATCATTAAGGGCGGGAAAGTTATCGACAATAATAATATTCATCCATTCCTTGCCCGACCCATCGTGCATCAGGTGGGAATGTATATCTCTGAAAGATATCTGTTTTCCATTTGCAACCTCCGGCTTTAGCAGATTGCCTACACTCTTTTGACAATCGGACAGTTATCTATTAATCAGAACAATCACAATGACAATTGTATTGATGCTGGTCGGCCTGGGGCTTATCGTCCTGGGTGCTGACTGGCTCGTTGAAGGCGCTTCCTCCATAGCGAGGAGGGCTGGCGTCAGTGAATTCGTAATCGGCCTAACTATCGTAGGATTCGGTACTTCGTGTCCGGAACTGGTGGTAAGCCTCACTGGAGCTTTTGAGGGAAATGCCGATATCGCCGTCGGCAATGTTATCGGCTCCAATATCTTCAATGTCCTGTTTATATTGGGCCTTACGGCGTTG
>JBGVAE010000002.1:0-13482 GCA_045224215.1 Candidatus Cryptobacteroides sp. | reverse complement strand
TAACCGCTACGTGTCAAAGCCCTGGCGGAAAGGATGTCTTCCACTTCTTGTTTGGCTTTCTCAATGGAAAGATAATGTGAGTTTTCGTGTTTAGGCACTATTTGATCAGTTAGTGTTTTTTCAGTACACGAAAATAAGCAAAAGCTTAGAATAAGCAAAGAGGCAAGTAACTTTTTCATAATAAAGGGTCTAAAGGATTTCAAAATAACCATGGTATTGGACTCCGGATTGCAAAGTGAATACAATCTCATATAACCCGGATTCATCTCCGATATAGATTACAGAGGAATATTGACTATCTACCTCAATGTCCCAGTAGTCCTCATTGGTTTCATTCATTATTTCAATTTCGATAATGCCGAGATTACCAGTGAAACTGATTAATATGTTCTGGGAAAAAGAATCATAATAGGCAGAAATCGGAATTAAGGCCGGCGAGCGGTTTATATGTCCTTGCGGTTGGTCTTTTACTGGAGAGATAACGATTTCTCCGTCTTTGGAATCATTGGCTTTTGCCCCAGAAGATGGGAGAAACAAAAGGGACAATGCCAACGAAATGGTGATGAATAGTTTGAAATGTTTATGCATATCTTTAAGATCTATAATGCATCAAAGGTAGCAAGTAAAAGCCTTGTAAAGCGTTTCCTTTTGGCAGAAAATCGTTGCAAGGCAATTGACAAAAACCGCCCTCCGTATTAGTGGGAAGGCGATTTTTGATAAGGTTACAAAAAAAAATGTTGCAATGAAGGGTGAAAGCCTCCGATCTATTCGAAAAATTGAAGGTAGTCTTTCTTGTCAGAGACGCCTGAACTGCTGATCCTTGATTTGAGACGACTCTTCATCGAGCGGACTGTGCCTGAGTTGGAGGCCCCCAGAATCAGCATCAGAGATGTGTTGTCAAAGCCAGCGAAAACATAACTGGCAATTCTGTAGTCACTATCAGATAGAGAAGGATAATCGGCCTTGAACTTTCTCATTATTCCATCGAACTCCTTATCGAGCATATTCTCAAATTCCTTTTGAGATGTAGGATCATTTTGTAAGCTCTTTACCTTATCCCTTATCTGTTTGTATATCCGTTTACTGGAATAATCGGAGCCATCGGTCCCAGACTGGGTAATCAACTCGTATAAGTATGAAAGATAGTGGAATTTAGCCTGACTCTTCTCCCGAGATAAGTCCCGGACCTGTTCCTGAAGAGAACCGATGAGAAGGGACATCCTTTCAGATTCTTCACGACGTAGGGATCTGATCCTCCAGATAATCAACCCCAGAATCAGCATCCCTATCAATGCTGCCAAACAGATTGCTACCGTTCCAATCCTTTGGGACTTGATGCGGAGTTGCTTCTCCCTGTTGCTCTGTTCCAAATACTCTCTTTGTGCATTGGCGGCTGAAAGAGAATACTTTACCCTATCGATTGAATCAGACTGAAGCATCGATTCCCTTAACAACTCGTAAGCTTCTGCTGGATTACCTTCCGCAAGAGCGACTCTGTGGCGCCAATACTTAAATGCTACATCATTTGAAAATCCGGCCCTTTCAAGTTTATCGAACCATTCTTTGGATTCCGTAGGCTTACCATCGATGCTAAGAGCATAAGCGTATGCTGCATAATGGTTGACACTTTCGAGCCTGCCTGTTTCTTCCAATACGTTTTCAAAGTGTTGAATTGCAGACTTTTCATCAGGTGATGGGCAAGTCATAAGAGTTATTGCGTAATACTCCTCGATAATACTCTTGAGTGGCTCTTCAATTGAAGAATCGTCAAGCAATTCCTTGTATTGTCTGAGAGCGGAATCCCATTCTCTTAGATTGACGAGATTTTGCGCTTTGCTGAAAAGTTGCCCATTCAAGAATCTTTTATGACCTATTTCATGGTAACATTCTAAAGCCTTGTCGATGTATCCTTCTGCTTCTGCAAATTCTTTTGTGTTTGTGTAGCAATCTGCCAGGCCGGCATATAGCAGCCCGTGATATTTCAGGTCTTTGGCTTCGCTGATCGATTCGGCACCTCGTGTATAAGACACTATCGCTTTATTGTACCGACCTCCGTTATAATGGATGATACCTTGATAATAATAGGCCTTCAGGCGTTCATCAGCCGTTCCCTTCTTTTCATAATAGTCTATGGCGGGAGCTATTACACTGATGTCGGCCGTGTCAATGTAGTTTTTGTCCAGGGCGATGGCGTGGAGAAGGGCGAACTTTGCCTTGGCTTCCTTGCCGTGAAGGGCTGAAGTGTCGATATCCCTGATGGAAGCAAGGGCGCTGTCCGGTCGTGCATCGATGTAGGACTCGATGTCGGAAAGCTGCGTCATTTGGCTCCGCCTGCCGCAGGATACCAGCAGGGAAGTCGCAAAGAATAATAAGAATAACGCGGTTTTGCTGAGTTTCATAGAATAGCCGTTTATCTGTACAAATATAAAAAAATGACCTCAAAAACTTGAGGTCATTTTTCTATAATATCGATGCCGTGGGTTATTCGACTGCCCTGCGGGCTGCGTACATGATCTTGAGGGCGGAGCAGCGCCTAAGCTCCTGCTTCACGTCCGTGATGATACCCATCCTGGCATCTTCGTCTGCTTTCAGTGAAACCTGCATCAACTGGCGGTCAGCCTCGCTCATAGCATCGCGCTCAGCGGCGATGAAGTCACGGATGTCGTTCGTGGTCTTGAAGGAGTCATTCAGCTGGATACGGGTCTCGGTACCGTACTGGCCCTGATACTGGGCGGTAGGGGAGCCGATGTAGATGTATGAAGCCAAATCTTTCCTCTCAAGCTTTGCGACCTCCGTAGCCTCAGGAAGCTTAACCCTTACCTTGACCTCGCTGGAACGCATCTGGGTAGTAACCATGAAGAAGAACAGGAACATGAACACGATGTCGGAGCTGGTTCCCAACTCAGGCATTTCTTTTTTACCACTTCTTTTGAAAATAGGCATTTCTTAGTCCTCCCGTATTACTTTTTGGTTACATCCTTAGGTTCAGCCTCGGAAATATTCTGAGGGATCGCGTCTTTGGCAATCTTCTGCTGAGTCTCGTTGCAAGCGTTGAAAACCTTGCCGAAGTGCTGGCGGCAGAAGTCGTTGCGGACTTCGTTGACAGCCTTCACGAGTTCGTTCTGGACAGCGATGTATGCCTTGTAACTTGTTCCTCGGTCATTCTGAAGGGAAATGATTCCTTTGGATACAGGATACTCGCCGAATCCTTCGATGACCTTCTTCTCCCTTTCAGGAAGGTTAGGATCGTCGTTAGGGTTCGTAATGAATTCCTTGATCTTGTCCTTGAGCTGGCTAACGTCCAAAAGCTGGTCACCGGCAAACAGTCTGTCAGAAGAATTGATCTTTACGATGATGATATTACGCTTGTTGACCTTCGTGTCTTCCTGCTTCTGGTCGTTGGTCGGCATAGGAGGGAGACGGCGCTGCAGACCTGACTGCTGGTCCATGGTGGACACCATCAGGAAGTAGCAGAGGAGAAGGAAAGCGATATCAGCTGTCGATTGAGTGTTCAGACCCGGTGTTTTTCTTTTAGCCATAGCTGATGAGTTTTATTTAGTGAAAGCGTTTCTGATTACAGCAACTACGATTGCAGCTACAGCCCCGATTCCGAGGATTGCTGTGAGCAGAAGCACGGTGTCAGTGAGCTTGAGCATCGAGCCGCTAGGCTGACTCTTGACATTGAGAGCCGGAGCGCCCTTGGAGACTGCGTAGCAGATCAGTATCAGCGCAGCGATGCCGACCAGCACGAGCAGACCCTTGAGGAGGCTCTTCGGATTGTTCTTAGCGGCCATGAATACTACCAATCCAACCAGCACCACCACTGCTGCGATGAGCAGGAAGTAGGTGTAGCGAAGGAGGACATCGACGTTGCCGCCGCCTGAGGACAGGCAGATGACTCCGAGGATGATTCCCAGGATTCCCAGTACCCAGCCGATAATTTTGAATATCTTATTCATTATGTTATCAGATTCTAAAAGTTGGACGTACTACGAACAATTATTTCTTCTCGTACTTTGCGAGAGTGTCGACGAGGTCGATGGAAGCCTCTTCCATGTCAATTGACAGGGCGTCGATCCTGGAAAGAATATAGTTGTAGAACACCTGGAGAATCATAGCGACGATAAGACCGGCGACCGTTGTGATAAGGGCGACCTTCATACCACCAGCGACGATGTTAGGGGAGATGTCACCTGCAGCCTCGATAGCATCGAATGCCTTCACCATACCGATAACGGTTCCCAAGAATCCGAGTGAAGGAGCGATTGCGATGAAGAGGGAGATCCAAGAGAGGTTGTTCTCCATGAGGCTCATCTGGACGCCACCGGAAGAAGCGATTCTCTTCTCGACTACGTCGAGGCCTTCGTCATAGTGAAGGAGACCATCGTAGAAAATGCTGGCGACTGGGCCCTTGGTGTTGCGGCATACTTCCTTTGCCTTCTCTACGCCACCTTCCTTGAGAGCAGCGTCAACCTTGGCGACGAGCTTCTTGGTGTTAGTCTTGGCGAAGGAGAGATAGAGGATCCTTTCGATAGCGAGTGCAAGACCGATGATCAAGCAGAGGAGGATCAGTGACATGAAGCCAGGACCTCCCTGGATGAAGTAGGACTTGAGCTGCTGGTGGAACGGAACATCCTCACCAGTTCCCTTGAGAAGGTCTTCTGCAGTCAGCTGGGTTGGAGCCTCTTCTGCCGGAGCTGCTTCCTGGACTTGCTCGGTAGCTTCGCCTTCAGCGGCTGACTGGTCCTGAGCGGATGCAATGCTTGCAGTAAAGGTGAGAGCACCAGCTACTGCCAAGAACATGAAAAACTTTTTCATACTGTTTTCGTGTGTTTTAATTAATAAAGTATTAAATAGTTAATATTTCCTAATCTAAATAATGTGGTATCGAACCGTCTAAAAATCGTGTGCAATTTAATAAATTATTTTCAAAAGGCAATATCTATATTGAAATTTCTCCCACGATATCTTCCCCGAGACGGGACTTCACCCAGTCGTTGTCCGGGCTCTTGCCGAGCAGGTAGAAAAGCTTCGCCAGGGCGCCCTCAGTTGTGATGTCCCGGCCGGAAACCACGCCTGCTCTCTCCAGTGCCTTGCCGGTTGCGTAAATGTCCATGTTGACAGTCCCTGACATGCATTGTGTGACGTTCATCAGGACCTTGCCCATCCTGGCTGCTTCTTCCACGATGTCCAGGAACCACTGCTTCGAAGGAGCATTGCCCGAACCGTAGGTTTCGATGATGACTGCCCGCGTCGCGTCCCCGCACATGAAATATCTCATTACCTGCGGGGTTATTCCCGGATGCACCTTGAGGATGGACACGCTGGTGTCCAGCTCGGTGCTGATCCTCAGCGGGGCTTCCCAGTCCAGCGGTTTGCGGATGGCGGCCTGGTTGTACCTGATGCTGATTCCTGCTTCGGCGAGGACAGGATAGTTCGGCGAGCGGAAGGCGCTGAAATCCTCCGAACTTACCTTCGTGCTCCTGTTGCCCCTGAGCAGCTTCGAGTTGAAGAATATGCTGACTTCCGGGACGAGAGGGTGACCGCCTGCGTCCTTTGCGGAAGCAATCTCGACGGAGGAGATCAGATTCTCCTTGCCGTCGGTCCTTGCTACTCCGATCGGGAGCTGGCTTCCAGTGAACACAACCGGTTTGGCCAGGTTCTCCAGCATGAAACTGAGGGCCGAGGCTGAATATGCCATCGTGTCGGTTCCGTGCAGCACCACGAATCCGTCATATTCCTCGTACCTATCCTTGATCAAGGTGGCCAGTTCCTTCCAGAGCGATGGTTCGACATCAGAGGAGTCGATCAGTGGGTCGAATGTGTATGAATCTATCCGGAAGGTGTATTTCTTCAGTTCTGGCACTTCTTCCAGGATCTGACCGAAGTCGAAAGGCTTCAGGGTCAGGTCTTCCGGATCCTGTTTCATCCCGATCGTGCCTCCGGTGTAAATCAAAAGGATTGATGATCTTTTCATAATCCGAAAAGTGTTTTGGCGTTATTCGTGGTAGTTCGGGCTACTTCTTCGACAGATACTCCCTTCAGCTGCGCTATCTTCTCCGCTATGTAAGGAATATACGAGCTTTCGTTGCGCCGGCCCCTGTAGGGCACCGGAGTCAGGTACGGGGCGTCGGTTTCCAGGACGATCCTGTCGAGCGGGACCTTCCGCACGACTTCGGCGAGCGAGGCGTTCTTGAAAGTCACGACTCCTCCTACTCCTATGTACCAGTCTCCAAGTTTCTGAAGTTCCAGGAAAGACTCGTAGCTGCCGCTGTAGGCGTGCATGTTGCCTCTCAGTCCCTTGTGCCTTCGGACTACGTCCAGGAAATCTCCCATAGCGTCCCTGAGGTGGATGTTGACAGGCAGGCCGCGCTTCGCTGCCCAGTCGAACTGCCATTCCAGTGCTTCCTGCTGCTCCTTTGCGAATTCCTTCCCTTCGTGGTAGTCCAGGCCTATCTCGCCGACGGCCACGACGGGGCGATCCGAATACTCCAGCATCCTTTCGATTTCTTCCCTCCACCTGTCCGTGACGGATCCGGGGTACAGTCCCAGCATCGGGCGGAGCACGTCCGGATGCCGCTCCGAAAGGGCGAACATAGCCTCTCTTTCGGTGCTGTCAACGTCCGGTTGGAGCATCAGCCCGACCCCGGCTTCCAAAGCACGGGATATGTAGGCATCTTCTTCGCCGGAGAACGCTTCGTCTGAAATGTGGCAGTGAGTGTCGATGAAATACATTTCCTCAAAGATAGGAAAAAATTCAATCTTCCCGTAATCTGGGTCGCGCGGAGCAATGCTGGAGCAGGTCGATGGAAATGAATCCGTCGCATTCCAGGATTGCCGTCAGTTCCCGGACCTTCCCGAATGGAAGGTCAAGGGAGCGGCAGAGTTCGTCTATGGATATTCCCCGGTTGGACTTGATCTTCAATGCAACTTCCATCAGAGAGATGAATTCCTTTCCTTCCATCTCCCGGCCGTATTTCCTCTCCACTTCAGCCTTGAAATCTTCCTTCAGGGAGATGTCTGGCCTGCCGCTTCCGAGTTTCTCCATCAGTTCTACAAGGTCACCTATCGGTTCGGCTAAATTCTGGCGTATCAAGAGATTGCAGCCTTGGGAGGCAGGGTCGTCCAGCCTGCCCGGAAGAGCGAATACATCCCTCTCATACGAGGAAGCCAGCCTGGCCGTCATCATTCCTCCGCCCTTGATCCTGGATTCAATAAGGATGGTGGCCCGGCAGATTCCTGCGATTATCCTGTTCCTTCTCAGGAAGTTTATCCTGACGGCATCGGTTCCCGGAGGATAGTCGGTCAAGAGGGCGCAACCTTCAGTGGTTGCGATCCTTTTACCTGCCTGGATGTTCCTCGGCGGATAGATCTTGTCGATTCCGGTGGCCATCACGGCCACGGTCGGCAGGCCGAAATCCAGGGCAGCGTTGTGGGCAGTAATATCCACCCCGAGTGCCAGACCGCTCACTATCAGAGGTTTGATACTTGAATTCGACATCGCATGCACGATCCTCCTGCACCATTCCCGGCCATACGAAGTCAAGTCTCTCGTGCCGACGATCGCGATATGCGGGACCCCACCGAAAACCTTTTCAGGAGGGGATATTCCCCGGTAATACAGGCCCAGCGGCGGGTCTTCACACTCTCTCAGGAGGCTTGGGTATCCATGATCTCCGATGTCTACGAACCGGCAGCCTTCAGCCTCAAGTCCTTCCAGCTCGATGGCGGCGCTCTCGAATGCGCTCCAGGAAACCTGTGGGGCATATTTCACCCTACCGAATCCAATCAGGACATCCACTATGTCCTGTTGCGGATGCCTGAATACATCTGCGGCTCCGCCGAATGCTTCAACCAGGGCCATCCCCACTTTCGGCTCGAATCCGAACACCCTGTTCAAGGCGCAGAGCCCTATCCTCTCTTCAATCGAATTTTCCATTTCCCATAGTCGTTTGTCTGGCTCCAAATTAAACAATAAATCTGCGGCCAGGAGGTGAATCTGCCGCAGATTTATATGTTTCTTTATGTTTTTGCAGTTTGTGTGCGTACTACCACTAGAGAGCTAGGGAGCAGGAGGTAGTGTCTTCGAGGCCTGTGGCCGCCCGTGGCCACATGAACGGGAGGGGCCCGCAAGCGAAGCGCAGTGGGAGGGATGAGCGGAGCGAAGGCATAGGAGACACTAGCCTCCTGCTCCCTTCGCTATTGCAACTTAGAGTACGAGCATGGCGTCGCCGTAAGGACCGAAGCGGTAGTCCCCTTCGAGAGCGACCTTGTAGGCATTCATAACGTGGTCGAAGCCACCGAAGGCGGCAACGGCCATCAGCATCGTCGATTCTGGAAGATGGAAGCCGGAGACTACGGCATCAGGAACCGAGAAATCGTAAGGCGGGAATATGAACTTGTTCGTCCAGCCGTCATAAGGCTTGACCTCGTGGGTAGTTGTGACATAGGTCTCCAGACCCCGCAGGACAGTCGTTCCGATAGCCACTACCTTGTGCCCGGAATTCTTGGACTTGTTGATGATCTTGCAGGCCTCTTCGGTGATGATCAGCCTCTCGGAGTCCATCCTGTGCTTGGACAGGTCCTCGACATCCACTCTGCGGAACTGGCCTATGCCCATGTGCTCGGTGATGAAGGCCTTGTCGATGTCCTTGAGGATCATGCGGTTGAAGAGCTCACGGCTGAAATGTGTACCAGCAGCAGGAACGGCCACGGCTCCCTCGTTCTTTGCGAATATGGTCTGGTAGTTCTCGTTGTCTTCGGCAGAAATCTTGTTCTTCACCCATTTCGGAACCGGGATTTCTCCGAGGGAGAAAAGTGATTTCTTGAAATCCTCGTACGGACCGTCGTATAGGAAACGCAAGGTACGTCCTCGTGAAGTGGTGTTGTCAATCACTTCAGCAACCAGGCTCTGGTCGTCACCGAAATAGAGCTTGTTACCGATCCTTATCTTCCTGGCAGGGTCCACGATCACGTCCCAAAGATGCTGCTCGCGGTTCAACTCCCTCAGGAGGAAGACCATGATGTCAGCCCCGGTCTTTTCTTTCTTGCCGTAAAGCCTTGCAGGAAAGACCTTTGTGTCGTTGAATACGAAGGTGTCTCCCTTACCGAAATAATCTATGATGTCCTTGAAAAGCCTGTGTTCGATCTCTCCGGTGTCCTTGTGGACAACCATAAGCTTACATTCGTCGCGCCACCTGGTCGGCTCCTGTGCAACCCGGTCCTTCGGAAGAAGGAATTGGAATTGGGATAATTTCATAAAATGTATATGGATCGGAATTGTTGATACTTTATATATACGGCAAGTTAAGGCATATTGTTTCAAAGTTCAAACAATCTCATATCCTGGCCTCCCTGAACACCTCTACGATGGAAGGATAGGTATTCTTGAGGTATGGGGAAAGGCTGGACCTGGCCACCCATGCCGCCTTCGTGATGTCTTCCTCCCTCTGGGGTGTCAGGTCGGTCGGGTCGGTGTACAGCATGTCGTACCACCAGGAGTGCTTGAGATGCCATATTCCGTTACGGCGGTAGCAGTGGTCGGTGATACAGATCAAGTCCCTCAGTTCCAGCTGGTCCACCCCGGTCTCTTCCTGCACTTCACGCAGGGCCGTGACTTTGATGTCTTCCCCCTCCTCCTGATGGCCCTTCGGCAAGTCCCAGAGCTCGTTCCGCCTGATCAGGAGCACGTCCCCCCTGCGGTTCGAAACCAAGCCGCCGGCGGCATTGACTTCCTTGAACTGGGAGCAGAAATCCTTGTAGGTGCCCTCGATGTCCTCGGTCGGGATGTAAATCCTGGCCAGTGAGCCGGATGTTTCGAACATGTCCACAAGGGCCGCAATGCCCTCGGGACCTTCCGGATGGAATTCGACGGAGTTCGGGTCCGACAAGGCTTGCTCATCCGGCGCGCAGATGACAATGCACCTCTTCTCAAGGTATATCTTATGCATCCTAAAAATTACTATATTTGTCGAAGAAGTACAAAGTTAAAAATCATTTCCAAGAATATGGATTCCATCGACAGAAAACTTGCCGGGGAACTGCTGAGGATCAAAGCGGTGCTCCTTCGTCCTGACGAGCCGTTCACATGGGCTTCAGGATGGCATTCCCCAATATATTGCGACAACCGCAGGATCCTCTCGGATCCGTCACTGCGTTCTGATGTGGCAGCTTGGCTTTCTGAAACCGCCGAGAGAGAATTCCCGGGAGCCGAAGTGGTCGCCGGAGTGGCTACTGGAGCCATATCGCACGGAGTCCTTGCGGCGGACAGGATGGGCAAGCCTTTCGTATATGTCCGTCCTGCCAAGAAGGACCATGGCACAGGTTCCCAGATTGAAGGAGCCCTTCCAAAAGGAGCGAAAGTGGTTGTGATAGAGGATCTTGTATCCACGGGAATGAGCAGCCTTGCTGCGGTCGCCGCACTTCGTGAGGCCGGAGCCGAAGTCCTTGGGATGGTGGCTGTATTCACTTACGGATTCGACCTGGCGAGGGAGCGCTTCGAAGAGGCCGGGGTGAAGCTCGTCACCTTATCGAATTATGGTGCGCTTATTGAAGAGGCAACCGCGACCGGATACATCGGCGCTTCCGACGCGGAGGTCCTCCGCCGCTGGCGCCAGGACCCGGCCGGATGGCAGAAACAATAAACAGAAAAGAATATGACAACTCAGATAACCAGCAAGCACGGACAAGTCTCCAAGCAACCTTTCGAACTTTACATGGCCTTCGTGGATATGCGCAACTTCCTTCAGTTCCTTCCGGAGGACAAGAAGGAAAGCGTTGAGGCTGACTATGATACAATCAGCGCTACGGTGCAGGGTTTCAAGATCGGCCTGATGGTCAAGGAGCGGACTCCATATTCAAGGATAGAGTTCATCGACAACGGAGCTCCGTTCAGTTTCGGAGGTTCCCTGCATTTCGATGCAGTGCCGTCGGAACCTTCAAAGACCGACTTCCACATCGAGTTCCACGCCGACTTGAATCTCATGATGAAGGTGATGCTGGGAGGCAAGATCAAGGACGCCCTCGACAAGGTCGTGGACGGCCTCGTGGCAATGTCCGAAGGCAGGATGCCGGAGGGCGTGGACGAGGAGACCCTCCGCAAGGTGCAGGAAGAGATGGACAAGCAGAGGCAGGGTCGGTAATGCAGGGGCTGGACGACAGGCAGTTGAGGACGATCCTTGAACGGGCGATAGGTTCCGCAAAGGCGGAAGTCGCCCTCGAGGCTTTCCATTCCCCTGCGTCCGTATCTGTCAGGATCAATCCTTTCAAGCAGGTTTCATTCCCGGAGGGCAGGGAAGTGCCTTGGTGCGAATGGGGCAGGATGCTCCCAGAGCGGCCCGTCTTTACTTTGGACCCTCTTTTCCACGCCGGATGCTACTATGTGCAGGATTCCTCCGCAATGGTGGTCGGGCATGTATTCAGGGAACAGCTGAAGGGGCCGGACTTCCAAGGCAGGCCGCTGAAGGTGCTGGATCTCTGTTCCGCTCCGGGGGGTAAGACCACCGACCTGGCGGCTTCCCTGAGGCTTGCCTGCGGCAGAGGATTCGAACTTGTGGCCAACGAGGTGATCAGGTCACGGGCTGCCGTCCTCTCCGACAATGTGGCAGTCTGGGGCGATCCGAATGTCATCGTGACCAGCGTGGACCCCCGCGAAATCGGTCGGCTGGAAGGATATTTCGACATCATCCTGACGGATGTACCTTGTTCGGGAGAGGGGATGTTCCGCAAGGATGCCAAGGCGGTCGAAGACTGGTCCGAGGAGACCGTCAAGCTCTGCGCAGCCCGTCAGAGGCGCATCCTTGCCGATGTCTGGCCGGCCTTGGAGGAAGGAGGTTTGCTGATATATTCCACCTGCACTTTCGATGAATCTGAAAATGACGGGGCGGTCGAGTGGGCCGCTTCCGAACTTGGAGGAGAAATAATTGAATATGGATACGATGCCTTACCTGGAGTGATTCCTACCCGGACCGGAGGACTTCTGGTTCCCGGCTTCGTGGAAGGTGAAGGGCAGTTCGTGTCCGCTCTCCGGAAGACAGCCTCGTCCGGGAAGACCCGTCTTGCGCCTGACATCCTGCGTCCTCTTCGCAGCGGCCTCGTAAAAGGGATCCGCAAGGGGCCGGACTTCATTCCGTCCGCCGACTGGGCCCTGAGCCTCGAGCCTCCGAAAGATTATACTTCGGTTGAACTCGACCTGGAGACTGCCCTTAAGTACCTCCACCGCGATGGCATATTCATTGAAGGTCAACCCGGGGGATTCCTGATGGTGTGCTACGAAGGGCATCCGCTGGGATTCGTGAAAAACCTTGGAAAGAGATGGAACAACCTCCATCCACAGAACAGAAGAATAAGAATGGATATATGAAAAAGTTGTTTCCGGCATTGATCGCCGCCCTTGCCTTGATGCAGTTCCCTGCTCAGGCGCAGAAGCCTTCCCAGGCTGACTATCTTGATCGTTACTCTCTGCTGGTGAATAAGTTGGGAGTGGAAGGAGTGGGTGTAGAGACCTTGCTCCAGCGCTGGGGAAAGGACTATCCTGAGGACTTGGACATGCTGCTCGGAAAGTTCACATATTACCTTTCGAAAAGTCAGTCTTCGACGATGGAGAAGATGGATTTGCCGAAGTATCTCGGTGAAGCTCCTGCCCTGGTGCTGAAAGACTCCCTGGGTAATGACGTGAACTATTTCCAGGTCACCCATTACGACGACGAACTCTTCGGCCTGGCGACCCAGGCTATCGACAAGGCCATCGGGCTGAACCAGGACAGGCTGGACCTTCGCCTCTATAAGATCGCTGCCTTGATCGGGTACGAAAAAGACAGTCCGGACATGGCTGTAAGCGGTCTGAAGGAGCTGATCGACTATAACGGCCACAGCCATCCTAAGTGGGAATATCCGGGATTCGAATCCGATCCGGAACTTTTCCCGACCCTTGTCCAGGAGTATTGCTACACCTTCTTCCGCCAAGGTGTGCCGGCTTCCTACGAGGCATTCAAGGATATCTCCGAGAAGATGCTTTCCTACTATCCTTCCAACACCACCTTCATGACCAATCTTGGGTCTTATTACCTGGTGTACAAGCACGATAGCAAGAATGCCCTGAAGATGTACAACAAGGTCCTCAAGAAGGCTCCTGGTGACTATACGGCCATCAAGAATTGTGTACTTCTGGCCCGCAACGACAAGAACAAGAAGCTGGAGAAGAAGTACCTTGCGATGCTGGCCAAGGTTTCTCCCGACGAGACTGAAAGGCAGCAGGCCGAGATCCGTCTCAAATCATTGTAGTGACTCTACTTGCATTAGTCTCCGGACTTGTATGGGAACTCCCGCAGAACATTCTCGGCGGGATCCTTTCGTTGTCCAGGAAACGGAGATCCGAGGTTTTCCCTTATTCGGGAGCTACTGTGGTCCGCAAACCGGACGGGCTTCCATACCTGTGGGGTGTTTCGTTGGGTACTTTCATAAATGTGGGCGGGAACGCCTCCG
>JBGVAE010000001.1:0-22861 GCA_045224215.1 Candidatus Cryptobacteroides sp. | reverse complement strand
TATGGCAATGGCGGCTGTCCTTTGCTTCTTTTCGTGTTCGCCAAAACCGATGAAAGTCGTCCTTGAGCCACTTCCGATGAAGTATGCTGACTCTTCGCGTTCGAAAGAATATCCTATTGCCAAGGATCCGACCGTGATCAGGCACGGGAACGAATATCTTATGTATTATTCCGTGATGCCGTTCGACCCGAACCCGCAGAAGGACAGCACCCCTCCGAAATTCGACGACTGGCATTCCGGCATTGCAAGAAGTACGGACCTGGTCAACTGGACGAGGGTCGGCGACCTGGACCTGCGTGATACTCAGGGCAAAAAGATATACGGAGCCGTAGCGCCTTGCGTCAGGAAACTCGACGGACAGATCCATATCTTCTACCAGATGGCCTGGGAGGGGACTGACGGAATCAGCAATATCTGGCACGCGACCAGCGAGGATGGAATAACCTTCACAAACACCTGCGACAGGCCGATAATCGTCCCCGAAACCAATTGGTCCATAAAGCGTTCCATCGATGCGGAAGTGTACAAGGTGAAGGACAAGCTGATCCTCCTGTTCGCCACCAGGGACACAACCGCCACCTACCAGATAATGGGTATGGCCGAGGCTCCTTACGGCAGCGACTACGGTCCCGACAAATGGACCCTCCTTACTACGGACGGCCCTCTTATGAAGCCTGAATATCCTTGGGAAATGAGTTGCACCGAGGCCCCGACCGTGATTGAGCACAAGGGAATATGGTATATGTTCTACGCCGGAGCATACAACCACGAAGGTCAGCAGATCGGTCTGGCCATTTCGAAGGACGGCTACCATTACACCAGGATAGCTCCGGACGGCCTCCTGTTCACCCACGGGGAGCCGGGCACCTGGAATGCTGCCGAAAGCGGTCACCCTGGAATATTCCTCGACGACGACGGCCAGGCATACCTATTCTTCCAGGGAAAGGCTACGCTTACTGACAACTATTATCTGTCAGTCTGCAAGGTGGATTTTGTAAAGAAGTAATCTCCTAAACTATGTTATATTCGCATTGACTTTCCGGATTTTCATTGAAAATCCGGAGTGAGGATACGGAAGCGACCGCTTTTACAGATGTCATAGATGAAGATTTATCTTCTTCTCAATTATTGACTCTGAAAACAGCACACTGTCCGAATACTCAATTATATGGCTTTGAATGATGCTATCAGAGTTTTCTTCAGCCCAACTCGAATAATTAATCTTAAAAGATTTATCAATAACGTAATAATGCATTCTCAAAGAATCATCTACCCCTTTGGCAACTATCCATCGTTTATTTGATTTTGTTTCTAATATATAAACTCCAGGGTGATAAACGTCGTGCGGTATCATTGGTTTTCCAAGAACGTTTATATCTCCAAAAGAAGACCCTGTATATGACATTATATACTGATTGTCTATACCTCTCCACGTCAAGTAAATACCATTCCCTAGGTTTTTATTCCCCCATATCTGAGGGAATAAAGTACTTAATCCCAAAAGGGACGGAATTCCTAGTATACAACCAATAATAATGTAAAGAATGATTGTTTCTTTTGTTTTCTTCATCATCGGTTTATTTTGGGCTTGCGATTAACCTTCCCTCGACCATAATAATATACTTTAAATCCTGCACCGTCAGGTATTCCTGCGCGCCGTTTTTCAATCTGAATACCTTTATTTCTGAAAAAAGAGCCTCCTCTATTCCAATCATAGTCGACAGCAGCGTCGTTAACTACAGTAACTGTTCCATCGTTATTTAGTATAATGGAGCAACGTCCTAATGCATAAATGGTAGAACGAGCATCTGCATCAAGTGAAGACGGTAGATTATAAAGCTTATATAAGTTGATAGAAGAGACCTCTCCTTCTTTTAAATATTCACTAGTTAAAGCTCCAAAGTTAAGAGTAGAAGCATCAACATACAACATATTATCCGGAGTAGGATTATCTCTTGCTCCTATATGTGTTTTTGCCCAGGAGATTCCCTCTGAGATAGTAACAAATCCATCATAATCCGGTCGTGATTTCAAGGAACGGAAATGATTTTTGATTGTTCTTGTTACTTGTTTATCTACTGGACCGATCAACGAGTTTGAAATAGCATCATCATGAGTCATTCCTTGAGTGAACAGCGAGGCATCCATAATAATATATTGTCCTTTCAATCCCTCATCGTCGGTTCCTAGAAAAACTCCATCTGGAGAGTAAATAGGACTCATCCCCAAACGGTCAGAATAGACAATTGGATTCCCGGCACAATAGACATATGGTGATACCGACGGATACTTCTCCGCCATCGGATCGACACTGCTCCACGTGACAGTTTTTGGGCTATAAAACCTTGCTCCGAAATCCCAAACATCATCCCAAGATTGTTTCTCCTTCCCACTGAAAGTATAATCGTTGACAAGACTAGGCGTTCCGACTTCCTTTACGGCTCCGTAAGGGGTGTAATCGTATTTGGCCAAAACAGTTCCATTAGCATCAATGATTACCCTGACGTTTCCCAGATGGTCCTTGAGATGATACTGTGTTTCGATAGCCCCAGTATTTGGATTCCTGACTATCCGCCCCTCCGGGAAAGAGGTGCTTTCAAACGAAGCAACATTTCCTGATACGTTATACTTAGCCGTTCCTGCGTATTTGTAACCCTCGCCGCTGGAAGATATAACGGATATTTTTGTTCCATCTGCCAGATACCGGTATTGTAAATCCTGACCATAGCCAGAATCTGCGATAATTGATGACGGTAGGTTAATCCTGCTGTATCCTATGGTATAATTATCACCAGGCTTCCTGGTAATTGAACCCATCTGATCATAAGAGTAGCCGTTCCTTCTATTCCCCGCGTAAGAAAAGGAGAGGCTGTCCGTCCTAATCCCGGATTCATATCTGCCAAGAGTAAGGATGCTGCCGTTCTTATCATATGTAATTCCCTTTTCTGTGAAGGAATCCGTTTGGACATTTCCTTCATATTGCCTAACGCCCAGCAGCCTGCCGGCCAGGTCGTAAGAAAAGATGAATGTTGCATCCTGGATTTGTCCAGGATGCCGCCATGACCAAGATGAGGGATTACCACTATACAATGGCGAGGCATTCAGGAAAGAATCATAATACCTGAGGGTACTGGAAAAGAGAGGCCCCTGATTATTTGTAGCAGTCACAGAACTGTTCCATCCCTGTATAGTATATGTCATATGCTTTTCTATCCCATTGCCTAAGCGTTGACAGACAGGTTTTCCTAGGAAGTCATAATCATAATATCCTGAAGCCATCTTGGATGAGCCGATATATGTTGAATCCGCAATCAGCCTGAAACGGGAGTCATATTCTAAGTATTCTCTCTTAGTAATACCAGAGGAGGTTTCTTCCACTATAATCGGATTGTCTCTATAATCATATTTTGTACTGGTGCGGACGATATCTCCCAGAGGCGTTTTTTCGACTTTCTGGACAAGCCGGCCAAGTTTATCATAGAAGTACCTCCTATAGGCATATGTTATGTCAATCCCCTCGGTTGAGATGTCGCGAATCTTGTCCTGAAGCAGTAACCCATTCGTACTTGTCCTAAGATCCGAATATGAGACTATGCCAGAAACCGGGGAAAAAGCCAGCTCTTGCATATCTGCAGGATAGCAATCGAAGATGAACGCTTCATCAAGATTCCCGGCGTTGATGAATGATGCAACATGTGATACTACATAGCTATCTGGGACAGGAACGTTGAACTTTCGTTGTTCTATCAATCTTCCGCAAGAATCATAATTATATAGGATCCAAGAACCGTTTGATTCGTCTATGGCATTCCTGAAAAGAAGAGGTCGGTCAACGTCATCATACCAGGTCTTATTAATGCCACCGCCAGGCACTCTTGAAGATATCTGCCTTCCGGCATCGTCATACTCATATACGAAGCAGTAATCCTGAACAAAAGCAGAAGTTTTTAAATAAGAACATGAGTATGTCAAAAGCGAACTACCTTCCGGTGTTACAACAAAAATAAGATTAAGATAGTTATCGTAAACATAATAAGTATCTGCATAAACAGACGCTGTCTGTTCGGTGCGTTCAAGAATTACAAGCCCAGACTTCGTCTTGTATGTCATTACTTTGCCTCCGTCAGGATTAATACTGACAGTAACAAACAGAGTCCCAGTCCCGTAATAATTGTTACAAGACAAATAACCATCTGAAGACACGGTTAGTCGTCTGACTTCCCCATATTGATTACTTCTATATGATACAGACGTTGGCTTGTCTAAAGAATGAAAGACTTCCCCAATGCCATATTCTTTGACAATCCTAGAGATTGGAGCAGATTCAAATACGGTTTCTGAGAACGGGCTATGCTCATTCTCTCTGCTTGATAGCCAGTATAATCCCGCCTCCGAAAGGGGGTTCTGTCTTCTCGTTGAAGACCCGTCTGTAATGAGATATGGGACATATGACCTTGACTCTCGTAAAGAAGCATCATAATAATATGGTTTCACAACGGATTTCCCATCAGGAGAAGACGCAACCTGAATTAATTGATCAAGAAGTCCTATTCCGTTATAGTATTTTACATCGCAATAGGAAGAATTTGATTGGAAATAAGTGTTATGTGTGATGCTGGTATCGGAATAAGAATATGAATCTGTGGTCTCAGAGATAGTTCCGTTTTTTCTTGAAATGGAAGTTAAGCGACCAAATACATCGTATCCAAGAGATTGCTGATTCCCCGAGGCATCCGTGATGCTGGTGATGTTGCCAAGATTATCGTATTGGTACGTTTCAATCTGTGCGGACGGGAAAGATGACCTTAGTGCGTCAATAGACGAAAAATCTGGTTGGAGGGCTGCTGAAATAGCTGGTAAATTACCGCCGAGGGCACTAGAGACTTCATTGTATGTAAGTCCCTTGATTCTTGCAATCGGGTACCTATGTCCATATCCCCAAAGATATATCTCATCTTCTAGTCCTCCAAGTTTGAATGAGAGTGGGTTTCGTCTTCCATCTACATTTATTACAAGCACTGATGCAACCGGATACAAGATAGGATTAGGAGACTCATTAACGAAAGCAGATGTTGTATCTGAAACTCCAGGGCTAATATGTGAATGATAGACTCCTTGTGTATGGCCATAAGAATCATAAGTTTCAAGCCTGGAGTAGATTAACGCTCCGTTCCTTAGAGTTCGTTGTTCAACTATCGGAGAAACAATATGTTTATTGCTGTCAAGCTGCTTATATATATCATCTGAACTAGAATAATCTTTAGGATAAGTGAACCTTGTCTCCATTATATCACCGCTGCTATCAGTGAATGTCTCTGAGGTTAGCAGCAATGACCTTTGGTCATAAGTATAATCCGTTTCCACAGACACTCCATCTGTATATTCTATTTGTGAAGACAAGGTTATATCGTTCTGAGATAACTCATATTCGACAATCGTATAGAAGTTCTCATAATAGGATGGTGTATGCTGTACATAATAGTATGTATTCCATAATTGTCCGTATGGATTAATCAATTCAGGGAACCGGTTCCAATTATTGGTAATGGATACGCCATAATAATTTACGGATTCAGTCGAATTATATAGGTATGATATAGAATGGACAAGGGTGCCCGTAACATCGTAATCCTTCTCGGATTCCATTTTCCCATTAAGCGGATGCCCAATTTCGACAGAATACTGGGAACCGCTTGCTCTTGCCGTATTATAAAAAGAAAAGACCTTGTATCCATCTTCACCATCCACTTGGACCGTAACATTCGAATAACCAACACCTCCATTCCATCCATAAGGATTGTTCGACAAAGAAGAATTATACAATTCGAACTGACAGGTGTGGACCAGTCGAGGAGACGGCGAATACCCTCCATAAGGCAAAATAGAATAAGCGACGTCGTTATATATATTGGCGAAACGTGGTTTTTCAAAGAGAATACCGCTGCTTCTCTGCGTGCCTGGAACAAGGTAGGTGTAGTTGGTGCTATACAAAGGTTCGTTTCGCCCGGAATCGAAGTGACTGACACGGGCGATTCTCATTCCACAGCCGTAGGAGACAGTATCTGTGGGCGACCCGTGGGAGTTTCCTTCTCGATACAAGATCTCAGCTCGCATTTCGCCATGTTTACCGGACGAAGTAAATTGATCTCCGAGTTGATCGGGAAAGGTAACCTGGAAAACAGTTGTTCCTTGATTCGGGCTGTTAACTTGGATAGAACCGGAGATTGTCAGCCTACTATCTCCATTTTGGTGAAGTTGCAAACATTGTGTAGCCAGGTCTAGCAAAGTTCCTTGGTTGACTCCGCTATTAGAAAATGGGATTAATATTCCTGGGTGATATGCCGCAAGTTCTTCCCAGGTATTCAAGCCCCGGGTAAGGGTATATTCTATCGTATACTCCTGAGATGAAGGCCTGGTGATGGAAACGTAATACACATCATTTGAATTGTTCCTATCATAAATAGGACCTTCGGTTATGAGTTCGTTGGTCGGCTGTTCATTATGTGATGGGATCAATGTTCCCCAAAAAGAATTCGATTCAAACGTAAATTCTGTCCTGCCTCCAGTGGGGTAAGTTATTGATTTCAACATTCCTGCTTGGCAGTAGTTGTAATCGTGGCTCTTGTCATATTTCGGGTAAGAATTACTGACAATAGCACTCAAGTCATCTCCGGGAGTTCTGTTCCAATATAGTTTGGCCAAATCAGGAACATATACCTGAGGATCATAATATACAGAGGAGTTTGGATATCCCCAATAATCGGAAGAGTATGATTTTTTGGAAGGAAGTGGTGTCTGATTATAAGAGAATGAATATCTGTTGATGGTGTCCAAAGTATTTGGAGATACTTCAGAAATAGACTCAAGACATAGTCTGAGATTATCCTTGGCTGGGGTTGCCCCGGTGTCTCCTAAATAGCCGTAAGAGAAAGCGAATCTCTTCAAGACATTGTTGGAATGCCTGTCTCTGATTATAATAGCTTCAAGTTTTTTAGATGAATAAGCAGCACTGGAACTCACAATATCCAACCTGTTGCCAACTACAAAATCAATGATATAGTTGGGTGTGGTGATTTTTGATATATAGGATTCTTCACTGTCAATGTATGTTTCTCCATGTGAAAGATCCGAATCAGCATAAAAATTCCCTGAGCCTCCGGTTTCTGAGATTGTCCCGCAACCATATGCATTCTTAGAAATCGTTTCCATAGGATAGTATCCATAATCATATGTTACAAGACTCCCGTTGGGATAAATGGTTTCGTCTAATGTATAAGTGATGCTTATAGGAATAGAACTGGATCTTTCTTTAGTTATGTAATGCCCATAATAGTGATGAGCAATACCTTCTGGTGTGGTTATTATCTTTTCTGTATATTGTCCTTGGTTCTGATTCGAAAAGTTGGGGTCGGCAATTCGTAAATCCTCCTCTCTTTGAAGAATTATTGGTTTACCGGCCTGGTAGTTCACCACATACCTTCCGGAATTACCTGGATATGAGAAGAAATACACATCAGGAGATAATTTTCCCCAGTCTGAATGGCTCCTTGACTGATCCTGTAATCCAATCACAGCGCATAAACTATCTGTGAATGGAACCGAAGCGTAATAATGAACATTAGGGAAAGTGTCGCCATAGAATGAAGAGCTCCAGGAAATATACTCGTAATCAAGGTAATCATATCCATCCACAATCTGGTTGGTGATATATCCTCCCACATTTAGGTTCCAGCCCAATCCGATCCAACTTGCCTCTTCACATACCTTGATGCCAGAAGTGTTGTACCTGATTGTCAATGGTAGTTGCACCTCTCCGTCAGTGACAACATATAGAGGTATTGAGACATCAATCGACCCGTTATACAAGTTAACAGGATTCTCTATGTACTTCTGGAAACTCCACTCATTGGGCGTCTGGAACTCCACTGTTTTCAAGCTGCGGTTAAAAAAATTTGTTGGAGACGGTACCTGGGCTTCAGCAGTAATTATGCAGACAGGCAAGAATACTAAAGCCCTCAGCATTGTTCTAATGAGTGTCATAGTTGTAAAAGTTAATACTTGTGAAAAGTAAGGAAAAATAATCAGAAATCAAAACATAAAGCTAGGACGAGAATCACCATTTCTCGTCCCGGCAGAGCTTTTTATGTCTTTCGTAAAGAAGTAACCCCTACAGGTTCCTCAGGAGATTGTTCATGTTGACCTCCTTGTCGATCACGGAGCGGAGCTCTGCGATCGGAACCCTTCTCTGTTCCATGGTGTCGCGCTCGCGGATGGTGACGCAGTTGTCGTTCATCGTCTCGTTGTCAACGGTCACGCAGAACGGAGTTCCGATAGCGTCCTGACGGCGATACCTCTTGCCGATGGAGTCCTTCGGGTCGTACTGGCAGTTGAAGTCGAACTTGAGTTCGTTCATGACTTCCTGGGCCTTCTCCGGCAGGCCATCCTTGTTGACGAGAGGCAGGACTGCGCACTTGACAGGAGCCAGCGGAGCAGGGATGCCCAGGACCACGCGGCTTTCGCCGTTTTCGAGTTTCTCGACCTTGTAGGAGTGGCTGAGCACGGCCAGGAACATCCTGTCCACGCCGATGGAAGTCTCCACGCAGTAAGGAACATAACTCTCGTTGGTTTCTGGATCGAAGTACTGGATCTTCTTTCCGGACAGCCTCTGGTGGTTTCCGAGGTCGAAATCCGTCCTGGAGTGGATGCCTTCAAGCTCTTTGAATCCGAACGGGAAGTTGAACTCGATGTCGGTGGCAGCGTTGGCGTAATGGGCGAGCTTCTCGTGGTCGTGGAAGCGGTAGTTCTCGGCTCCCATACCGAGGTTGACGTGCCATTTCATACGGTTCTCCTTCCATTTGCGGAACCATTCCATCTCTGTCCCAGGGCGGCAGAAGAACTCCATTTCCATCTGCTCGAACTCCCTCATCCTGAATATGAACTGGCGAGCGACGATCTCGTTGCGGAAAGCCTTTCCAATCTGCGCGATTCCGAAAGGAATCTTCATGCGGCCGGTCTTCTGGACGTTTAGGTATTCCACGAATATTCCCTGGGCGGTCTCCGGACGGAGATAGATTTTGTCGTCGGCTTCTCCGGTGTTGCTGATCTGGGTGGAGAAGATCAGGTTGAACTGACGGACATCGGTCCAGTTGGCAGTTCCGGAAATAGGATCGACAATTCCGCAGTCGAGGATGATCTGCTTGTATTCCTTGAGGTCGTTGGTGTTTTCGGCGGCCACATAGCGGCTGTGGACTTCGTCGTACTTCGCCTTCTCGCGGAGGATGTTAGGGTTGGTCTGGCGGAACTTCTCCTCGTCGAAAGCCTCTCCGAAACGCTTGCGTCCTTTCTCGACTTCCTTGTTCATCTTTTCTTCGATCTTGCCGAGATAGTCCTCGATCAGGTTGTCCGCGCGGTACCTCTTCTTTGAGTCCTTGTTGTCGATGAGCGGGTCGTTGAAGGCGGCTACGTGACCGGAAGCGACCCAGGTCTTAGGGTGCATGAACACACAGGAGTCGATGCCTACGATGTTCTCGTTGAGGCGGGTCATCGCGTTCCACCAATATTGCTTGATGTTGTTCTTGAGCTGGACACCCATCTGGCCGTAGTCATACACGGCAGCCAGTCCGTCGTAAATCTCGCTTGAAGGGAAGATGAATCCGTATTCCTTGCAGTGTGCAACCAGCACCTTGAACAGTTCGTCCTGTGTCATATTCTTTTTTCTTTAAAAACCAGAGGGCAAAGTTAATCATTTTTAACGAAGGTTATCTTATATTTGCTTTTCGGTTGATAACACTTTAATCCATGAAGAGATTTATTTCTGTTTTGATCCTGGCGTTCGCCGCCGCTTTGGCCGTCTCGGCGCAGACCTTTCCCCACGACAAGGAACTCCCCCAACTGACGGACCCTGATCCATCAGAATGGAATGGATTGGGTCTCAACGTGATGTGGGGAGACATATTCACGAGATATCCTGCGACATATTCCCCGGCCGGACTGAAGAAAGCGTCCACGAAAATGACGCTGGAAGGCTGGAGGGGAGAGAGGGTCCACGCACAAGCCCTCGTGAGCACAGGGCGCAAGGTCGAAGGATTGGAATATGTGATCTCCGATCTTAAAGGAAAGAAAGGACTCATACCTTCCAGTGCAATAGAGGCGGGATTCATGCGCTATGTGATGGTGGACGAACTAAACAAGGACGGGAAAAGCGGGTGCAGCCGCAGGCCTGACAAGACGGCCTTCGATTCTTCGATGGTAGCCGACATCATCGACCCATGTTTTACCCCTCTCGACATGGAACCGATGAGTTCCAGGGGATTGTGGCTGACTTGCTGGATTCCTCGTGACATCCCTGCAGGGAAATATTCCGGAACAGTGACATTCAAGGAGAAAGGAAAGGTAGTGAAAGTCCTTAGGCTTTCAGTAGAGGCAAAGGCTATGATTCTTCCGGAGCCTAAAGACTGGAAGTTCCATCTCGACCTCTGGCAGAATCCATTCGCCGTGGCGAGGTATTACAACCTTCCTCTCTGGTCCAAGGAGCATTTCGAAGCGATGAGGCCGTTGATGACACGACTGGCGCAGGCCGGACAGAAGGTTGTCACGGCATCCATAATCCACAAGCCGTGGAACGGCCAGACTTACGACCATTTCGAATCCATGGTGACCTGGATGAAGAGGCTGGACGGCAGCTGGGAATTCCGTTACGATGTCTTCGACGCCTGGGTGGAGTTCATGGCATCCTGCGGGATAGACGCCCAGATCAATTGCTATTCAATGGTGCCTTGGAGGCTTTCGTTCCAATATTTCGACCAGGCTTCAGACTCTATGAAGGAGATACACGCCCAGCCGGGAGAGAAAGAATATGAGGACCTTTGGGTGACCTTCCTGAAGGATTTCGCCGCCCACCTCAAGGCTAAAGGATGGTTCGGAAAGACCACGATAGCGATGGACGAGCGCGCACTGGATGTAATGAAAGAGACGATTGCGGTTGTACATAAAGCCGACCCTGATTTCAAACTGTCCCTTGCAGGAAACTATTATCCGGAAATCGAAAAGGACCTCTTCGATTATTGCCTGGCATTCAAGCTGGAATTCCCTGCGGATGTCCTTGCGCGTCGCAAGGCGGAAGGCAAGTTCAGCACGTATTACACTTGCTGCGCAGAACCTTATCCTAATACTTTTACCTTCTCGAACCCTCATGAGGCTTTCGAGCTTGGCCTGGAGATGTACCGCCGCAAGTCCGACGGCTATCTGCGCTGGGCCTACAACAGCTGGCCGGAGGATCCGCTACTGGATTCCAGGTTCCGCAGCTGGGCTTCCGGAGACACCTACCTCGTTTATCCGGGGAACAAGTCTTCTATCCGCTTCGAGTTGCTGGTGAAAGGTATTCAGGAATACGAGAAGTTGTATTTAATCCGAGAATAATTGTTTAACTTTATAGGCTGAAAAGGAAATAATACTAAGATTTCTAAATATGGATTCAAAGGAAAGGATTGCAAAAGCATTGCAGATTGCAACTGACACCAAGGTCTTCGAAATGGCCCCTGGCGCCAGCGAAATGGCCCCGGATATTTTCAAGAAGCTTTTCCCGGGACGCAAGGCTGTCATAGTAGCCGACATCAACACCTGGCCGGCTCTGGGCGAAAAGGTTTATGGCTTGTTCACAGGTGCCGGAATCCCTACCGACAAGTACATCATCGACAAGCAGGAATTCCACGCTGAGTGGAAATACATCGAGATGGTGGATAAGGTTCTCGACGGCGATTATGAGGCAGCCAAGGCCATAGAAAATGACGAAAACCACGTTGAGGCCGATGCCACCCAGGCCTTCAGGCCGGCTTCCGAGGAATACAATGTGGCTGTTTCAGTGGGATCGGGCGTTATCAACGACCTTTGCAAGCTCTGCTCCCACCATCACGGACAGTCCTACCTTTGCCTCGCTACGGCGGCATCCGTGGACGGATTCTCCTCTTTCGGAGCTTCCATTTCTTACCAGAATGCGAAGCAGACATTCACCTGCCCGGCTCCAGTCGCAATCATCGCCGACATCGACGTACTTGCCGCAGCTCCAAAGGAGATGACAGCGGCCGGTTATGCCGACCTGGCCGCCAAGGTTCCTGCAGGAGCGGAATGGATGATTGCCGACCTGGTGGGCACCGAACCACTCATCCCGCCGGCATGGCACGTGCTCCAGGATTGCCTGGACGAACTGCTCGCCAATCCGGAGGGAACTGCCAACGGAGATCCTCAGGCCATCGCCAACCTGTTCGAAGGTCTGACTCTCAGTGGAATAGCAATGCAGGCCGCTCAGTCCAGCCGCCCGGCTTCATGCTGCGACCACCTTTTCAGCCACATCCTGGACATGACCCACTTCCGCTATCACGGAAAGCTCCAGTCCCACGGCTTCCAGGTTTCCATCGGAACCATGACGATGTGCGCTATATTCGATGAACTTTTCAAGTTGGACCTTACCAAGCTGGATCCGGATGCCTGCGCCGAGGCCTGGCCTACCCTCGAGGAGGAGCAAGAACGTGCTCTCAAGATTTTCGAAGGCTTCCCTGTGCCAAAGCTTGGATACACCGAAATCACCAAGAAGTATCAGGACAAGGAGGAGGTTCGCCGTCAGATAGCCCTCGTAAAGGAGGTATGGCCTGAGTTCAAGAAGAAGCTCCAGGGCCAGGTATATTCATTCGGGAAGATGCAGGACCTCTTCAAGAAGGCAGGCGCTCCTTACGATCCTTCGATGATCGGAGTCACCAGGGAGATGATCAGGGATATGTTCCCGAAGGTGCAGCTGATGCGTTTCCGTTACAACGTCCTCGACCTCGCCAAGAGGGGAGGCTTCTATGACGAGATCGTCGGCAAGGTTTTCGCTCCGGGTGGAGCCTGGGACCTCGAAAAAAGCATGGAAATAATTTAAATTCAAGAATATGAAAAAGTTAGCAATCATACTTGCATCAATGTTCCTCTGCGCCTCAATGTTTGCGCAGACACAGACCGTCCGTGCATTCTCCCATCGCGGAGGACGCCTTGAATATGACGAGAACACCCTATCAGCCTTCGAGGCCAGCCGTGATGCCGGCTACAACGGCTTCGAGACCGACATCCGCATGACCAAGGACGGGTACCTGATCATCAACCACGACCATACCCTCGAGCGTACCACAAACGGAACGGGAATCCTCGAAGAGAAGACCCTCAAGGAACTCCTTGCCCTGGAAACCAAGGGCGGACACAAGCTTATGACTCTGGACGAGCTTATGAAGTTCCTCGGGACCTGCCGTCAGGAAGGATTGTACGTGGAGTTCGAGCTCAAGACAAAGCCTGTCGAGCTCTATCCTCAGGAGAGGCTTGAGGAATATTGCGACAAGCTTTACAAGACCGTCATGAAGAACAAGCCTGCCGGTGCTACCTATCTCTTCACTTCCAGCGACTACCGCGGCCTGCGCTACCTGATGTCCAAGTACGGCGCAGAGTGCCTGATGATCACCAGCGAACCGATCAACGACACCTCGATTGCATTAGCCAAGGCTCTTGGAATCAAAAGGATAGGAGCAACAACGGATGGTACATCCAGGAAGATGGTGGAAAAGGCTCACAAGGAAGGCATGATCGTCAGCCTGTGGCCTACCCACAAGATCGAGGATTTCGTTCTGGCATGCTATCTCGGAGCGGACTATCTCTGTACCGATATTCCTATCGAGACCATGAAGACCATGACCGAGAAGTTCCCTTGGATCAAGGTCGTTTATTAAGGTTTATCCATGACAGTCAGAGGTACAGGAGTCAAGGGATTCGCGAAGGGCAGGGCTTTCGTGGTCAAGGACACCGGTCAGAGGAATCCGTTCGAGGACATTCCGGCCGGAAGCATCCTGGTTGCCAAGTCCATATCCCTTTCGGATTCTGCACTGATAGATTTCAGGAACGTCAAGGGGATAGTATCCGAAGAGGAGGATCACGAGGGCCAGATCAATGTCCTGGCATCCGGCCTTGGGATTCCTGCAATCGTAGGAATCGGAGAATTCGCCAAGGAGATAGTCAACGGAGACAGGCTTCTTATCCAGAATTTCGATTTGATTGTCAACCCGGACCTCGAGACGGTCAACAATTTCGAGCAGTTGCGTTCGGCTTCTTCCGACCAGCTGTCTTTGGACATGTAAACGATTATGTTCAGCCCTTGGACGCTTCTGGTTGACGTAGGATTGGTTTCGATCCTGCTTCTGCTTGGTAAACTTCTGAGGGCTAACGTACGTTTCATCCAGAAACTCTTCATCCCGCCAAGCTTGCTTGCCGGTTTCGCTGGCTTGATCCTGGGGCCGGAAGTCCTGGGGTGGCTTCCTCTCTCCGACAATATGGGGACCTATGCCGGGATCCTCATAGCCTTGGTATTCAGTACTTTGCCTTTGACTTCAAGGAAGGATGAGGGAAAGGGACATTCCGGAGACACCTCCCGAATGTGGGCATATTCCCAGTCGGGAATGCTGCTTCAGTGGGCTCTCGGCGGCCTGCTGGGATTCCTGGTTTTCTCGCTTTGGTTCAATGCCGATCCTGCTCTCGGACTTTCCATGCCGGCCGGTTTCTGCGGTGGTCACGGCACTGCCGCCGCCATCGGACAGGCTTTCGAAAAGTACGACCTCCACGAAATGCAGACCCTTGCGATGACTGCGGCAACTGTAGGAATCATAGCATCGGTGATCATAGGTATGTGGCTGATTTCCTGGGGTGCCGAACACGGAAAGGCTTCTTTTCTGAGCAAATATTCCGACCTCCCCGGGGAGCTGAAGACGGGAATCCTTCCGAAGGACAAGCGGAGCAGCATGGGAGAAGCTTCATTTTCAGCTATTTCCCTTGACTCGATGACCTTCAACTTCGCCATCGTGGCCCTGATCGCTGCCGGTGGTTACGGAGTCAGCAAGCTGGTGGCTCATTTCTGGCCGTCCCTGATGCTGCCGGTGTTCAGCTGCGCCTTCCTTGTGGGTCTCCTTGTGCGGTGGATCCTCAACAGGGCGAAATTCCATGAATATGTTTCAAAGCCAATCGTGGGCCATCTCAGCGGATCCTTCACTGACTATCTCGTGGCTTTCGGAGTGGCTTCGATCAAGCTTGAGATTGTGGCCAGTTTCATAGTCCCTCTCCTGGTCGTACTGGTTGTGGGGCTCTTGCTTACGATGTTTTACGTATTCCTTGTGGGTTCGAGGATACACAAGGAATATTGGTTCGAAAAATCCATATTCACCTGGGGTTGGTTCACTGGTACGATGGCTATGGGAATCGCCCTACTGCGTATCACGGATCCCGAAGGGAAGAGCCGCTGCCTTGATGAATATGCCCTGGCATATCTCTATATAGCTCCGGTCGAGATAGCACTGGTGACATTCTCCCCGATAGCCTTCGCCAGCGGTTATGGCTGGCTCTTCGTCGGCATTTGCCTTGTAGCCGGCCTCGCCATTCTTGGCTTCTCAACTCTCAAAGGCTGGCTGAAGAAATAGCGTCATCCTCTCCCGGGATTCGCGGCTGAAAAAAAATTGATAAATTATGGCCGTATTCCGGGGATTCTGACGTTTATTGAATGACTAGTTGAATCAAAAGGATAAAATAGGAGAAAAAGAACTGGCCCTTGATTGTGCTAAAGGCGATAATACGGCCAGGAAGGAGTTGTATAACAGATATGCAACAAGGCTGTACTCGCTCTGTTGCCGGTACTCCACGGACCGGGAGGACGGTAAAGACCTTTTGCACGATACCATGATCAGGGCCTTCGATAAGATCGGGCGGTTTCATTACAGGGGGGAAGGTTCTCTGTATGCATGGTTGAGAAAGATTGCGGTCAATATGGCTATTGAGCGCATACGCCGGGACAGAAGAATCAGTTTTCAAGAATTGATCGAAGACATTCATGAGGAGGAAAACCCGGACGGAGACTCTGTAAGAGAGATTCCTTTGCGCGAATTAAACGAGATGGTTTCGGCTCTTCCTGATGCAAAAAGGATGATTTTCAATATGTTCTGTGTGGACGGCTATTCGCATGAGGAGATTTCCAAGTTATTGGGAATAACCGTAGGCACATCGACATCGACATTGGCGAAAGCAAAGAAACTGCTGGCTGCAAGGATTTGTGAATATCTTAAAAACAAGATGTGACATGGAGGATTGGGTTGGCATAATAGGAGAAAGGCTGAACGAAGGAAGTCTGTCCCTTCCTTCGGATGATTGGGATATTCTCGAAAAGGAGTATCTTTCCCGGAAGAGAAGCCGGAAGGTTTATCCATTCATAATATCCTTTGCTGCAGCGGCTGCGGCTGTTCTGGCCGTCGTATTGACACCGAATCTTTCGGTTGAAGAAGATAGCGGTACCGCATCGCTGACGAATACCACTTCTTTGACGACAGAGAAGATGGAACCTTATACAGTTTCGTCAAACAGGCCTTTGCGCAAAGTGGTCAGTCAAGGAACGCTGATCGAAGAGCCGTCACGTCAGGAATCCGAGGCAGATGTCGTTGATGTCATTGAAACGGAAAAGGAAGAACCCGCAGGCGAACCGACGAAGGAAAAGGTCAAAAAAGAGAAGATATTTGAAACCGGGGACAAGTTATTATCTGATCACCATGATGACGCTTTTACGAAAGAATCGAGGAAGAGGATAGCATTCGCTTCTCATGTCGGAGGAGGCGGGAACAGAAGCACGGGCGAGATCAATACGACAGTATTTCCTAACAGATACGGCTCAAGCAAAGCCGAGACAGTAAATCATCATATTCCTTTTTCATTCGGTGTAGATATCAGTTATTTCCTGAACGACAGGCTGGCCCTTACTTCCGGTCTGGAAGCTGCTTTCTACAGATCGGAAATCTATGGCACGGACCAGAGAGTATGGTACATCGGGATCCCATTGAAACTAGAATACACTATTTGGCAGGGGAAGCGATTATCTTCTTGGATAGGAGCGGGAGGTAAAATCGACCGGTGTATCTACGCTGCACAAGATGGAAAGAATATCCAGGACGATGTTTTCAACAAGACTCTCCTGGCGGATTCAGGAATCAGGTATGACTTGTATGATAATATAGGGTTGTACATCTCTCCTGAAATAACTTGGTGTTTCACGCCGGAGAAGCCTCAGATATCAACGTACCGCACTGAGAATCCGTTCATGTTCACTTTCAAAGCCGGCGTCAAGTTCAGTTTCTAGCATTTTTCTGTTTGGATCCGGACGCATTTCGGTATGTCCTGCGTTTATTGAGTAAAAGAAAAACATCATGAAGCACATAATCAGATTTGCCATTGCCTTTTTGGCTTTAACAACTTTCTCTTGTGACAACCATAACGAAATGCCAGGCCAGGATGACACAATCCCGGTTGAGGACTTGATTCCTCGCAAAGATATCGAATTGACTCGTTCCCAGGCTGAATTCGTAAAGACCGGAGGGAACGGATTCGCGCTGGACTTGTTCAGGGAGTTGGCCGGAAACGAGGACATGATCTTTTCACCTTTGAGTGTGACATTTGCTTTGGGGATGGCAGACAATGGGGCCACCGGGAATACAAAGGCGGAGATCGAAAAAACTCTCGGATATGATGAGGAGTCGATAGATGGTTTGAATTCATACTGCAAAACCATGATGGAAAGCGCACGGGAAATCGACCCATCGACAACGATAGAGTTTGCTAATGCAGCGGTTGTAAACAGCAGTATTGCCAGACTTCAGGACGGTTTCAAAGGTGCGATCGAGACCAATTATTACGCAGAAGTCTGCAATATGGCTTTCGGCATAGATCCGGTAAAGGATTTCATCAACAACTGGTGTGATCAAAAGACCCACGGAATGGTTACGGAACTTCTGCAGGAAGAGCCAATCATCCTTGAAGCCGCCCACTTGCTCAATGCCGTTTATTTCAAGGGAATATGGTCGAACCAGTTCAAGAAGGAGGATTCCAGGAAAGAATATTTCATAGGACTTGATGGTCAAAACAAAGTCAATATGATGCACCAGGAGGATACATTCGATTATGCGTACTTACCTGGAATTTGCAAGGCCTTGAGGTTGCCATTTGGTAACCAAGCGTTCAACATGGTATTCTTCCTGCCGGACGAAGAGGGAGCGGAAGGGTTCGATAAATTCAAGAAGAATTTGGATATTGACCTTTGGAACAATGTTTTATCGAAATTCAGAGGAATGAAGGTAGATGTGAAAATTCCTTCTTTCGAAACCTCGTATGGCGCCGAGGATTTGTCAGAACATCTTCAGTCTTTGGGAATAAAAGAGGCTTTTGATACTAGGGCTGCATTTGACCTGATGGCCGAAAATGTCTATGACCAGACGACACTGCGTCTTTACATCTCCAGTGTCCTTCACAAAGCAAAGATAAAAGTGGACGAACAGGGCTCTGAAGCCGCTGCCGTGACAGATGTGGTCATGGTTTTTGCAAGTAGTGGTAGTGGTCAATCCCCGGACATGGCAGCCGAATTCCATGCTGACCGTCCGTTTGTATATGGAATTACGGAGGTGAGTACTGGGGCGATATTCTTCCTGGGGCAGTTTACCGGAAAGTAGCGAGGGACTGGACTTCGGACATGACTCTCATGAAGTTGCCGCCCCAGAAGCCTTTTATCTGCTTCTTGGTGTAGCCGTGCTCGAGCATAAGTACGGTGATGTTGATGAGGTCATTGTCTCCGTTGCATCCCCAGACTCCACCACCGCCGTCGAAATCGCTTCCTATTCCAACATGATCAGGACCAGCTATTTCCACACAATGGAAGAAATGCTTCATCATGTCGTTGATGGTTGATGACGGCCTGTGTGCGGTAAGGAATTCCGGCACGGCATAGACTTGGATCACTCCTCCGTTCTTTGCAAGAGCACGCAGCTGCCTGTCGTCCAGGCCCCGGTCGTGGCCGTATATTGCCTTGGCTCCTGAGTGGGAGCATATTACAGGAGCCTTGCTGTATTTTATGCAGTCCCAGAATGTTCCGGCTGAAGGATGCGAAAGGTCCACCATTATGCCATACCGGTTCATTTCCTCGACAACCTTTATCCCGAAAGCGGTAAGACCCTTGCTGGGGTTGCTTCCGTGCCTGGATGAGGTGTTGCAGATGGCATTGTCCCGGAAGTGGCTGAGGGTAATGTATATTACTCCGAGCTCTCTCATTTTCTTGACATTGGCCACATCGCCTCCCAGCCCGTATCCATTCTCCATTCCGATAAAGAAGGCTTTCTTGCCTTCTTCGTGAAGGGCGTAGGCTTCCTCCGGAGTCCTGGCCAGGCCGCAGAGGGCTGAATGTTTTGCGATGTCTTCTTTAATCTGTGCGATCTGTCGGAGGTTCTGTGCCAGGGCGCTCTTGTTCCCGGCGGCGTCTTCTGACTTCTGCCAGAGGAAACTGGCCAGGACCTGGGCGTCGAGGTGTCCGTAATCCATTTTCGGAACGCTGCACATGCTGAGTCCCATCTTTCCGACCGACCATCCTCTGCCGTAGTTTTCAGGGAGGTCGTTGTGGGTGTCGATTGTGAAGATCTCATCCATTATTCCCTTGGCCTTCCTGTATGTGCGGGCCTTCCTCACTAGGCTTTCAAGGCTGTTGATGCCGCAGGGGAGCCTTCTTAGTCCGGAGTCGATCCTTTTGGTGGTCTGCGAGACTCCGATATAAGGCAGGTTGAGGTCGGCGACGGTCTTGTAAACCGCCAGGGAATATTCATCGGAAGCTTTCACCCAGTCGTCAGGCATAAGGACTCCGTCCCAATTCGCGCCAAGATAATGCAATTCTGCTGCGGGCTTGGACAATTCATCCGGGGCCGGCATCAGAACCGGGGTTCCTCCAGACTTACGGACCATATTCCAAAGAAGTTCGCTCTGAGGGCAGCTTGGAATGGCTATCCTGGCTTCCGGAGAATTCGCATCGGTCCGGGTTTTCTCGCATCCGTTGAGGGCGTACCATTCCGTAATTTCCTTGTCGAAGCCGTCCAGCTGGGCCTTGAGGTCGGAAGGGTAGGAAACGGTCTGTGCTGCCGTTGTCAAGGAATATAATCCCGAAAATATGGTAAGGAATATTATGGTTATTCTTTTCATGGTGGCAAATTTACAAAATAAAAACCCGTGTGACATCTCGCCAGACGGGTTTATGCAAATAACCACTTATTTATGAAATAGCATCAGTTTTCATGACAATATACCTAATTGGTTAGCCTGATGCACTGTGTATTATTCTTTTATGCAAATTTGGTTCCTTATTGTCGTTTCTTTTGATTTTTGTTGTTTATTCTTCTTAATATTGCAGAAACCTTATGGACTATGAAAGCGAATATCTCTTTTTCCGGTTTTTCTACCGGGTTCCTGGATCTTTTACTTCCCAGGCATTGCCTGGTCTGTGGGACACCTCTGGCTCTTCATGAAAGCCATCTTTGCATCAACTGCCTTGCAGGCTTGCCCCGTACCGGGTATTCCTGCAGGTCGCATAATCCCATGGCTGACAGGTTCAACTCCTTTGTGGAAAGTGGCTGTTATTGCTATGCCACAGCTCTTTTTTACTATCGTTCAGGGACCGGCTACAGGAGGATAACCCAGAGTTTGAAATATGAGGCTGATTTTTCTGCCGGACGGTTTTTCGCGCGACGGCTCGGGGAAAAAATGGTGGCTTCAGGTCTTTACTCTGATGTGGATGCTGTGATTCCGGTTCCATTGCACTGGACCAGAAGATGGACCAGGGGTTACAACCAGGCGGAGATCATAGCCAGGGAACTGGCCGTTGCGCTGGGTGCGGATCTTCGGACAGACATCCTGTACAGGGCCAGGAGGACCAGGTCCCAGGCGACTCTTTCCGTCGGTGAGAAGGAGCGGAATGTCCGGCTGGCTTTCTTGGTGCGGCGGAATGTCCGCTGGCCAGCCGGAGGATATTCCCATATTCTTTTAGTGGACGACGTATTCACAACCGGAGCGACATTGTATTCCTGCTACTCCGCCCTTCGCCCGTACACTTCCGCCCGCATCTCCGTCGCCACCCTCGCCGTGGTGTGATTCCTAATCACACTACGTAACCCTCCTTCCGGTCTCTAATCGCGGACAAAAAGGGTCGATTATGTTCTCAAGTGGGGACCGGAAGGTGTTTCTCGTGGACAAAAATGGGCGATTATGTTCTCAAGCGGGGACCGGAAGGTGTTTCTCGCGGACAAAGAGGGTCGATTATGTTCTCAAGTGGGGACCGGAAGGTTTCTGCTGGAGGTCGGTGAGTGATAAGGAGAACATATTATCCGGATTGATGGCACCACTGCCGGAATAAACGCTCCGGCAGCTGGGCGCTGCGGGGAGATCCTTCGCCTCGCTCAGGATGACATCTCCTCGCGCCCTGCCATAAGGCGCAGAGGTGGACTGGTGTGACATGTAGGCCGGGAAAGGGGCCACATGGTTCAGCAGAGGTGGACTGGCGTGACATGTGGGCCGGGGAGTGGACCACATGGTTCAGCAGAGGTGGATTGGTGCGGCATGTGGGCCGGGGAGTGGACCACATGGTCAGGAGGGTGGCCTTGGGGGCCTGGGGCCGCAGGAAAGGATGATGGGATGATGATAAACTGAAAGTAAAATCTTTCAAATTTGTATTTAAACGTTTTTAGCGGGCGTTTCAGGTAGTTGTAGGGGCGGTTGTTAAAATGGTATTAAAATTATTCTTATTGTTTATATTGTTGAAATAAAGGTATTTATGGCGAAAGAAGAAAAAATATTTACAAAAAATAGTTAAAAATATTTGGAGAATAAAAAAAAGTGACATATCTTTGTCTTCGGGTTGAGCAAGGAGGTTCTCTCCCCGATCAACCTATTGGTTATTAGTTTTAGTGTTATTAATTATGTGGTTAGAGTGAGAGTCCACGCGGGATGCGTCGACCCTCATTTTTTTTGTCTTTGACCCGGGATATTCCTAACTTTACATGCTTGTTCCGCTAAATCCGGTCAACAAGTCATCAAATGCAGACAAAGAAATCTTTCAAGTACTGGCAGTGGAGAGTCATCATCTGTTCGATGGTAGGCTATTCCATTTTCTATTTTGTCAGGAAGAATTTTTCATTCGCAATGCCGGCCCTTGGGGCAGAATATGGCATCACCGACACCAATTTCGGTATCATTCTGACGCTGGTAGGTATCATTTACGGTATTTCCAAGTTCGTCAATGGATTCATAGCCGACAGGTCCAATCCGAGATGGCATCTTGCCCTTGGCTTAACAGCCTGCGTGATCCTGAACCTGGTTTTCGGATGGAGCGCGGACCTGAGCCACGCCATCACGGGACAGGACGGCGGACCGGATTTCATCAATGCGATGGTTGCCATAATGGCGGTGCTGCTCATCCTCAACAATGTATTCCAGGGATGCGGCTTCGCGCCATGCAACCACCTTATGGTCAACTGGGTTCCACCTAAGGAGCTGGCCACTAAGATGTCCATCTGGAATACGGGCCATTCGATCGGTGCCGGTCTTGCCGCCGTCCTTTGCGGCTGGATAATCGGTCATCTCGGAACCAACCTGTCTTCGAATCCTGAAATCGTCTCCAAGGTAGCTGACAATCTGGGCAAGGAAATGTCCGACCCTGCAGTCATGACGGCCGCTTCACACGTGGGAGCCTGGCAGTGGTGCTTCTGGATTCCAGCTTTCATCGGTGTCCTGGGAATAATCCTGATCGTGGCCACACTCAGGGACACCCCTTCTTCTGTCGGACTGCCGGAGCTTCCTGATACCAAGACCGAGCTGGACGAGGATGAATCCAAGGAAGCCTTCCGCAAGTTCATCCGCGAGAAAGTCATGAAGAACAAGATAGTATGGATCCTGGCGATCACCGATATCTTCGTTTACATAGTAAGGTTCGCAGTCCTGGACTGGGGCCCTAAGT